>NZ_JBFUFO010000029.1:0-203415 GCF_056403395.1 Variovorax sp. P2_H12 | reverse complement strand
GCGCCCACTGCCGCATGGCTGAAGCCCATCCTGTAGGCCTCTTCCTCGAACATCTTGAAGGTGTCGGGATGCACGTAGCGGCGCACCGGCAGGTGGCTGTTGCTGGGCGACAGGTACTGGCCGATGGTCAGCATGTCGATGTCGTGCGCGCGCATGTCGCGCATCACCTGCAGGATCTCCTCGTCGGTCTCGCCCAGGCCGACCATGATGCCGCTCTTGGTCGGAACCTGAGGGTGCAGCGCCTTGAACTTCTTCAGCAGGTTGAGGCTGAACTGGTAGTCGCTGCCCGGGCGCGCTTCCTTGTAGAGGCGCGGCGCGGTTTCCAGGTTGTGGTTCATCACGTCGGGCGGCGCGGCCTTGAGGATCTCGAGCGCGCGATCGTCGCGGCCGCGGAAGTCGGGCACCAGGATCTCGATCTGGGTCAGCGGCGAAAGCTCGCGGATGTTGCGGATGCAGTCGACGAAATGCTGGCTGCCACCGTCGCGCAGGTCGTCGCGGTCGACGCTGGTGATCACCACGTACTTGAGGCGCAGCCGGGCGATGGTCTTSGCGAGGTTCAGCGGCTCGTCGGTGTCGAGCGGATCGGGCCGGCCGTGGCCGACGTCGCAGAACGGGCAGCGCCGGGTGCACTTGTCGCCCATGATCATGAAGGTGGCGGTGCCGTTGCCGAAGCACTCGCCGATGTTGGGGCAGGAGGCTTCCTCGCAGACCGTGTGCAGGTTGCTTTCGCGCAGGATCTGCTTGATCTCGTAGAAGCGGGTGGTCGGCGAGCCGGCCTTGACGCGGATCCACTCGGGCTTCTTGAGCACCTCGCCCTGCACCACCTTGACCGGGATGCGCGACAGCTTGGCCGCGGCCTTCTGCTTGGCGAGGGGGTTGTAGCTTTCGGGTCCTTGGGCGTCGCGGACAACGTCGAGTGTGCTCATGGCTTCTCTTTGACGGGGCTCAGGGCGCGAGGTAGATGCCGAGCTTGCTGCCCAGCACCTGCGCGGCTTCGTCCCAGGTTGTTTGAACGCCGATTGTAGAAAGGTCGACGGTTTGGAGCCCCGCGTAGCCGCAAGGGTTGATGCGCGTGAAGGGTTCCAGGTCCATCGCCACGTTGAGCGCGACGCCGTGGTAGGTGCAGTGGCCGCTGACCTTGATGCCGAGCGCGGCGATCTTGCCGAGGCCGCGGAAGGGGTCCGCGAGGTGCCGCGGCCCGGTCAGCGCGGCATGCGAAAACGGATCGTCCAAGCGCACGTAGATGCCGGGCGCGCCGGCAACCCGGTGCCCCGTGACCTCGAAATGGGCCAGCGTGCGGATCACGGCTTCCTCGATCCGGTACACGTATTCCTTCACGTAGTAGCCGGCCCGCTTCAGATTGATCAGGGGATAGGCCACCACCTGGCCGGGACCGTGGTAGGTCACCTGGCCGCCGCGGTCGGTCTGGATCACCGGGATCTCGCCGGGGTTCAGCACATGGTCGGCCTTGCCCGCCAGGCCCTGGGTGTAGACCGGCGCATGCTCGCAGAGCCACAACTGGTCGGGGCTGTCGGCGCTGCGGTCCAGCGTCGCCTGCCGCATCGCCGCGTAGGTCGGGGCGTAGTCGACGCGGCCGAGCAGCCGCGTCTCGAGCGCAGCGATCAGAGCACCACCTTCACCATCGGGTGGCTCGACAGGGCCCGGTAGAGGTCGTCGAGCTGCTCGCGGCTGGTGGCCGTGACCGTGATCGTCACGCCCAGGTAGTTGCCGGCCTTGCTGTTGCGCAGTTCGACGGTCGTGGCGTCGAACTGCGGATCGAACTGCTCGGCGATCTGCGTCACGGCGTGCACGAAGCCGTCGGCCTTCGCGCCCATCACCTTGATCGGGAACTTCGAGGGGTACTCGATCAGCGATTCCTTGCGGGCGTCGAGCGGGGCGTCGGGTGCGGTGGTCATGCGGGAACTCCTTGGTCTTGGGGGCTGCGGGCCTTGGCCCGCTGGTAGCCGGCGTAGAGCGCCTGGTAGATCGGGCCGGGGCTGCCGGCGCCGATGCTGCGGCCGTCGAGCGTGACCACCGGCAGCACTTCCTTGCTGGCGGAAGACAGCAGCAGTTCGTCGGCACCGAAGACCTCGTCGCGGGCGATGCGGCGCAGCGTGAAGGGGATGCCGGCGTCGGCGCAGAGGCGCTCGATCAGACCGTAGCGAATGCCCGCAAGCACCCACTGGTCCTTGGGCGGACCGCTCACGACGCCATCCTTCACGATCCAGACGTTGCTGGAAGAGGCCTCGCTGAGCCCCTCGTCTCGGAACATGATGGTTTCCGCGGCGCCGGCCTCGACGCTGATCTGGCGCGCCAGCACCGCGCCGAGCAGGCTGGTGGTCTTGATGTGCGCCTTCTGCCAGCGGAAGTCGGGCGCGCTCACGCAGGCGACGCCCTTGGCGCGCACCGCATCGGCGACCGGCTTCATGGGGTTCACCATCACGAATACCGTCGGCTGCAGGCCCTGCGGCATCGCATGATCGCGCGGCGCCACGCCGCGCGTGACCTGGATGTAGATGCCCTGCATGCCCGCGCGCTGCGCGGGTGCCGCGGCGTCGACCAGCCGCATGGCGATCGCGCGCCACTGCGCCGCGGAGAGCGGATTGCGGATCTGGAGCTCGGCCAGCGAACGCTCGAGCCGCGCCATGTGTTCGTCGAAGCAGAAGGGCTGGCCGCCGTAGGCGGGCACCACCTCGTAGACGCCGTCGCCGAAGATGAAGCCGCGATCGAGCACGCTGATCTTGGCGTCGCGCAGCGGCGTGTAGCTGCCGTCGAGGTAGCAGAGGGCGTCGGGGAGGGCGTCGGCGATCGGGTGCATAAGGAATTATGGTGGGGGCGCTCGGGCCTTTCCCAAGCGGCTTGCGGATGCCTCGGCGCATGCCAAGGGAACTTTTCCCCCTCCGCCGTGCGGGCTGGCGGAATGCCATGGGTTTTTACTTATAATCAATGGCTTTGTAGAAATTCTGGGTCGTCATCCGGGCTTCATTCGAAATGAAAACAATCGCCCGCAACGCATCGAGGGAAGTCCCCGAGGATGTCAACGATCCGGAAGACGACTTCAAGCCGCTGACTGCCGAGGAGGCCCAGCGGCTGCGCGACAGGAAGCCGTTGATCTCGCCGTGGCGCGTGATCGCGATTCAGGTCGTGGCGGGCTTGCTGGTGGCGTTGGCCGCCTGGGGTCTGACGGGGAGGCAAAATCTGGGATGGTCCGCCGGATACGGCGCGCTGGCGGTGGTCATTCCCGCTGCGGTGTTCGCGCGAGGGCTGACCGGACGCTTTGCGTCCCTGAATCCGGGCACTGCGGTGTTCGGGTTCTTTTTGTGGGAAATGGTCAAGATGGCCTTGACGGTGGCGATGCTGATCGCCGCGCCAAGGCTGATTACGGCGCTGAGCTGGCCGGCGATGCTGGTGGGCTTGGTGGTGACAATGAAGGCGGCTTGGGTGGCAGTGATGCTGGCCCCCAGGCGCCTGAAACTTTGAGACGAGTAACGGATGGCTGCTGAAAACGCTGCGGAACACGGTATGACCGCTGGTGAATACATCGTTCACCACTTGACGCATCTGCAGAGCTCCAAGCCTGCAGGTGTAGCCGATCTCTCCGTCTTCAACTACGACTCGCTCTTTTTCTCGATCCTGCTCGGCATCCTCGGCTGCTGGATCCTCTGGCTGGCCGCCCGCAAGGCCACCTCGGGCGTCCCGGGCCGCTTCCAGGCCGCGGTCGAGATCCTGATCGAGGTCGTCGACCAGCAGGCCAAGGGCATCGTCCACAACGCCCAGAGCCGCAAGTTCGTCGCCCCGCTGGCGCTGACGATCTTCGTGTGGATCTTCATGCTCAACGCGATGGACTTGTTTCCGGTCGATCTGTTCCCGGCCATCTGGGCGCAGATCTTCGGCATCGCCGGTGGCGACCCGCACCATGCTTATATGCGTGTCGTGCCGACCGCCGACCTCTCGGTGGCCATGGGCCTGTCGGTGTCGGTGCTGCTGATCTGCCTGTACTACAACATCAAGATCAAGGGCCTCGGCGGCTGGGTCCACGAACTCTTCACGGCGCCTTTCGGCAACCACTGGGCGCTGTACCCCTTCAACTTCGCCATGCAGATGATCGAGTTCGTCGCCAAGACGGTCTCGCACGGCATGCGTTTGTTCGGCAACATGTATGCCGGCGAACTGATCTTCCTGCTGATCGCCCTGATGGGCGGCGCCTGGACGCTGTCCGCCACCGGCATCTTCCTGGCGCTCGGCCACATCATCGCGGGCACGGCCTGGGCCATCTTCCACATCCTGATCATCACGCTGCAAGCGTTCGTGTTCATGATGCTGACGCTGGTCTACATTGGCCAGGCGCACGATCATCACTGATCATCTGTTTTCGTTTTTTCTTTTCTCTTCAACCAAAGTCCTCTAGGAGTCATCATGGAAGTTATCAGCTTTGTCGCATTGGCCGCCGGCCTGATCATCGGTCTGGGCGCTGTCGGTGCATGTATCGGCATCGGCATCATGGGCAGCAAGTACCTCGAGTCGGCTGCGCGTCAACCCGAGCTGATGGGCGAACTGCAAACCAAGATGTTCCTGCTGGCTGGTCTGATCGACGCCGCGTTCATTATCGGTACCGGTATCGCGCTGTGGTTCGCAACGGCCAACCCGTTCCTCTCGCAAATCGCCAACCTGCCGAAGTAATCGGGTCCAGGCTTTCTCGTCGAACCCATGTCGTTCTGCGCTGAATGGCCTCGGATTCATTCCCAAAGAGAGGGTGAAAAGTGAGCATTACCGGTACCCTGATCGTCCAGATGATCGTGTTCCTGATTCTTGTCGGGTTCACGATGAAGTTTGTGTGGCCGCCGATCGCCAAGGCGTTGGACGATCGTGCCCAGAAGATCGCCGATGGCCTCGCCGCCGCCGACCGTGCCAAGAGCGAACTGTCCGCCGCCAACAAGCGCGTGGAAGTCGAACTCGGCCAGGCGCGCAACGAGTCCGCCCAGCGTCTTGCCGATGCCGAACGTCGTGCGCAGGCCATCGTTGAAGAGGCCAAGGGCCGCGCCACGGAAGAGGGCAACAAGATCGTTGCGGCCGCCCGTGTCGAAGCCGAGCAGCAAGCCGTGAAGGCGCGCGAGTCCCTGCGCGAGCAAGTCGCCGCGCTGGCCGTCAAGGGCGCCGAGCAGATCCTGCGCAAGGAAGTGAATCCGGCCGTCCACGCCGATTTGCTGGCCCGCCTGCAGACCGAACTCTGATCACGCCATGGCCGAACTCGCCACCATCGCACGTCCCTACGCCGAAGCGCTGTTCCAGGCGTCCTCGTCGGACCTGCGCGCCACCGGCGCCTGGCTCGACGACGTCGCGGCCATCGCCGGCAACCCCGATCTGCTTCAGTTCGCGGACAACCCCAAGGCCACGCCCGAGCAGGTGCTCGGTGTTGTCGCCAGCGCGCACGGTTCGCCGCTGCCGCCGCACGCGAACAACTTCCTGCTGGCACTGCTCGAGAACGGCCGCTTCACCGCGCTGCCCGAGATCGCCAAGCAGTTCCGCGCGCTGGCGAACGCGCAGGCCGGCTCGTCGGATGCCGTGGTGTACAGCGCCTTCCCGATCGACGGCGCCGCCCTGGCCAACATCTCCGCCACGCTCGAAAAGCGTTTCGGCCGCAAATTGCAGTTCACGGTCCAGCAGGACCCGTCGCTCATCGGCGGCATTCGTGTGGTCGTCGGTGACGAAGTGCTCGACACCTCCGTCAAAGCGCGCCTTGAACAAATGAAAGTTGCGCTGGCAGCCTGAAGGCCGCCAGCCCCTTACAAAGAAAGAAGGAAAGAGTCATGCAACTCAATCCCGCAGAAATTTCCGAACTGATCAAGAGCCGCATCGAGGGTCTCGGCGTCAGCGCGAACATCCGCAACGAAGGCACCGTGGTGTCGGTGACCGACGGCATCGTGCGCGTGCACGGCCTGTCGGACGCGATGCAGGGCGAAATGCTGGAGTTTCCGCCGTCGCCTGACGGCTCGCCGTCGTTCGGCCTGGCGCTGAACCTCGAGCGCGACTCGGTCGGCGCCGTGATTCTGGGTGAGTACGAGCACATCTCCGAAGGCGACACCGTCAAGTGCACGGGCCGCATCCTGGAAGTGCCGGTCGGCCCCGAGCTGATCGGCCGCGTGGTGAATGCCCTGGGCCAGCCGATCGACGGCAAGGGTCCGATCAACGCCAAGATGACCGACGTGATCGAGAAGGTCGCCCCGGGCGTGATCGCCCGCCAGTCGGTCGACCAGCCGATGCAGACCGGCCTGAAGTCGATCGACTCGATGGTGCCGATCGGCCGTGGCCAGCGCGAGCTGATCATCGGCGACCGCCAGACCGGCAAGACCGCCGTGGCGATCGACGCGATCATCAACCAGAAGGGTCAGAACATGACCTGCGTCTACGTCGCGATCGGCCAGAAGGCTTCGTCGATCAAGAACGTGGTGCGTTCGCTGGAACAAGCCGGCGCGATGGAATACACCATCGTGGTCGCCGCCTCCGCTTCGGAATCGGCCGCCATGCAATACGTCAGCGCCTACTCGGGCTGCACGATGGGCGAATACTTCCGCGACCGCGGGCAAGATGCGCTGATCGTCTATGACGACCTGTCCAAGCAAGCCGTGGCCTACCGCCAGGTCTCGCTGCTGCTGCGCCGTCCGCCAGGCCGCGAAGCCTACCCCGGCGACGTGTTCTATCTCCACAGCCGCCTGCTCGAGCGCGCAGCCCGCGTCAATGCCGACTACGTCGAAGCCTTCACCAAGGGTGAAGTCAAGGGCAAGACCGGTTCGCTGACTGCACTGCCGATCATCGAAACGCAAGCCGGCGACGTGTCGGCCTTCGTTCCGACCAACGTGATCTCGATCACCGACGGCCAGATCTTCCTGGAAACCAGCCTGTTCAACGCCGGCATCCGTCCCGCCATCAACGCCGGTATCTCGGTGTCGCGCGTGGGTTCGTCGGCACAGACGAAGATCATCAAGGGCCAGTCGGGCGGTATCCGTACCGACCTGGCGCAGTACCGTGAACTGGCTGCGTTCGCGCAGTTCGCCTCCGACCTCGACGAAGCGACCCGCAAGCAGCTCGACCGCGGCGCCCGCGTGACCGAACTGCTCAAGCAGTCGCAATACAGCCCGCTGCCCATCTCGCTGATGGGTGCCACGCTGTTCGCGGTCAACAAGGGCTTCATGGACGACGTCGAAATCAAGAAGATCCTGTCTTTCGAGCACGGCCTGCACCAGTTCCTGAAGTCCAGCCATGGCGCGCTGCTCGACAAGATCGAACAGTCCAGGGCGCTCGACAAGGACGCCGAAGCCGAACTGAACACGGCGGTTGCCGCGTTCAAGAAGTCGTTCGCCTGATCGACGACCAAGGAAGGAACGCTCATGGCAGCTGGTAAGGAAATCCGCGGCAAGATCAAATCGGTGGAGAACACCAAGAAGATCACCAAGGCCATGGAAATGGTCTCGGTTTCCAAGATGCGCAAGGCGCAGGAACGCATGCGCGCCGCCCGCCCCTACAGCGAGAAGATCCGCAACATCGCGGCCAATCTCGGCCAGGCGAACCCGGAGTACACGCACGCCTTCATGAAGACGAGCGACGCCAAGGCGGTCGGCTTCATCGTCGTCACCAGCGACAAGGGCTTGTGCGGTGGCTTGAACACCAACTTGCTGCGTGCGGTGACGGCCAAGTTGCGCGAGGCGCAGAGCGCCGGCAGCGCGATCGAGTCGGTCGCCATCGGCAACAAGGGCCTGGGTTTCCTGAACCGCATCGGCGCCCGCGTCGTCGCGCACGTCACGCAACTGGGCGACACGCCGCACCTCGACAAGCTCATCGGGCCGGTCAAGACGCTGCTCGACGCCTACGCCGAGGGCAAGATCTCGGCCGTGTACCTCTGCTACACCAAGTTCATCAACACCATCAAGCAAGAGCCGGTGGTGGAGCAGCTGCTGCCCTTGGCCGCGGACACGCTTCGCACCGAATCGGGCCATCACTCGTGGGACTACATCTACGAGCCCGATGCCCAAAGCGTGATCGACGAACTGCTGGTGCGCTATGTCGAATCGCTGGTGTACCAGGCGGTGGCCGAGAACATGGCCTCCGAGCATTCGGCGCGGATGGTGGCCATGAAGGCGGCGACCGACAACGCCGGCAACGTGATCGACGAGCTCAAGCTGGTCTACAACAAGACCCGCCAGGCCGGCATCACCAAAGAGCTGTCGGAGATCGTCTCGGGCGCCGCGGCGGCCGCGGGCGTCTGAGCCCCTCGGCCCTCAACAGATTTAAATTTTTATCGGAGCAGACATGGCTCAAGCAGAAGCAGTTCAAGGCAAGATCGTTCAATGTATCGGCGCCGTGGTCGACGTGGAATTCCCGCGCGACAAGATGCCGAAGATCTACGACGCCCTCAAGTTCGAAGGCAGCGCACTGACCCTCGAAGTGCAGCAGCAGCTCGGCGACGGCGTGGTTCGCACGATTGCGCTCGGTTCTTCCGACGGCCTGCGCCGCGGCCTGATCGTGACCAACACGCAAGCCCCGATCACCGTGCCCGTGGGCAAGGCGACGCTGGGCCGCATCATGGACGTGCTCGGCGCGCCGATCGACGAGCGTGGCCCGGTCGACCAGACGCTGACCGCCTCGATCCACCGCAAGGCCCCCGCGTACGACGAACTCTCGCCCTCGCAGGACCTGCTGGAAACCGGCATCAAGGTGATCGACCTGGTCTGCCCGTTCGCCAAGGGCGGCAAGGTGGGCCTGTTCGGCGGCGCCGGCGTCGGCAAGACCGTGAACATGATGGAGCTCATCAACAACATCGCCAAGGCGCACTCGGGCCTGTCCGTGTTCGCCGGCGTCGGTGAGCGCACCCGCGAAGGCAACGACTTCTATCACGAGATGGCCGACTCCGGCGTCGTGAACCTCGAGAACCTCGGCGAGTCCAAGGTGGCCATGGTCTACGGCCAGATGAACGAGCCCCCGGGCAACCGTCTGCGCGTGGCACTGACCGGCCTGACCATCGCCGAGTCGTTCCGCGACGAAGGCCGCGACGTTCTGTTCTTCGTCGACAACATCTACCGCTACACGCTGGCCGGTACCGAAGTGTCGGCACTGCTGGGCCGGATGCCTTCCGCCGTGGGCTACCAGCCCACGCTGGCCGAGGAAATGGGTCGTCTGCAAGAGCGGATCACGTCGACCAAGGTCGGCTCGATCACCTCGATCCAGGCCGTGTACGTCCCCGCCGACGACTTGACCGACCCGTCGCCCGCCACCACCTTCGCCCACCTGGACTCCACCGTGGTGCTGTCGCGCGACATCGCTTCGCTCGGTATCTACCCCGCCGTGGACCCGCTGGACTCGACCTCGCGCCAGCTCGACCCGCTGGTCGTCGGCGAAGAGCACTACAACGTGGCCCGCGCCGTGCAGGGCACGCTGCAGCGCTACAAGGAACTGCGCGACATCATCGCCATTCTGGGCATGGACGAACTGGCACCCGAAGACAAGCTGGCCGTGGCCCGCGCACGGAAGATCCAGCGCTTCCTGTCGCAGCCCTTCCACGTCGCCGAAGTGTTCACCGGCTCGCCCGGCAAGTACGTGCCGCTGAGCGAGACCATCCGCGGCTTCAAGATGATCGTGAACGGCGAAGCCGACCACCTGCCGGAACAAGCGTTCTACATGGTGGGCAGCATCGACGAAGCGTTCGAAAAGGCCAAGAAGGTCGCTTAAGGAATCCCCATGGCAGGCACCATTCACGTCGACGTGGTCAGCGCCGAGGAGTCGATCTTCTCCGGCGAGGCCAAGTTCGTCGCGCTCCCCGGCGAAGCCGGCGAGCTCGGCATCTACCCGCGCCACACGCCGCTGATCACGCGCATCCGCCCCGGCGCGGTGCGCATCGAAACGGCCGACGGCGGCGAGGAATTCGTCTTCGTGGCCGGTGGCATTCTCGAAGTGCAGCCCACCACGGTGACCGTGCTGTCCGACACCGCGATCCGCGGCAAGGACCTCGACGACGAGAAGGCGAACGCCGCCAAGACCGCCGCCGAAGAGGCACTGAAGAACGCCAAGACCGACATCGACATCGCGCTGGCTCAGTCGGAACTGACGGTGATGGCTGCTCAGCTGGCAGCGCTGCGCAAGTACCGCCAGAAAAAGTAGCTCGCCCCCAGGTTGGCTCACTTCGTGTAGCCGCCCACCCCCTACCGGGGGCAACACCAGCGGCCCGGCAAAGCCGGTTCCGCGGTGTTTCTGGAAAAGAAAGCCGCCTTCGGGCGGCTTTTGCGTTTGGGGAAGCAGCGAGACTCCACTTCGACTTTTATTTGGCCGAAGTTCAGACTTGTTGGGCTGAAGCGCCGGCTCTAGTATTCGCTTCGCTGCACGGCTCACGGGCCGGTAGCACCGAAGAACGATGACGGAGACATGCACTTGGCCCCCTGGAGCCGATTGACCGCGGACGAGATGCTTCTGCTGGAGACCACGTTCTGGTCGGCCGGCGGGTCGCGCCATGGCATTGCCGAGCAGCTCGGCTTCTCCAAGAGCAAGGCCAATTCATTGATCGCCGGCCTGGTCGAGCAGGGCCTGCTCGCCGAAGCGGGCCTGCAGCGATCGTCCGGCGGACGCCGGCCCGAAAACCTCCGGCTGCATGCTGGCCTCGGTGTCGTGGTGGGTGTCGACATCGGCGCCACCAGCCTCGATGTCGCGGTGCTCGGGCTCGACCTCCAGGTGCTCGTGCATCACGCGGAAACGGCCGATGTGCGCGAAGGTCCGGGCGTGGTGCTGGCGCGCGTGCGCGTGCTGGTGCGCGAACTGCTCGCCCGGGTCGGCTTCGAGGCCAGGCAGGTGCTCGGCATCGGCATCGGGGTGCCGGGCCCGGTCAACTTCGACATCGGGCAGCTGGTGAATCCGCCGCTGATGCCGGCCTGGGACAGTTTCTCGATCCGGGACTACCTGCGCGAGGACTACGCCGCGCCGGTGTTCGTCGACAACGACGTCAACCTGATGGCGCTCGGCGAACTCTGGCGGCTGAAGCGGTCGCTTTCCAACTTCCTGGTCATCAAGGTCGGCACCGGCATCGGCTGCGGCATCGTCTGCCACGGCGAGGTGTACCGCGGCGCCGCCGGCTCGGCGGGCGACGTCGGCCACATCTGCGTCGACCAGGAGGGCCCGCGCTGCCATTGCGGCAACCTGGGCTGCGTCGAGGCGATGGCGGCCGGCCCGGCTATCACGCGGATGGCGGTGCAGGCCGCCGAAGCCGGCGAGAGCGCCGCGCTGGCCGAGTGCCTGCGGGTGCAGGGCCGCATCGAGGCCGTCGACGTCGGCCAGGCCAGCCGTGCCGGCGACGCTGCCGCCAATGCCATCGTGCAACGCGCCGGCAGCCTGATCGGCCAGATGCTGGCGTCGATCGTGAACTTCTTCAATCCGTCGCACGTCTTCATCGGCGGCGGCATCACGCGCATCGGTCCGCTGTTCCTCGCCGCCGTGCGGCAAAGTGTCTACCAGCGCTCGCTGGCGCTGTCGACGCGGCACCTGGAGATCCAGTACACGCCGCTGGGTGCGCAGGCCGGCTTGATCGGCGCCGGCGTGCTCGCCATGCAGGAGACGCTCAAGGTGCGCGGGGTGGCGCCATGAGCGCCGCCCGGCCGCCCGAAGGCGCTCGCACCGCAGTGCGAAGCACGGAGGTTCTGTTGTGAAGAGTTCCGTCGCGGTCGAGTTCGACAACGTCGTGAAGACCTTCGGCCCGGTGGAGGTGCTGCATGGCGTGAGTTTTTCGCTCGAACCGGGCCGCGTCTACGGCCTGCTCGGCGAGAACGGCGCCGGGAAGTCCACGCTGATGAAGATGCTCGCGGGCTACGAGTCGCTGACCGCCGGCACGCTGAAGGTGAACGGCGAGCCGCAGCAGTTCGCCAGTTCGCGCGAGGCCGAGGCGCTGGGCATCGTGCTGATCCACCAGGAGTTCAATCTCGCCGAAGACCTCACGGTGGCGCAGAACATCTTCCTCGGCCACGAGAAGAAGAAGGGCTGGCTGCTCGACGACGTTGCGATGGCGCGCGATGCGGCCAGTGCGCTGGCCGAAGTCGGGCTCGACATCGACCCGCCCACCAAGGTGCGGCGGCTGATCGTGGCCGAGAAGCAGCTGGTCGAGATCGCCAAGGCCATTTCGCGCCACGCGCGGCTGCTGATCATGGACGAGCCGACCGCCACGCTCACGCCCGGCGAGACCGAGCGCCTGTTCAAGCTGATCGCGCAGTTGCGCGCCGACGGCGTGACCATCGTCTACATCTCGCACAAGCTCGACGAGGTCGAGCAGGTGACCGACGAGGTGATCGTGATGCGCGACGGTCGCTTCGTGGCCCGGTCGCCCACCTCCGAGGTCACGCGCCACCAGATGGCGAACCTGATGGTCGGGCGCGAACTCGCGGACCTCTATCCGCCGCGCGATGCGGTCGTCGCGGCGACGGCGCCGGCCATGAAGGTGCGGGATTTCACGGTGCCCGGCTGGGCGCAGAACGCGAGCTTCGAGGTGCGCCCGGGCGAGATCCTCGGTTTCGCCGGGCTCGTCGGCGCCGGCCGGACGGAGCTCTTCGAAGGCCTGCTCGGGCTGCGCCCCGCGAGCGGCACGGTCGAGATCGAAGGCCGGGCGCGCAGCTTCCGCAACCCGCGCGACGCCGCCAAGCACGGCCTGACCTACCTGAGCGAGGACCGCAAGGGCAAGGGCCTGCACGTGAATCTCGGACTGCGCCAGAACCTCACGCTGATGGCGCTCGAGCGCTATGCGCAGCCGTGGCTGAAACCCGACGCCGAGCGCGCTGCGCTGGCCGAAGCGGTGAAGGACTACGGCATCCGCACCGGCGACCTCGATGCGCGCGCCTCGTCGCTGTCGGGCGGCAACCAGCAGAAGCTGGCGCTGGCCAAGGTGCTCCAGCCGCAACCGAAGGTGGTGGTGCTCGACGAGCCCACGCGAGGCGTCGACGTCGGCGCCAAGCGCGACATCTATTTCCTGATCCAGCGCCTGGCCCGTCAGGGGCTGGCCGTGATCGTCGTCTCTTCCGAGCTGATGGAACTGATCGGCCTGTGCCACCGCGTCGCGGTGATGCGCGCGGGCCGCCTGGTCACCACGCTCGATGCCGAACATCTGACCGAAGAGGACTTGATCGCTCATGCCACCGGAACCGCTTCCTAGCGCCCAGGCCGCGCACCGCCCGGTCACTCGCCCGCGCTGGACCGAGCGCCTGCACGGCTTCGGCCCGGTCATCGGGCTGGTGCTGCTGTGCATCGCGGGCACCTTGCTCAACGGCGACTTCGCCACGCTCGACAACGCCATGAACGTGCTCACCCGCACCGCCTTCATCGGCATCATCGCGGTCGGCATGTGCTTCGTGATCATCTCGGGCGGCATCGACCTGTCGGTCGGTTCGATGGCGGCGCTGATCGCGGGTTGCGTGATCATGTTCATCAACGCGATGGGCCCGGCGCTCGGATCGCCGCTGCTGGCGGTGTTGCTGGGCGCTCTGCTCGCGGTGCTGCTCGGCGCGGTGTTCGGCCTCGCACACGGCCTGCTGATCACCAAGGGCCGGATCGAGCCCTTCATCGTGACGCTCGGCACGCTCGGCATCTTCCGTGCCTACCTGACCTACTTCGCCGACGGCGGCGCGCTGACGCTCGACAACGAGCTGTCGGACCTCTATGCGCCGGTGTATTACGCGAGCCTGCTGGGCATCCCGGTGCCGGTGTGGGTGTTCTTCGTCGTGGCGGTGATCGGCGGCCTGATCCTCAACCGCACCGCCTATGGCCGCTACGTGCAGGCCATCGGTTCCAACGAGCAGGTGGCGCGCTATGCCGCGGTCGGCGTCGACCACGTGAAGATCATGACCTACGTGCTGCTCGGCGTCTGCGTCGGCATCGCGACGCTGCTCTACGTGCCGCGGCTGGGTTCGGCCTCGCCGACCACCGGCCTGCTGTGGGAGCTGGAGGCGATCGCGGCCGTGATCGTCGGCGGCACCGCGCTCAAGGGCGGCGCGGGCAGCATCACCGGCACCGTGATCGGCGCGATCCTGCTCTCGGTCATCAGCAACATTCTGAACCTCACCAGCATCATCAGCGTGTACCTCAACGCCGCGGTGCAGGGCATCGTGATCATCGTCGTGGCGTTTCTTCAGCGCGGCCGGCGCTAGGCCGCAAACGTTTCTCGTTCGTTCAAGTTCATTCACCACAGGAGACAAGAAGCATGAAATCCGTCACCCGACGCCTGGCGCTGAGCGCCGTCGCCGCCGCGAGCTTCGCGGCCCTCCCGGCCCTGGCCGCCGAGCCGGTCAACCTCGGCGTCTCGATCCCGGCGGCCACGCACAGCTTCATGGGCGGCATCAACTACTGGGCCAACCAGGCCAAGAAGGACCTCGAGAAAGAACACAAGGACCTGAAGATCACGATCAAGACCGCGGCCAACGCGCCCGAGCAGGCGAACCAGCTGCAGGATCTGTCGACCGTGAGCAAGATCAACGCGCTCGTGATCTTCCCGTTCGAGTCGGCCGCGCTCACCAAGCCGGTGGCCCAGGTGAAGGCCAAGGGCACCTACGTCACGGTGGTCGACCGCGGCCTCACCGACACCAGCGCCCAGGACGCGTACGTCGCCGGCGACAACACCGCCTTCGGCAAGATTCCGGCCGAGTACATCGCGAAGAAGCTGGGCGGCAAGGGCAATGTCGTGGCGCTGCGCGGCATCGCCACCACGCTGGACAACGAGCGCATGGACGCCTTCAACAGCGTGCTCAAGAACTACCCGGACATCAAGCTGCTGGATGCCAAGTACGCCAACTGGAACCGCGACGATGCCTTCAAGGTCACGCAGGACTACCTGACGCGCTTCAAGAAGATCGATGCCATCTGGGCCGCCGACGACGACATGGCGGTGGGCGTGCTGAAGGCCATCGAGCAGGCCAAGCGCGACGACATCCTGTTGGTGTTCGGGGGCGCGGGTGCCAAGGGCATGGTCAAGACGATCATGGACGGCAAGGACCCGCGGATCCAGGCCGACGTGAGCTACTCGCCGAAATTCATCTATGACGCGATCAAGCTGACGGCCGAGGCACGGCTGAAGGGCGAGAAGCTGCCGGCGACGACGATCATTCCTTCGGTCTTGATCACGAAGGACAACGCGAAATCCTTCTACCACCCCGATTCGCCTTTCTGAGCTCGCCCCCAGGTTGTCCCGCACTTCGTGTCGGGACGCCCACCCCCTACCGGGGGCAACACCAGAGGCCCGGCAAAGCCGGTTCCGCGGTGTTCCACCAAGGGCGCGCTTCGCGGCGCTTGAAACTGCATGACACACGACACTTTTTCACGCAGGCTGCGCTACGCCATGGTCGGTGGCGGCCGCGACGCCTTCATAGGCGCGGTGCACCGCAAGGCGATCGCGCTCGACGGCCAGATCGAGCTGGTGGCCGGCGCGCTGTCTTCGAGCCCCGAAAAGGCCAAGGCCTCGGGCCGCGATCTTTTCCTGCCCGATGACCGCAATCACGGCGACTGGCGCGCGCTGCTCGACGACGAACTGAAGCGGCCGGCGAGTGAGCGCATCGACTTCGTGTCGATCGTGACGCCGAATCACGTCCACTTTCCGGTGGCCCAAGCCTTCGTCGAGGCCGGCTTCCACGTGGTTTGCGACAAGCCGATGGTGCACACGCGCGAACAGGCCGATGCGCTGGTCGCCGCGGTGGCGAAGCAGGGCACGGTGTTCGGCGTCACCTACAACTACACCGGCTACCCGATGGTCCGCCAGGCGCGCGAGATGGTGCGCGCGGGCGACATCGGCGAGATCCGCAAGGTGGTGGTCGAGTACAACCAGGGCTGGCTCGCGACGCGACTGGAAGGCGAGGGCAACAAGCAGGCCGCCTGGCGCAGCGACCCGGCGCGCAGTGGTGCCGCAGGGGCCATCGGCGACATCGGCTCGCATGCCGAGCACCTGGTGGCGACCGTCACGGGACTCGAGATCGAGAGCCTCTGCGCCGACTTGAGTTCGCTGGTGCCAGGGCGGCCGTTGGACGACGATGGCAGTCTGCTGCTGCGCTTCGTCGGCGGTGCGCGTGGCGTGCTGATCGCCTCGCAGGTCAATACGGGGCTGGAGAACGATCTGCGCCTCCGCGTCTCCGGCACGCTCGGCACGCTGGTCTGGCGGCAGGAGCAGCCGAGCGAACTGGTGCATCTGCCGCACGACGGGCCGAAGCGAATCTTCACGCGCGGTTCGCCGTGGCTGTGCGCCGCAGCGCAGCGCGCGAGCCGGCTTCCGAGCGGGCATCCGGAGGGCTTCATCGAGGCCTTCGCCAACGTGTATGGCGGCGTGGCGGCGGACATCCGGACGCGGCTGGCGGGCACGCAGGCGGACCCCTTGGCCGCCGACTACCCGCGCGTGGAGGAGGGCGCGCGCGGCGTGCGCTTCATCGAACGCGCGGTGGCGTCTGCAGCCAGCGAGGCGAAGTGGACACCTTGGTAAAGCCCGGGCCCGGGTGCTGGGCATCGCACGGGCCCGCCTGATCGGCGAGATGGGCGTGATCGACGGCGGACCGCGCTCGGCGAGTTGCACCGCAATCACCGAGGTCAAGCGCGGCGTGCTGTCGCGGACATCGCTGCTGACCCCGATCGCCGAGCATCCCGCGGCCGCCGCGAGGCTGATGCTGGGCTTGTCGAAGGAACTCGCGCTGCGGCTTCGCGAAGGTAATCGGCGGCTGCGTACGCTGCCGCAGGTCACGCGCGCACTGCAACTGGAACTCGACGCGGTGCATGCGGTGAACCGCAGGCTGCTGGATTCGCAGGATTACTGAGCCGCGCCCGTCGTTTCATCGGATCCCCGACTTACGGTTCCCTCGAGTCCGCAAAATCCCCGCCTAGAACCTGACCTGCGTGTCAGCTCAGCGGCGCGTGTGACGTTGCGATGTCGACTTGCTGCAGTGACTGGCAAAAGGCCTGCCTGAACGCGGTGACCGACAGGTCATGCGATGTTTGCGCGGTCTCGACCGTTGCCTTTATCAATGGCCGATTCTGCGCCGGAATGCTTGGCGCGACCTTCACCAATGGCCGATCCAGGATGTCCGTCGACACGTCCAACGACATAGTCAACGGTTCGCCAAACATCAACGACATCGCATTCTCGGCCTGCGCTTTCTGATCGAGCAAAGCGCTGCGACTCGCAGTCTGCTGGGAAAGAGATTGCTCGGCCATCAAGCGGTCCGCAGCAGGCGCGGCTTCCAGCTCGAACAGTCTCAGCGAAGCTGCGCGAGGGTTCCCGGATTCGCAGGAAGTCGGCTGATCACCTTCGAGAGAGTTGGAAGACTGTTCTCAACCGCGTGAACGAGGCATTTGAGCTTCAGCTTGTACCGGAGCCTTATGTATGGATTCGATGCCACTACGGCGGCATAGGTCTTCAAGTTGTCGAGGAGTTCTTCGCGATACGCGGTCTTCGATTCCGCCGCCTTGATGGCTTGCTCGATAAAGAGCTGACCGAAGCGAGGCGCCAAGTAGTCGCGCAGGTAGTACCGCTTCAGCCCAGGCTGGTCCGGGAACATGTCGACCAGCTTCTTGAAGTATCGGAAACGACTCCGCGTCATCAGCATGCCGTGCGATGTGCTCTCGGTGTGGATGCACCAGACGGTGACCGCGCGGTCGACGAAGCAGTTGCTGTAGCCCTTGCGAAAGATCCGCAGGAACAGGTCGTCGTCTTCATAGCCGATGAACTGGACGTCGAAGCCGCCCACGGCGTCGAAGGCCGCGCGGCTGACCAGACTCGCCGAAGGCAAGACGAACATGTCGTGCCGCAACATGTCGAAGACCGTCTGCTTGGGAAATTGCTTCGAGTACCGTTTGACGATGGATGTGTAGAGGACATTGCCGTCCTGATCGGCTTCGTAGAGTTCCGCATAGACGAAGCCGAAGAGCGGGTCGTTGGCCGGGATGGCCTTGGACAGTATCTCGATGTGATTCGGCAGGAAGAAATCGTCTTGATCGAGGAAACAGATGAAGTTCGAAGTCGAAGCCGCCACGCCGGCATTGCGCGCCGAGCCCTGGCCGCCGTTCTCCTTTTTTATGATCCTGATGGGATGGCTCGCGGCCAGCGCGTTGAGACGATCATGTTCATCGCGGTTCGAGCCATCGTCGACGACGATGACTTCGCTGGCCGGAATTGTCTGTTCGAACACGCTGCGCAGGCACCGCTCGATGAAACTGGAACCGTTGTAGAACGGAATGACCACTGCAACGCTTGGATTCGATGAGTCGATCGTCGCCGCTGCGGTCTCTTCGTTGTGCATCATGGCTTGGACCCCGCTTACGACCCGAAACTGGCTACCGGCAAGCCGTACCACGAGTCGATCACGCCGTTCTCGATCACCACGATGCGAGCACTGCGCGCTTCGTTTGGAAAGACCGTCGCCAACGCTGCGAGTTGCTTGCCCGCTACCGAATGGTCTGCAATCACTTCGATGCCGGGTCGCAGGCGCTGCAGCGTCATTGCCGGCGTTTCGGCGTCTCCGTTGCCCGCCAAGATCGAGTCTCCATAGAGTTCGACTGTGCAACCCGTCAGTGGCTTCACGGCCTCCAGTGAAGTTGTCGAATTCTTCGAAGCTTCTGGCGGGTGTGATGCAGTTTCGGAGAAGGCGCCATCGGCGCCACCGCCTCCACACCCGATCAGCGTGATGCAGGCGAGAGCCGAAAGCTTCGCTATGAGAGTTCGTTGGCTGAGCATTGCTGGCAAAAGTCCAAATGGGAATCAGGGATGAGGGCGGGGCCTGCATTGCGGCCGAAGCGGCGGTACGGTCCGCAGCGCCGAGGAGCGTCTGCGCACCGAGTGATGCAGACCGGATAAGGCTACCGAGTGACTCGATCGTTCGTCCATAAGACGCGTCTGCTTCGGAAGCAGAGTTCTCTCTTTGACGTCCTCGATCGATAGTCCCGGAGACTTCTCGCGATATCTCAGAAATGTCCATCGGCTGTATCGGATCGATCTCATGGACGTCTCGATGCGTGATTCCTAGCGTCTGATCGCCAAGCTATCCACCTTCCAATCTTCAGATTGACTGCCGTCTCGCGGGCGGATGCATCGGCAGTCCTGATGCCGCTCGCATTGCCGGATGGGCTGAAAGTCCAAGACAACAACTTGACACTCGCCGCCTGCCGTGGCGTTTCAGTCGGACAACGAGCAAAGAAGGCGTGCGCCTTTCCAGCAGGAGAAGGGATCTGCTCGCCAATCGCTGGGCGCCAAGTTCATCGCCAGTTCGAATCGCGACGGTCTGGGGCGGGCCCCATGAAGAAAATTCACACCCTCCAGGCCGCGCGCGGACTCGCCGCGCTCATGGTGCTTGGGTTTCACGCCTATGGTTTCGACCAGAAGTTCCTGTCCCACCCGGTGTTGCCGGATCTCTTCACATTCGGGCAAACCTGACTGGATCTCTTCTTCGTCGTCAGCGGGATTGCCATGGCAATGACCACTGCGAACCGCAAGGGATTCGCAGATTCCGCGGGCTTTCTATTGCAGCGAGGCCTCCGCATCTATCCGACCTATTGGATCTACTTCATCGCTCTTGTGACGGTACAGCTTCTGCTTCCCTCCTTGATCAACAAGTCGGGGCGGCACATTGACCAGTGGGGAACCTCTCTTCTGCGTTCGTCGGAGGCACTGCGCGTTGTCCTGATCGGCGCTGTCTATTCGCTTCTGCTTCTGGGCATGGCCGCGGTGGAGCGTGCTGGCCTGCGAGTCTGGAAGCCTCTCGTCTCTGTCGGAGATTGCTCCTGCACGCTCTATCTCTCTCACATGATCGAGATGACGGTATGGGCCGCCGTGTGGCTCTCCGGTCTAATCGCGCTCCCTGCGGGCGCGAGCTCCAGCGTAGTCTTCTGGATCCCGACCTTCTCGTCTTGCGAGGTGTGTGCGTTCATTGCGTACAGGCTGGCGGAAAGACCGCTACTCGGCTTTTTCAGGTCAAGCCCTTCGTTCAAGCCCCGGCCCGCGTCGTGTCGCCATCGTCGACATAGTAAAGGCCAGAGCTGCCTACAGCACCACCGGCGCATCCGGCAGCTCATTGCGATCCGCGTGCCCCTCGGCCAGCGGAAAGTGCGCCACCAGCAGGGCCGAGACCTCTTCGAGCGCCTGCGTCAGCCCGTCCTCGAAGCGCCCCTCGCGGAAGGCGGTGCCCATGCGCTGGGCCATCGCGGCCCATTGCGCGGCGTCGACACGGGCATCGATGCCGCGGTCGGCGACGATTTCGATCGCATGCTCGGCCAGCAGCAGATAGATCAGGACCCCGTTGTTGTGTTCGGTGTCCCACACGCGCAGCTTGCCGAACAGCATGATCGCGCGCTCGCGCGCCGGTGCGCCGCGCCACAGGTAGGACAGCGGCAAGCCGGCCTCGACGCAGATGCGGATCTCGCCGCTGTGGCGCCGCTCGCTGGCTGCCACGCGCCGCGTCAGGCGCTCGAGCAGCTCGGCCGGCAGCGCGCGGCGCACATCGGCCTCGTCGGTCCAGCGGTGGCGCCACAGGCGGCCCAGGCGCGCGAACAGCGAGGGGGAGGATGAAGAAGAAGAGGGCGATGCCATGGCTACCAGTCTCCCGAGGCGCCGCCGCCGCCGAAATCGCCGCCGCCGCCGGAGCTGAAGCCACCCGAAGACGAACCGCCACCCGAAGACGAACCGCCGCCCCAGCCGCCGCCGCCGAAACCGCCACCGCCCCGGCGGCCGATGGACGGACCGGCACCGAAGGCCATCGACAGCAGCGTGAAGAGCAGGGCGCCCAGCCCGGCCAGCACCGCGATCACGAGGCTCGATGTGAGCACCATCACCACGACGCCGGTCAGGCCGCCCAGCGCCAGCGAGCCCGGGATCTTGCCGAGGATGCGGCGCGCGATCGGGCCGCCCACCAGCACCGCGGCGAACAGGAAGATGCCGAGGTCCTGCCAGTCGAAGCCGCGGCCGGAGCCCTGGCCGTCGCCGAAGTCGCCGCCGCGCGCATCGACCTCGGGCAGCGCCTCGCCGTTGACGCGCGCCATGAGCTGGTCGACCGCCGCGTCGAGGCCGCCCGCGAAATCGTTCTGCCGGAAGCGTGGCTTCATGGCCTCGTCGATGATGTGCGCGGCAGCAAGGTCCGGCACAGCGCCTTCGAGGGTCTTCGCGACCTCGATGCGCATCTTGCGGTCGTCCTTGGCCACCACCACGAGGATGCCGTCGCCGACCGCCTTGCGGCCGATCTTCCAGGCATTGCCGACCCGGTTGGCGTAACTCGCGATGTCCTCGGGCTGGGTGGTCGCGACCATCAGCACCACGATCTGCGAGCCCTTCTTCTGCTCGAAGTCCTGCAGCTTGGCGTCGAGCGCGCTGCGCTGGGCCGCGCTCAGCGTGCCGGTCTGGTCGATCACGCGCGCGTTCAGCGCGGGCACCGGCAGCAGGCCCTGCGCCTGGGCGCCGAACAGCGCCACCGCCATCAGCAAGAGGGCCGTCAGCGCCTGCCTGATGCGGACAGCTGTCATGCGGGTGCGCGTCGCCTACTTCTTCGGCGCGCTGAAATCGACCGTCGGCGGCGTCGAGATCTGGGCTTCGTTCTGCACCGTGAAGTTGGGCTTGGGCGCGTAGCCCATCACCTTGGCCGTCAGGTTGGTCGGGAAGCTGCGGGCCAGCACGTTGTACTCCTGGACCGTCTGGATGAAGCGGTTGCGCGCCACCGTGATGCGGTTCTCGGTGCCCTCCAGCGTCACGCGCAGGTCGCGGAAGGCCTGGTTGGCCTTCAGGTTCGGATACTGCTCGGAGACCGCCATCAGGCGCGACAGTGCGCCCGACAGCTCGCCCTGCGCCTGCTGGAAGCGGTTGAAGGCCTCGGGATTGTTAAGCGTCTCGGGCGAGACCTGGATCGAGGTCGCCTTGGCGCGCGCCTCGATCACGCGGGTCAGCGTCTCCTGCTCGAAGTTGGCCTCGCCCTTGACCGTGGCCACGATGTTGGGCACCAGGTCGGCGCGCCGCTGGTACTGGTTGAGCACCTCGCTCCAGGCCGACTTGCTGGCCTCGTCGAGGCGCTGGAAGTCGTTGTAGCCGCAGCCCGCGAGCGACAGCGCCGCGACGATGATCAGAAGCCAGCGTTTCAACATGTCCGAACCCTCTCTGTGCGAAGTCGGCAAAGGTAGCATAGATGGATGGCGATCGATCCTCTCCAGGTCCTGCAGGCCGCACACCGCAGGCCGGTGCCGGGCTCGGACGGCGGCCCGCCGAAGGGCACGCTGCTGATCGCCGGCGCGACCGGCGCGCTCGGCCACGAGCTGGTGCGCCGGCTGGCCGGCCGCCATCGCTTCGACCACACCATCGTGCTGGCGCGCGAGCCGATCCGTGACGGCCTGCGCGGCGTCGAGACCGTGCTGACGCCGGCGCTGCCGATCGCGCAATGGCCGCTGGTCAGGGCCGACACCGCGCTGGTGCTGTTCGAGCCGCCGCGGCTCTACTACGACCGCGAGCGCGCGCTGTGGACCCCCGAGCCCGCGCAATTGCCGGCCCTGGCGGGCTGGTTGCGCGCCTGCGGCGTGCAGACGCTGGCGGTGGTCCTGCCGCACGATCAGGGCCGGCTGCCGGAGGCCTTGAAGCACGGCCTGGCCAGCCTCGACGAGCAGGCCGTGGTGGCGCTGGGCTTCGAGCGCGTGCTGCTGGTGCGCTCGGCGCGCAAGCCGGCGCCGGTCCGCTTCGCGAACCCGGGCGAGCGGCTGGCGGCCTGGATGCTGTCGATCGCCCGCTTCATGGTGCCGGCCAGCGAGCAGCCGGTGCGGGCGTCCAAGGTGGCCGAACTGATCGACATCGCCCTGCGCCTCGCCCCGCCCGGCGTGCACGTGGCCGCGCCCGAGCTGGTGTGGCGGGCCGCCCAAGGCGAATTGCGCGCGGTCGTGGAAGGCTGGGTGGCTGCGCCTCCATGAACACGGCGGTCACGCGACCGAGGCAAAATCGCTACTTCCGGCAGCACCACCCATGTCCACCAAAGCCAAACTCCGCGCCAGCGCCATCGGCGGCACCGCCGACGACGTCGAAGCCGCCTTCTACGAAGCGCTGCAGCGCGGCGACGTCGACGCCCTGATGAACTGCTGGGCCGACGAGGAAGAGGTGTTCTGCGTCCATCCCGGCGGCCCGAGGCTGGTCGGGGCGGAGGCGATCCGCGCCGCCTTCGAGCACATGTTCGGCAACGGCACGATCCAGGCCACGCCGGCGCGCGTGCGCAAGGTCGAGTCGCTCGCCAGCGCGGTCCACAACGTGCTCGAGCGCATCGAGGTGCTGACGGCCGAGGGGCCGCGCCATGCCTTCGTGCTGGCCACCAACGTGTACCACCGCACCGCGCAGGGCTGGCGCATGGTCGCGCACCACGCGAGCCCCGGCAGCGCGCACGAGCCCGGTGATGCCGGCGAGGTGCCGCAGACGCTGCACTGAACCATGCAATACGTCGCGCCACGCTGGCTGCCCGGCGGCAACCTGCAAACCATCTGGCCCGCGCTGTATGCCCGGCGCGCCGAGGTGCCGCTGCCCGACTATCGGCGCGAGCGCTGGACCACGCCCGACGGCGACTTCATCGATGTCGACTTCCTGGATGCCGCCGTGGCGGGACCGCGGCCGCTGCTGGTGCTGTTCCACGGCCTCGAAGGGTCGTCGCGCAGCCACTACGCGGAAGTCTTCGGGGCCTTCGCGCACGCGCAGGGCTGGGACTACGCCGTGCCGCATTTCCGCGGCTGCAGCGGCGAGCTCAACCTGGCGCCGCGGGCCTACCACTCGGGCGACTTCGAGGAGATCGGCTGGATCCTTGCGCGGCTGCGGGAGCAGCTGGACCCCGCGCAACCCATGCGGGCGACCGGCATTTCGCTCGGCGGCAACGCGCTGTTGCGCTGGGCCGAGGAGGCCGGCAGCGAAGCCTCGAAGCTGGTGAGCGCGGTGGCCTCGATCTCGGCGCCGCTGGACCTGGCGGCCGGCGGCGCCGCCATCGGCCGCGGCTTCAACCGGCTGGTCTACACGCGCATGTTCCTGTCGACCATGAAGCCCAAGGCGCTGGCCAAGCTGGCCCAGCATCCGGGCCTGTTCGACCGCGAGAAGCTGCTCGCGGCCCGCGATCTCTATGCCTTCGACGACGTGTTCACCGCGCCGCTGCACGGCTTCCGCGACACCGAAGACTACTGGCACCGCGGCTCGGCCAAGCCGCACCTGCACCGGATCCGGATTCCGGCGCTGGCTGTGAATGCGGTCAACGACCCCTTCGTGCCGGCGGCCAGCCTGCCGCGCCAGGAAGAGGTCGGCAGCCACGTGACGCTGTGGCAGCCCGTCCACGGCGGCCACGTGGGCTTTCCGTTCGGCGCGCCCCCCGGCCATGTCCGCGCCATGCCCGAGCGAGTGGTCCACTGGCTGAAGCTGAGCTAACCCCCAGGTTGGCTCACTGCGTGTAGCCGCCCACCCCCTTTCAGGGGGCGCCCCCGGCGGCCCGGCAGAGCCGGTTCCGCGGCGGCCCACGTAGAAGTCCGCGTCGCCTGGGAGCAAAATATGTTTTATGGACGACATCGTCAAACAGGCCTTGGCCAAATGGCCCAACGTGCCGCACTGCTACGGCTGGCTCGGGCTGGATGCGCGTGGCAACTGGTTCATGCGCGATGACGGCACGCAGGCCATGGGGCCGTTCGTGCAGGCCAAGGGCTCGCAATTGCGCCACGACAAGCTGATCGACTTCATCCAGCGCAACTACGAGCACGACGAGCAGGGCCAGTGGTTCTTCCAGAATGGGCCGCAGCGGGTGTATGTCGAACTCGAGGCCGCGCCGTGGATCTGGCGCGTGGCCGAGGACTTCTCGGTCACGTCTCACAGCGGCCGGCCGATCGAACCCACGGCCTGCCTGCTCGACGACGCCGGCAAGTTGTATCTGGTCGCCGACATCGGACTGGGCCTGGTCCACACGCAGGACGTCGGCTTGGCGGCCGAGGCCATCGATCAGGGGCGCTGGGTGCCTGAGAGCGTCCGCGCCGAGGATCTTCCGGCCCGTTTCGGGCACGTGCTGAGCCCGGCGGCGGGCCAGCCGGCGCATCCGGCGCCGCCGCCCTGAGCGGGATCGGCGCTCGCAGGACGAAAAAAAGCCCGCATCGCGCGGGCATTTTCCTGGTGGCGGGCGACGCGGGCTACTTGGCAGCCGCCGCTGGGGCCGCATCGGCAGCCGCCGTGCCTTCGGGGGCGGCCGGCCGTTCGGGCACCGGGAACGTGGCACCGCCGGCGTTGGCCAGGTAGACCACCGCGCGGCCGATCTCGGTGTCCTCGAAGTCGCCGCCGCCTTGCGCCGGCATCGCGCCCTTGCCCTTGAGCGCGTGCTCCAGCAGCGTGGCGTAGCCCTGGCCAATGCGAGGGCCCCAGGCCGCGGCATCGCCCTGGTGCGGAGCGCCAGGGATGCCCGGCGCGCCGTGGCAGGCTATGCACTGGGCCTTGAACACGGCTTCGCCGGTGGCGAGCGGGCGGTTGGTGTCGCGGATCTCGATCGAGCCGACCTTCTTGAGGCGATCGGCGATGTCGCGATCGCGCACGTCCTTGGAAACACCGTAGAGCGACATGCCTTCGCCCTGCTCCGAACCCGAGGGGTGCGTGCCGGACACGACGAACGAGACCAGGCCGACGATGATCAGGATCGGAACGATGAAGGAGAAGAAAACCGCGAGCAGGAGCTGCTTCGGATTCTTGATCGGGCCGGTGTGGGCTTCTTCTGCGGCCTGGTTGTGCGGTGCGTCGCTCATTGCGTCCTCAGTATCGGGGGCTTTTTTTGGATCAACCGCGGATTATAGAGAGCCCCCCGGGCCCGGCCGTGCAGGCCGGGCCCGCAGGGGCCGCCCGGGTCGTCACTTGGTGGCCCAGCCGCCGCCCAGGGTCTTGTAGAGCACGACCTGGTTCTGCAGCCGTGCCTGCCGGACCTGCGCCGTCGCGAGTTGCGAGGTGAAGAGCGAGCGCTGGGCGTCCAGCAGGTCGAGCCCGCTGGACACGCCGCCGCGATAGCGCATGTCGGACAACTGGAAGCGCACCTCCTCGGCCTTGGACTGGGCCACCAGGGCGCGCAGCTCCTCGTCGTAGGTCGCGCGGCCCGCGAGCGCGTCGGCCACCTCGCGGAACGCCGACTGGATCGACTTCTCGTACTGCGCCACCGCGATCTTCTGGCCGGCGCGGGCCGAATCCAGGTTGGCCTGGTTGCGGCCGGCGTCGAAGATCGGCAGCGTGATCTGCGGCGCGAAGGCCCAGGCTTTCGAACCGCTGTCGAACAGGCCGGAAAACTCGGGGCTCGCCGTGCCGATCGAGGTGGTCAGCGTCACGCGCGGGAAGAAGGCGGCGCGTGCGGCACCGATGTTGGCGTTGGCCGCGATCAGCTGCTGCTCGGCCGCGCGGATGTCGGGCCGCTCGGCCAGCAGGTCCGAAGGCAGCCCGGCCGGCAGGTCCTGCATCGGCGCCAGCGCCTGCAGCCCCTGGGGGCTGCCGACGGTGGTCTCCGGCGGCACCGGTGCGCCGATGAGCAGGGCCAACGCGTTCTCGTCCTGCATGCGCAGCCGCTGCTGCTGAGCGTAGGCCGCGCGCGCGGTCTCGGCCTGCGCTTCGGCGAAGCGATAGTCGATCTCCGAGGCCACGCCGTTGTCGAAGCGCAGCTTGGTGAGCTTGAGCGAGTCGTCGCGCGTGACCATGGTGCGGCGCGTGATGTCCAGCGCCTCGTCGTCGCCGAGCACCGCCAGCCAGCCGTTGGCCACGGCGGCCACCAGGCTGATCTGGGTCGCCTTGCGGGCTTCCTCGGTGGCCAGGTACTGGGCCAGCGCGGCGTCCTTGAGGCTGGCCACGCGGCCGAAGAAGTCGAGCTCCCAGGCCGTGACGCCCAGGCCGACCGAGTAGCTCGATGCCACGCCCGGGCCGATGAGCGAGGGGCTCTGGCGCGAGCCGCCGGCCGTCGCGTTGAGCGTCGGGAACAGCGCCGAGCGGGTGATCTGGAACTGGGCCCGGGCCTGCTCGATGTTGAGGATCGCCACCTGCAGGTCGCGGTTGTTCGCGAGCGCGGTGTCGATCAGCTTGCCCAGCCGCGGATCGGTGAAGTAGTCCTGCCACGCGATGGTCGAGGCCAGCGGCTGGCCGGCCGCGGTCGGCGCCGCCGCCGCGTTGGGGAAGGTGGCCGGCACCGGCGCCGCCGGGCGCTCGTAGGTCGGGATCAGCGAGCAGCCCGCCAGCATCAGCGCGGCAGCGCCTGCGAGAGCCGTGGATATGAATTGCTTAGTCATGTTTTTCTTCCTCGATGCCGGCGGCCTGCGCATGGCGCTTGTCGGCCTCGTGTTGACGTTCGCTGCCCTTGAAGAAGGTGCGCACGACCACGAAGAACACCGGCACGAACAGCACGGCCAGCGCCGTGCCCGTGAACATGCCGCCCAGCACGCCGGTGCCGATGGCGCGCTGGCTCGCCGAGCCGGCGCCGGAGGCCAGTGCCAGCGGCAGCACGCCGAGGCCGAAGGCCAGGGAGGTCATGATGATCGGCCGGAACCGCAGGTGGGCGGCGGCGAGCGCCGATTCGACCACTCCCTTGCCCTGGGCCTGCAGGTCCTTCGCGAATTCGATGATCAGGATCGCGTTCTTCGCCGACAGGCCGATGATCGTGATCAGCCCGACCTGGAAGTACACGTCGTTCGAATAGGCCCGCAGCATGGTCGCCAGCAGCACGCCCAGCACGCCCAGCGGCACCACCATGATCACCGCCAGCGGAATCGTCCAGCTCTCGTACAGCGCGGCCAGGCACAGGAACACCGCCAGGATCGCGAAGCCGTACAGGATGATGGCCTGCGAGCCGGCGAGCTTTTCTTCCCGCGACTGGCCGGTCCATTCGTAGCCGAAGCCGGCCGGCAGTTGCGAGGCAAGTTTCTCCATCTCGGCCATCGCCGCCCCGGTGCTGTAGCCCGGCGCCGTGCTGGCGCTGATGCGCATCGCCGGGTAGCCGTTGTAGCGCACGGTCTGTTGCGCGCCCGTGATCCAGCGCGTGCTCGCGAAGGTCGACAAAGGCACCGGCTTGCCCTGCGCGTTGAGCGCGTTCAGCTTGAGCAGGTCTTCCGGCTGCATCCGCGCCGGCGCATCGGCCTGCACCACCACGCGCTGCAGGCGGCCCCGGTTCGGGAAGTCGTTCACGTAGCTCGAGCCCAGCGCGGTCGACAGCGTCGTGTTGATCGCGTCGAAGGTCACGCCCAGTGCATTCGCCTTGTCGCGGTCGATATCGATCTGCAGCTGCGGCGCGTCCTCCAGGCCGTCGGGGCGCGTCTGCGTCAGGATCTTGCTCTGGGCTGCCATGCCGAGCAGCTGGTTGCGGGCATTCACCAGCGCCTCGTGGCCCGCGCCGGCGCGGTCCTGCAGGCGGAAGGTCACGCCGCTGGCGTTGCCCAGCTCGGGAATGGGCGGCGGGCTCAGCGGGTAGATGAAGGCATCGCGCACGCCCGACAGCGCTCCGAAGGCGCGACCGGCCAGCGCTTCGGCCGACTGGCCGGCTTCCTTGCGCTTGTCCCAGTCCTTGAGCGTCACGAAGGCCAGGCCTGCGTTCTGGCCCTGGCCCGAGAAGCTGAAGCCCAGCACGCCCACCATGCTCTGCACTTCGGGCTGCTTGAGGATGAAGCCCTCGACTTTTTTCATCACGTCGAGCGTGCGCTCCTGGGTCGCACCCGGCGGCAGCTGCACGTTGACGATGATGTTGCCCTGGTCTTCCTGCGGCAGGAACGAGGTCGGCACCCGCATGTAGGCGAACACCACCGCGCCGATGATCGCCGCGTAGATCACGAGGTAGCGCGTCGCGCGGCGCAGGATGCGCGACACCAGGCTCTCGTAGCCCTTGGCGGTGCGCGAAAAGCCGCGGTTGAACCAGCCGAAGAAGCCGGTCTTGGCGTGGTGATGGCCGGCCTCCACGGGCTTCAGCAGCGTGGCGCACAGCGCCGGCGTGAGCGACAGCGCCATGAAGGCCGAGAAGCTGATCGCCGCCACCATCACGGCCGAGAACTGGCGGTAGATGTTGCCGGTCGAGCCGGCGAAGAAGGCAAGCGGCACGAACACCGAGATCAGCACCACGGTCACGCCGATGATGGCGCCCGAGATCTGCTTCATCGCCTTGCGCGTGGCTTCCAGCGGTGAAAGCCCTTCCTCGCTCATGATGCGCTCGACGTTCTCGACCACCACGATCGCATCGTCCACCACGATGCCGATCACCAGCACCATGCCGAACATGGTCAGCACGTTGATCGAGAAGCCGAGCGCCAGCAGCACCCCGAAGGTGCCCAGCAGCGCGATCGGCACCACGATGGTCGGGATGATCGTGTAGCGCCAGTTCTGCAGGAACAGGAACATCACCAGGAACACCAGCACCACGGCCTCGACCAGGGTCTCGGCCACCTGCGAGATCGAGATCTTCACGAAGCGCGAGCTGTCGTAGGGGATGTCCCATTTCACGCCCTGCGGGAAGAAGTGCGAGAGCTCTTCCATCTTGGCGCGGATCAGCTTGGCGGATTCGAGCGCGTTGCCGCTCGGCGCCAGCTGGACGCCGATGCCCACCGCGGGCTCGCCGTTCAGGCGCGCCGAGGTCGCGTAGGCCTGGCCGCCCAGCTCGACGCGGGCGACGTCGCGCAGCCGCACGGCCGAGCCGTCGGTGTTGGCGCGCAGCACGATGTTGCCGAACTGCTCGACGTTGCTGAGCTGGCCGTTGACCACCACCGTGGCCGCGATCGCCTGGCCGCCCACGTTCGGCAGGTCGCCGATGGTGCCCGAGGCCACCTGCGCGTTCTGCGCCCGGATCGCCGCCGTGATGTCCGCCGACGACAGATTGAAGCCATGCATCTTGGCCGGGTCGAGCCAGATCCGCATGGCACGTTCGGTGCCGAAGAGCTGGGCCTGACCGATGCCGCGCACGCGCTGCAGTTCGGGCACGATGTTGCGTGCCGCGTAGTCGCCGAGGGCGATCGGATCGAGGGCCGGGTTGTCGGATGACAGGATCGTGAACAGCAGGAAGTTGTTGTTCGACTTGTCGACCCGCACCCCCTGCTGCGTCACCGCCGCAGGCAGGCGTGGCGTGGCGCGCGAGAGCCGGTTCTGCACGTCCACCTGCGCCAACTCGGGGTCGGTGCCGGGGGCGAAGCTGATCGTGATCGAACCGGTGCCGTCGGCCTGTGCCACCGACTCCATGTAGATCATGCCGGGCGAGCCGTTCATCTCGCGCTCGATGACGGACAGCACGCTGTCCTCCAGCGTCTGGGCGGAGGCACCGGGGTAGGCGGCGTTGATGACGATGGCCGGCGGGGCCACCGGCGGGTACTGGGCGATCGGCAGCTGCGTGATCGCCACGCCGCCCACCACGAGGATGAACAGTGCGATCACCCACGCGAAGATCGGACGGTCGATGAAAAACTTGGCCATGCGGGCGGGCTCCTTACTTCGCGGCCGCAGCCGGAGCGGCCGCAGCCGAGGCGGCAGGCGCCGGGGTCGCGGTGGCGTTCGGCCCGGTCCACGGCACCGCCTTCACGGGCGTGCCGGGCGGCATCATCTGCAGCTTCTGGAAGCCGTCGACCATCACCTGCTCGCCGGCCTTCAGGCCGTCGAGCACCACCCACTGATTGTTCTGGGCGGCGCTGATCTTCACCGTGCGCTTGCTCAGCTTGCCGTCGGCACCCACCACCGTGAGCGTGTCGCCCTGCTGGGTGCGAGTGACGGCCTGTTGCGGCACCGTGATCGCGTTGGTGGCCTGGGCCTGCTCGAGGCGCACGCGCACATAGAGGCCCGGCAGCAGGTCGCCCTTCGGGTTCGGCACCTCGGCGCGCAGCGTGATCTGACCCGTGGTCTGGTCGACTGTCAGGTCGGAGAACAGCAGCCGGCCGGGCTGCGCGTACTCGGTGCCGTCCTCCAGCACGATGCGCACGCTGGCCGCGTCGCCGCCGCTGGCGCGCTTGAACAGGCCGTCCTGCAGCGCGCGGCGCAGCCGCAGCACGTCGGTGGCCGACTGCGTGAAGTTCACGTACAGCGGATTGATCTGCTGGATCACGGCCAGCGCCGTGGCGTCGCTCTGGCCCACCAGTGCGCCCTCGGTCACCAGCGAGCGGCCGATGCGGCCCGAGATCGGCGCCGTCACGGTCGCATAGCCCAGGTTGATCCTGGCGGTCTGCACCGCGGCGCGACCCACGGCGATATCGGCCTCGGCAGTTTTCTGCGCGGCCACCGCGTTCAGGTATTCCTGCTTGCTGACGGCGTTGGCCTCGACCAGCGGCTTGTAGCGCTCGGCCAGGGCCCGCGCCTGCACTGCGTTGGCTTCGGCGCGGGCGAGACTGGCCTCGGCGCTCTGCGCGGCGGCGGCGTAGGGGGCGGGGTCGATGCGGTACAGCACCTGGCCGGCCTTGACGTCGCTGCCTTCCTGGAACACGCGCTGCAGCAGGATGCCGGCGGCCCGGGCGCGAACCTCGGCCACGCGGGAGGCCTCGAGCCGGCCCGGCAACTCGGTCACCAGGCCGACATTGGTGGGCGTCGCGACCACCACGCCGACTTCGGGCGCGGGCGGGGCACCGCCGCCGGCGCCTTTCGTTGCTTCACCCTTGCTGCAGGCGGTCAGTGCGACGAGCACGACGGCGGTGGCAACGGTGGCGAGGCGCGGCGAAAACAACAACGGGCGCGAGACATGCAAGTCGGGCATGTGATTCCTTTGAAGGGAGAACGGGACGGTGCTCGATCGCGCGGACGCCTAAAGCAACCCGGCGATCTTGACTATCGGGAAAAGAGCCGTAGTTTACATACATTCATGGATGTATAGTGACGGCCTTGCCCAGGCGATGGATTCTAAGAAGGGGAGACGACAAAATGGTCAGACGTACCAAAGAGGAGGCCCAGGAGACGCGCAACCGCCTGCTCGACGCGGCGGAGGTGCTGTTCCAGGCCCAGGGGGTTTCCCAGACATCGCTGCAGCAGATCGCGCACCAGGCCGGCGCGACCCGGGGCGCCATCTACTGGCACTTCAAGGACAAGGCGGCCCTTTTCAACGCCATGATGGAACGCGTCAGGCTGCCGCTGGAGGCCGAGGTCGCGAAGGCCGTGCTCGGCATCAAAGTCGGCCCGCTGGACGACGTCGAGCACCAGATGGTCGAGGCGCTGAGGCTGATGACCACCGACATGCAGGTGCGCCGCGTGTTCGAGATCGCCACCCACAAGGTCGAGTACACGCACGACATGGAGTCGGTGCAATTGCGCCACCTCGCGACTCGAAACGCCTGCGTGATCGACTTCGAGAGGGCCATGGTGGCCGACGCCCGCCGCACCCGCAAGCGGCTGCCGATCCCGGCGGCGGCGGCGGCCCAGGGGCTGCACGCGCTGATCAGCGGACTGATCCAGAACTGGCTGCTCGACCCGGCCGCCTTCGACCTCGTGGCGACCGGGCGCCAGACCTTCCGGGTGTACCTCGCGGGGCTTGGATTTACCCGGTCCGTGGCGAGCGCCGGCTGATCGGCGATAATCTGAGGCTTCCGATATTCCGGAAGCACCTCTCGCTGTATTTCAACGGATAGAATTCGGCCCTCCGAAGGCTGAGATCCAGGTTCGATTCCTGGCGGCGGGACCAGTTACCCCTCTTGATCGGCTCTTCGAGCACCAGAAACCCGCACGTTCACCGGCGTCGCGGGTTTTTCTTTGCGCGCACTTGCACCAAAGTGCAAGTGACAGCCCATCTGCGCGCGCGTAAGGTCGGTGAGTGCGCCCACTCACCCACGCAGGTCAAACATGAACATCTACCAAAGACAGGCTTTGATCGCGGCATGCGCCGCGCTGACCCTTTGCGCCGGCACCGCCAGCGCGCAGACCGAGCCGGCCCGGAAAACCATCGAGCTCGAGGACGCCCGGGGTGGCTCGGCCGTGCTCTCCGTCACCGGCGAGATCACCGCAGTGGACGTGGCGAACCGCATCGTGTCGATCAAGGGCCCGAAGGGCAACATCTCCGACCTGCGGGTCGATCCGGCCGTGAGGAACCTCGAGCAGGTCAAGGTCGGCGACCGGGTCCGTCTGAGCTACCGCATCGGTGTCGCCCTGGCGCTGCGCAAGGGCGGCGACGGCATCCGCGAGACCGTCGAGACCGAATCGGCCGCCGTGGCCGCGAAGGGCGCCAGGCCGGGCGGCGTCGCCACCACGCGCACGACCATCGTGGCCAATGTCTTCGGCGTCGACCGCAAGAAGAAGATCGTCACGCTCAGGGGGACCAGCGGCCAGTTGACCGACGTGCACGTGCGCGATCCGCAAGTGCTGCGTGCGCGGCGCCTGGCCCGACCCTTCCTCGATCGCGGCGGCGATGCGCTGCGGGCTTGGCGGCCATGTCTATCGCAAGTCGACCGCTATGTAGGGAGGGTCTCCCGCCTTGTCGGGGATGAGTTGGCTGTCCACGAAATACAGGCCCGTGAAGCTCGGGAGCGTGCGTTTCGAATCGCCGGTCAGGTACAAGGTGCGTTCCGGAACGGCCCACTTGTCCCAGAGCGTGTAGCCGACCTCCTCGATCTCCCTGATGTAGCGCCTTCGGTTGAAGACATGCAGCGGGGCGAATGAACCTTCGCCGATGTTCTGTGAGGTCACGAAGTCTTCGCCTTCGTAGAGAGGGAGCTTGTTCAGCAAGATGTGCTTGGGACGCACGGCACACCGATCCAGGAGCCGCGCAGGTCGCGCGTCTTCCATGTAGTGGATCGCACCGGCCGAGAGCCAGATTTCGCTGTCGGCCGCCATGACAGCCTGCGGCAGATCTTCGACGAACGACAAGGCGGTCGCAGCATTCGTGGCCGCCAGGCTTCGCCCGATGGAGACCATCGCCGGAAGCTCCACGACACGCCACGCCAAGGCGGCCGGCATATCGATGTAGCGGCGATAGGCGTAGTAGTGCACGCCGACCGAGCCACCAAAGTCGAGCACGCGGGTCGCACCGCCTCGAAATGCGCGCTCAAGCCACCACATGACAGGATAGTCGTACGGAAAGACCTGTCTGCAGCAAATCTCGATGTACTGAGCCGCGAGCGGGGCTTGGTCGAACTCCTTGCTTCGAGGAAGCCAGGCACGAGCGTCGGCGAAGCTGCCGAACACACCAAAGTAGGCGCCAGCCCCTTCACTTGAAAGGAACAGCTGGCGCTTCAAACGCACTCGCACGGGTCGAACAAGAGGCCCACCCAGCATCCGGCGGACGGCGCGGACGGTCTTGAGCAAGGACATCTGGAATGCTCAGTCGGTCGCCTCGAGCCTGACCCACAGGCGTTGCGCACCCGGCCCCTCCGCCGCCAGCTTGTCCAGGGGGTTGCGCAGCCGGCAGCGGTCGATCGACAGACATCCGCAGCCGATGCAGTCGTCCAGCGTGTCGCGCAGTTTCTTGAGCTGCGCCATGCGTTCGTCCAGTTCGGTCCTCCAGTTCGCGGACAGCCGCGCCCAGTCCGCTCGGCTGGGCGCGGCCGACGTGGGCAGCGTGTCCAGGGCCTGGGCGATGTCCGACAGCGCGATGCCCACGCGCTGTGCGACGCGGATGAAGGCGACGCGCCGCAGCGCCGCGCGCGGATAGCGGCGGTGGTTGCTGTCGGTCCGGTGGCTGCTGATCAGGCCCTTGGCCTCGTAGAAGTGGAGGGTGGACACGGGCACGCCGCTGCGCTGCGCCACTTCGCCGACCGAGAGCGTGGTGGTGATGTCGTCTGGTTTCAGCATGAGTCTTTCCGAAATCGCTTGACCTCAACTTTACTTGAGGTTTGAAACTTCGGGTCCTGCGGGCGATCCAGCGCGCAAACAAAGGAGTTTTCAATGTCAAGCCAGGTATCGGGATCCGTGTATCGCATCGACAAGTTCGCCGCGCCCCAGGACGCACTTGCGGCCTTTCTCGAGCGCTTGCGCTGGGTCGACCAGGCGCTGGGCGCCATGCCGGGGTGCAAGCAGAGCCTGGTGCTGACCCAGCTGGGCGACACCAGCGAGTTCAGTGTGACGACGGTGGTCGAGTGGGCGAGCCCGGAGGCGATGGCGGCGGCCAAGGCCCTGATCCAGAAGAGGTACGCCGAGGAAGGCTTCAATCCGCCGGCATTCATGCAAAGGCTCGGGGTGAAGGCCGACATGGGCCTGTACGGCGGCGCTTGATCACCATGAACCGCGACAAGCCACCTTCCCCCCGCGTGGCACAGGCGCTCGACATCCATCGAAGCATTGCCGCGTGCCACGACTACCTCGCGCGAAGCAACGATGTGCACGCGCTGACGGCGGCGTTGATGTTGCCCTGCTACCGGGCCGAGCTCGGCAGGCTTCAGCTCAAGCCTGCCGAAGAGCACGAGCTGGCGTCGGCCCTCGGGCCGACCGAGTCGAACTCCGAACCGGCCCGCCAGGCGCATGACGGCCGGCCATCATCGGCAGGTCGATGGTGTCGATGACGGTAGAGTGCGCGCATGTCTCTCACCTACGTCTACCTGGCCGTGGCCATCGTCGTGGAAGTCCTGGCGACCAGCTTTCTGAAGGCCTCCGACAGCTTCACCAGGCTATGGCCGAGCCTGGCCACGGTGGCCGGCTATGCCATCTCCTTCTACTTCCTTTCGCTGGCGCTGCGCGTGCTGCCCACGGGCATCGCCTACGCCATCTGGTCGGGCGTCGGCATCGTCCTCATCTCGCTCGTGAGCTGGCTCTGCTTCGGCCAGTCCCTGGATGGTCCGGCGATCGTCGGTCTCGGACTCATCATTGCAGGTGTCGTGGTCGTCAATGCGTTCTCGAAATCGGTCGCTCATTGAGCGCCAGGCCGCCTCAGGGCGGTGACGGCTGCTCCAGCACCCATCGCGCCAGCAGTGTTGCGTCGGCCTCGTTGACCCGGGGCTGCCGCGGCATGATGACGCGGCCCCAGTTGCCTACGCTGCCGCTGCGAATCCTGCCCGCGAGGCGCGAGGGCGCCGCCCCATCCTCGCGGTAGCGGGCCGCGATTTGCGCGAAGCCGGGGCCGACCTGCTTGTGGACCATGCCGTGGCAGGACATGCAACCGTTCTGCCGCGCCAGCGCCTGCGCCCGCTCGTCGGCCATGGCCGGCCCTGCCATCAGCAGCAGCCCGGCAATCAACATCAGGGGTCGGGCCATCGTCAAGCGCATCGGCCCGGATTGTCTGCCAATTCGATAGGGTGGGAGGGGCCGGCCGCTGTGTCGCAAAGGAATGCACGGCACCGGCCCTTCAGCGCATCCCGGTCGCGGCCGTGAAGCGGGCCAGGGTCCAGCCGCGCCCGAGCAGCAGCATGCGCGTGTGCAACTCGCCCAGCACCTGCGGCGAGATCTCGCGCCCGAGGTAGGTCAGCGTCTTGTCGCGCAGGTCGACGTAGCCCAGCTCGTAGTCGGCCGCGAGCTTGTGCCAGAGCGCGTGGGCGGCGGGCGACTGCCGCGCGCCGGTGAGCAGGCACAGGCCGGCATCCAGCGCCCAGCGGTAGACCGCGGTGGCCAGTCCGCGCCGCTGGTACTGCGGGTCGTACTTGGAATGCGGCGCCCGCACGTAGCGGTCGGCGCGGCGATGCACTTCGATCAGCCGGTTGAAGACCGTGTAGCCGGCCAGCTGCCTGCGGCGGATGTCTTCCACGTAGACGTAGAACTCGCCGTCGGCCTCGCGATGGCGGATCACGAGTTCGGGGTCGTTCAGCGGGATTTCGGGAATGCCGTGCAGCCGGTCGCCCGGCTTGTGGATGCGGTCGTAGATGGAACTGATCTCGCCGTCGAGCCGCTTCGGGCCGTGGTGGACGTCGATGCGCAGTTCCGTCAGGTGTGCAAGCCAGGGGGGCCACAAGGTGGGCATCGTGAGGATCACGAGAAGATTCTCCAGTCGAACGCGAACCGACTCCCGTGGAGCCGGCCGCTGATGCGCGGCTTGGATGCCCGGCGGTCGGTATTTTGCGCTGAAAGGGGGAAGAAGCGGACTGCCGGGCCTAGGAATCTGCGGCCGGCTGGAGGTCCGGCAGCAGCACCGACACGCGGCGTGCGCGCACGGCGGCGATCGCCGCGCGGGGCGGGATCGTTGCCGTGGGCCGCTGGACGCGGAGGGAAGCCGTGGGACTCATGGAGCCGGAGTGTAGCGGGCACGGCGAGACGCCGCCCCGTATCCTTGCGGTCTTCCCATCGTCACGCGGAGGGCGCTTTGACCTACCAGCTCCACTACTGGCCCACGATCCAGGGCCGCGGCGAATTCGTCCGCCTCGCGCTCGAGGCCGCCGGTGCCGACTACGTCGACGTGGCGCGCGAACCGCCATCCAAGGGCGGCGGCGAATCGAACCTGGGACGCCGGCTCGGCGACCCGGACAATCCGCGGCCCTCGTTCGCGCCGCCCTTCCTGGTCGACGGCGGCATCGTGGTCGGCCAGACCGCGGCGATCCTCCTGTATCTTGGGCCGCGCCTCGGGCTTGCGGGCGTGGGCGAGGCCGACGGGCTATGGACCCACCAGATCCAGCTGACCATCGCCGACTGCGTGGCCGAGGCGCACGACACGCACCATCCGCTGTCGACCGGGCTCTACTACGAGGACCAGCGCGAGGCGGCGCAGTCGCGCGCCAAGGCCTTTCGCGAGGAGCGCATTCCGAAATTTCTCGGATGGTTCGAGCGAATTCTCGAGCGCAATCCGGCCGGCGACCTGCACCTGGTCGGCGATGTGCTGACCTACGCCGATCTCTCGCTGTTCCAGTTGGTGGCGGGGCTGCGCTATGCCTTCCCGAAGGCCGCCGCACGTGCCTTGGCCGACACGCCGGCGGTGGCGAAGCTGCATGCCAACGTGGGTCGCCGGCAGCGGGTGCACGACTACCTGCGCAGTCCGCGGCGGATCGCCTTCAATGAGGACGGCATCTTCCGCGCCTACCCCGAGCTCGACGGCTGAGCGGCGGGGCCGTCGCCCGGATCAGCGGGCCGCCGTTTCCTCGGCGGCGACGCCCTTGCGGTAGGTCGTGTACAGGTAGACCGGGATCTCGAGGTCGCCCAGGTGGCGCTCGACCAGCGGCGCGACGTCCTTCCAGTCGAGGCCGCCGACGCCGGTGGCGAGGCGCGGCAGGGCGAGGCTGGCGACCTTGTCTTCCTCGACCAGCTTGCGCAGCGCCCGCAGCGTGTGGTTGACGCGCTCGACCGTCGCCTTGCCCGGCTTGGCGCCGGTGTCGTATGCGGCGTCCTGCGTCATGAGGTTGATCACGCGCTGGCCTCCCGCGTTGGTCCAGGTCCACAGCTCGCCCGGTTGCGGGTGGCGGGTCTGGCAATAGTGGCGGAAATCCTTGTACAGCGAGGGCCAGCTTTCGCGCAGCGCCAGCGCGAGGCCGGAATTGAACGAATCGTTGGGCGAGACACCGTGCGCGATGGCCTGTGCCCTGGAAAGAAGAAGATCGCCGCTGACTTCATGCAACATGGGTGCTCCTGGATGGTTGCCTGACCATAATCCGCGCGCCGGCGCAGAACTCTGACCTGGGTCAAGCAAGCGGCGATCCCTGCAGCGGCGGGCGCGCTAGGTTTCGACGGCCTCGTCGCCGTCCTTGCGCATGCGCAGTGCGGCTTCATAGAGCGCATTGCGCGGCGCGCCGCTGATCTCTGCCGCGACCCGCACCGCGCTCTTGACCGGCAGTTCGGCCAGCAGCAGGCGCAGCACGCGCTCGCCCTCCGCGCCGTCCTCGGCGGCCGCGGGCTTCGGGTGCAGCACCAGCGCGAACTCGCCGCGCGTGCGGTCGCGGCTGGCGGCGAACCAGTCGGGCAGGGCGGCGGCGGCGACGGTCGCGATCTCCTCGAACTGCTTGGTGAGCTCGCGGCCCACGGTCACCTTGCGTTCGCCCAGGCTGGCGAGCGAACGCGCCAGCGCCTCGATGCGATGCGGCGCTTCGAGCAGCACCACGCTGCGAGGCTCGTCGGCCAGCAGCAGCACCGCGGCATCGCGCTCGCCCGCCTTGCTCGGCAGGAAGCCGGCGAACACGAAGCCGCTGCCCGGGTCGCCCGCGGCGACCAGCCCCGCGGCGCCGACCAGGGTGGTCACGCTGCTCGCGCCGGGCAGCGGCAGCACGCGGTGGCCGGCTTCGCGCACCGCGGCCACCAGGCGCGCGCCCGGGTCGCTGACGCCCGGCGTGCCGGCGTCGCTGACGTAGGCGATGCGCTCGCCCGCGGCCAGCCGCGCGATCAGTGCCTGCGCCGCCTCGCTCTCGTTGTGCTGGTGCAGGGCCAGCAGTTGCGCGCCCGGGCGGTCGATGCCGTAGGCACGCAGCAGGCTCTGCGTGTGCCGCGTGTCCTCGCAGGCGACCGCGTCGACCAGTTGCAGCACGTGCAGTGCGCGCAGCGTGATGTCCGCCAGGTTGCCGATCGGCGTGGCGACCACGTAGAGCGTGGCCTGCGGATAATGCTGCGCACCCGCGGCATCGCGCGCGGCGAGCAGGGCGGCGCCGAACGAAGCGGGAGCGATGGAAGTCAATGGCTTATCTCCAGAACAAGGCGGCAGGGCGGACATCGCAGCCGACGACCAAGCAGCGCGGCGACGCGGCCGAAGACGCGGCGCTCGAGCACCTGCAGGCGGCCGGGCTCGGCCTGGTCGCGCGCAATTATCGAACCCCCGGCCGCGGCGGCGGCGAGATCGACCTCATCATGCGCGATCCGCACGACGGCACCCTGGTGTTCGTCGAGGTTCGCGGTCGTGCCAGCGCGACGCATGGCGGTGCCGCCGGCAGCATCACGGGCGTGAAGCAGCGCCGCATCGTCTTCGCGGCGCGGCACTACATCAGCCGGTTGCGCGTGCTGCCACCCTGCCGTTTCGACGTCGTGCTGGTCGAAGAGCGCATCACCTGGCTTCAGGCCGCCTTCGACGCCGGATAGCGCAAGCGACCCCGGCCCGGCGACGCCAGGGCCTGTTGGTGAAACACCGCGGATCTGGCTTTGCCAGTCCGCCGGTGTTGCCCCCGGCAGGGGGTGGGCGCCCCGACACGCAGTGCGGGGCAACCTGGGGGCGAGCTATATTCCCTTCATGCTAGAGCAACGGATTCAGCAGCACTTCATCGACAGTGCTGACCTCAAATACCAGGCCGGGCCGCTGCTCGGAAAGCCGATCTCCCAGGCCATGCAGGCACTGCTGGCCTGCGTCACCAGCGGCGGCAAGATCCTCGCCTGCGGCGCCGGCGTTTCCGGCTTCCTGGCGGCCCAGTTCGCGGCGCAGTTCGTCGGCCGCTTCGAGCGCGATCGCCCCGAGCTGGCGGCGATCGCACTGCCCGGCGACGCCACCGACCCCGCCGCCGACACGGCCGAGTCTTTGGGCGCCGATCGCTTCGCGCGCCAGGTTCGCGCACTGGGCCAGGCCGGCGACGTGCTGCTGGTGCTGAGCGTCAGCGGCCAGTCCGCCGCGGTGCTGGCGGCGGTCGAGGCGGCGCATGCGCGCGACATGACCGTGGTGGCGCTGCTCGGCAACGCCGCCCCCACCGGCAGCGGCACCGGCGGGGCCGTGGGCCGCGCGCTGCGCGAGACCGACGTCCAGGTCTGCGTGCCGCACGAGCGCGCCGCGCGCATCCACGAGGTCCACTTGCTGGCGCTGCACTGCCTGTGCGACGGCGTGGACGCGCAACTGCTCGGCGACCAGGACAGCGACTCGTCCCTGCTGTCGCCCTGAGCGCGCGCCCGGCTACTGCGCCGCGGCCTTGGCGGTCGCGTTGCTGTCGCTGATCCGCTGCAACAGTTCGCGATAGCCCGGCGCTTCGCGCAGCAGCCGGCCGCCCAGCGCGCGCAGCCGGTCGACCTCGTCGCTCGACAGCACGAAGCTGGTCGGCAGGTCCATGAAGTAGCGCTGCTCCTTGGGGTCCTCGATGGCGTCGAAGCTGACGTCGATGGCGTCGAAGCGCAGCTTGGGCACCGAGGCCTCGGCCTGCGCGCGCGACAGGCCCGAGAGCCGGAGTTCGGCCACCTCGAGCTCGCGCTTGTCGGCCCAGCGCTGCGCGATGTCCTTCAGCAACTCGACCGATTCATAGGAGAAGTGGTCGATCGGCACGCTCGACGACTGCAGCAGCTGCGCGACGATGCCCGGCGCGCGCGCCCGGCGGTCCCAGTCGGTGGCCGGCGCCGAGCGCGAGTTGACCACCACGACCACGATGCGCTGAATCGATGCGAGCCCCACTTCGCGCTGGAAGGCCGGGCTGGCTTCCATCTCCTCGAGCGCCTCGAGCAGGCCGCGCAGGCCCAGGTTGTCGGAGACGCCGCCGTCGACCACGTGCAGGTACGGCCGGTTCTTGCTGTCCTCGAAGCTCCGGATGTCGCGATAGCGCAGCAGGGCCCGGCCGGCCGGACGTTCGGGGCCGCCGGGCTTGGTGACGTCGTGGACCCAGGCCGGCAGGGCCGCGCCGCATCTGCCGCCGTAGTTGTGGTACGTCACGGGCGAGAGCACGGCGGGCACGGCCGAGGAGGTGGCGGCGGCCCGCGCCAGGCGTACGGTGCCGAGGTCGGAACACAGCAGGTCGAAGTGGTCCTGCGAGAAGGGGAAGCGGGCGCCGGTCGAGAGGTCGGTGCCTGTGACTGCGGTCACGGGCGTCGGCTGCTTGATCAGGTCGGCGAAGGTGGCGCCGTTGAACAGGATCTCGTCGTAGTAGTCCGCCGCCAGCTCGGAGCGCCCGTACAGGCCGCTGCCGAGGTTGAACCAGTTGAGCGGATTGAGGGCGCGCAGCGTCAGCGTGCCCTGCACGTCGCGCTTCAGGAAGCGGGGCTCGTACTCGGTGAACAGCCGGTCGCCGTAGAGCGCGTAGGCCAGCGCGGTGAAGCTGCCGCCCGAGACCCCGGAGATCGCATCCACCTCGGCCAGCAGATTGCGCTGCTCGCCCTGCACCATGACGTCGGTGCGCCGCAACTCTTCGAGCACGCCGTACGAGAACGCTGCCGCGCGCGTGCCGCCGCCGGAGAAGGTCAGCAGGAAGAGGGTGTGGGGATCGTTCTTGACGCCTTCATGCTGGCGTTTGAGCAGCCGGTTGACCCGGTAGCCGCTGTCGAGGTCGACCTGGGCGATGGGCGGGTTGACCGGCGCCAGGGCGTTGCATCCTGCCAGCAACAGGGCCGCGAAGGCGCCGGCCATCGGCCTCAGGATCAGCGATCTCACAACAGATTGATTCACGTGTCTTCCTTGCTCGAGCGGGGCTTGCCGGATGCAGGTGCAACATTTGCGCCATCGACCGCGCGGCAAATTGTAGGCAGGCGGCGCGACCTGCAGCCTGCTCGAATGAGCGATGACGGGCCGTCACGGAGGATCGAAATCCCCTGGGCTAAACTCGTCGCGGACACAACGCACCGGAAGGCTTTACCCCATGACGACGACATCCACTCAACGCATCGCGATGGCATTGACCGCAGGCGCCGTACTGGTCGCCGGCCTCACAGCCTGCGTGCCTTTGGTGGTGGGCGGGGCTGCGGCCGCCGGCGTCGGCATGGTGGCGACCGACCGCCGCAGCTCGGGCGCGCAGGTCGACGACCAAGCCATCGAGTTGCGCGGCGGAGCCCGTGTGCGCGAGATCGCGAACGACAACATGTACGTGAGCATCACCAGCTTCAACCGCCAGGTGCTGTTGACGGGCACGGTCGGCAGCGAAGCCGACAAGCGCCGCGTCGAGGACGTGGTGCGGCGGGTCGACAACGTGCGAACGGTGGTCAACGAACTGGTGGTCGGGCCGCCGACCTCCTTCCAGGAGCGCTCCAACGACACCTTCATCACCGGCAAGGTCAAGGCTTCGCTGCTCGATGCCAAGGACATCTTCGCCAATTCGTTCAAGGTCGTGACCGAGCGCGGCACGGTCTACCTGATGGGCATCGCGACCCGCCGCGAGACCGATCGCGCGACCGACATCGCGCGCGGCGTTTCGGGCGTCACGAAGGTGGTGCGCGTGGTCGAGATCGTCACCGAGACCGAGCTGCAGAACCAGTTGCAGCAACAGTCCCAGCCAGGCGGCACCGGCGCGTCGGGCAGCGCACCGGCCTCGCGTTCGAGCGTGCCGCTGCCGCCGATGGAGCCGCTGCCGCCGCTGCCCTCGTCGTCGCAGCCGCCGGCCAACGGCGGCGTCACGACCTCGCCGGTGCGCTGATCGGCCCCTTTGGAGGGCCGCGCCCAGGCCGGCGCCGGGCCGCCCAAGGCGGCCTGCGGCCCCCTTGGGGGGCAGCGACCCACACGAAGTGGGGGAGCGTGGGGCCCCCTCAGGCCGGCGCCGGGCCGCCCCAAGGCGGCCTGCGGCCCCCTTGGGGGGCAGCGACCCACACGAAGTGGGGGAGCGTGGGGGCCCTATTTCAGCCGGGTGATCAGGCTGGAGGTGTCCCAGCGCCTGCCGCCGGCCTGCTGCACGTCGGCATAGAACTGGTCGACCAGCGCGGTCACCGGCAAGCGCGCGCCATTGCGCTTGGCTTCGTCGAGCACCAGGCCGAGGTCCTTGCGCATCCAGTCGACCGCGAAGCCGTAGTCGAACTTGCCTTCGATCATGGTCTTGCCGCGGTTGTCCATCTGCCAGCTCTGGGCTGCGCCCTTGCCGATGACGGCGAGCACCGCGTTCATGTCCAGGCCGGCGCGCTGGCCGAAGGCGATGGCCTCGGACAGGCCCTGCACCAGTCCGGCGATCGCGATCTGGTTGACCATCTTGGCAAGCTGGCCCGCGCCGCTCCCGCCGAGCAGCGTGACGGCGCGCGCGAAGGCCGCGATCACGGGCTCGACCTTGGCGAAGGTGGCTGGGTCGCCGCCGCACATCACGGTCAGCGCGCCGTTCTGGGCGCCGGCCTGGCCGCCCGAGACAGGGGCGTCGATGAACTGCAGGCCGCGTTCGAGCGCCGCCTTCGAGAGTTCTCGCGCCACGTCGGCCGAGGCGGTCGTGTGGTCGACGAACACCGAGCCCGGGGCCATGCCCGCGAAGGCACCGTTCTCGCCCAGCACCACCGAGCGCAGGTCGTCGTCGTTGCCGACGCAGCAGAACACGATGTCGGCGTTGGACGCGGCGCCGCGCGGGGTTGCGGAGTGGCTCACCGAGGCCGAAGCCTGCGGCTTGAATTCCGCTTCCCAGTCCTTGGCCTTGCCGGCGCTGCGGTTGTAGACCGTGACGTGGTGGCCGGCCAGCGCGAGGTGGCCCGCCATGGGGTAGCCCATCACGCCGAGGCCGAGGAAGGCGACCTTCTGCGAAGGGACGGGATCGTAGGTTTTGGGGTTGAGGCTCATGCCTCCAAGCTTAGCGCGAGCTTCAGACGATCGCGAAGTGTTCTGTCCCCGCCGACAGGTCGGTGGTGCGCGCGCGCTGGCTGTTGAGCTTGATCTGCAGCCGCAGGTCGTTGGCCGAGTCGGCGTTGCGGATCGCGTCGTCGAGGCTGATCGCGTTGCCCTCGAACAGGTCGAACAGCGCCTGGTCGAAAGTCTGCATGCCCAGGTTGCGGCTCTTCTTCATGATCTCTTTGATCTCGCCGACCTCGCCCTTGAAGATCATGTCGGAGATCAGCGGCGTGTTCAGCAGGATCTCGACCGCGGCGATGCGGCCGTGGCCGTCCTCGGTCGGAATCAGCCGCTGCGAGACCAGCGAGCGCAGGTTCAGCGACAGGTCCATCAGGAGCTGGGCCCGGCGCTCCTCGGGGAAGAAGTTGATGATGCGGTCCAGCGCCTGGTTGGCGCTGTTGGCGTGCAGCGTCGCCATGCACAGGTGGCCGGTCTCGGCGAAGGCCACGGCGTGCTCCATGGTCTCGCGGTCGCGGATCTCGCCCATCAGGATCACGTCGGGCGCCTGGCGCAGCGTGTTCTTGAGCGCTGCCTCCCAGCTGTCGGTGTCGATGCCGACCTCGCGCTGGGTGACCACGCAGTTCTTGTGCGGGTGCACGAACTCGACCGGGTCCTCGACCGTCACGATGTGGCCGTAGGAATTCTCGTTGCGCCAGTCGATCATCGCGGCCAGCGTGGTCGACTTGCCCGAGCCGGTGGCGCCGACCAGGATGGTCAGGCCGCGCTTGGTCATCGCCACGTCCTTGAGCACCTGCGGCATGCCCAGGCCGTCGATGGTCGGCAGCTTGGCCGGAATGGTCCGCAGCACCATGCCGACCTTGCCCTGCTGCACGAAGGCATTGACGCGGAAGCGGCCGATGCCGGTCGGCGAGATCGCGAAGTTGCACTCCTTGGTGCGCTCGAACTCGGCCGTCTGGCGGTCGTTCATGACCGAGCGCGTGAGCGCCAGCGTGTGCTGCGCGCCGAGCGCCTGGGCCGACACCTTGGTGACCTTGCCGTCGACCTTGATCGCGGGCGGGAAATCGGCCGTGATGAACAGGTCGCTGCCGTTGCGGCTCACCATGAGCTTGAGCAGGTCGTTGATGAACTGGCTGGCTTGATCGCGTTCCATGAGCGCTCCTAATAGAAATCCGGCGTGGCGGCCTCTTCAGCCGGGAAACCCCGCGGAACCGGCTTTGCCGGGCCGCTGGGGTTGCCCCCGGAGAGGGGGTGTCCGAGCCACACGAAGTGGGCGAGGCTGGGGGTGAGCTTCATTCATCCGGGGAAATTCTCGGGGATCTTGGCCTTCCCGCGCGCTTCGGCGGAGGAAATGACACTGCGGCGCACCAGGTCCGTGAGGTTCTGGTCCAGCGTCTGCATGCCCTGGCCGCTGCCGGTCTGGATCGACGAGTACATCTGCGCCACCTTGCCTTCGCGGATCAGATTGCGGATGGCGGGCGTGCCCAGCATGATCTCGTGCGCCGCCACGCGGCCCTGGCCGTCCTTGGTCTTGCACAGCGTCTGCGAGATCACCGCCTGCAGCGACTCCGACAGCATGGCGCGGATCATTTCCTTTTCCTCGCCCGGGAAGACGTCGATGATCCGGTCGATGGTCTTGGCCGCCGACGAGGTGTGCAGCGTGCCGAACACCAGGTGGCCGGTCTCGGCCGCGGTCATCGCCAGGCGGATGGTCTCGAGGTCGCGCATTTCGCCGACCAGGATCGCGTCCGGGTCCTCGCGCAGGGCCGAGCGCAGCGCATTGGCGAAGGAGAGCGTCATCGGCCCGACCTCGCGCTGGTTGATCAGGCACTTCTTGGAGTCGTGCACGAACTCGATCGGGTCTTCCACCGTGAGAATGTGGCCGTACTCGGTCTCGTTCAGGTAGTTGACCATCGCCGCCAGCGTGGTCGACTTGCCCGAGCCGGTGGGGCCGGTGACCAGCACCAGGCCGCGCGGCTTGAGCGCCAGATCGCCGAAAATCTTCGGCGCGTTGAGCTGCTCGAGCGTGAGGATCTTCGACGGAATGGTCCGGAACACCGCCGCCGCGCCGCGCGACTGGTTGAAGGCGTTGACGCGAAAGCGCGCCAGGCCGTCGATCTCGAACGAGAAGTCGACTTCCAGGAACTCCTCGTAGTGCTTGCGGTGCGTGTCGCTCATGATGTCGTACACCATGGCGTGCACTGCCTTGTGGTCCAGCGCGTCCACGTTGATGCGGCGCACGTCGCCGTGGACGCGGATCATGGGCGGCAGACCGGCCGAGAGGTGCAGGTCGGACGCCTTGTTCTTGACGCTGAAGGCGAGCAGTTGGGTAATGTCCACGCAGTTCCTCGGTGACGTTTTGATACGACTTTGAAGATTATGACGATGATTGGCGACAAGCTCCAGCAAGTTCGGGCCCGGATCGTGGCAGCGTGCACGGCCGCCGGACGCGACCCGGCGAGCGTGCGCTTGCTTGCAGTGTCCAAGACCTTCGGGCCGGAGGCGGTGCGCGCCGCCCATGCGGCCGGCCAGACGGCCTTCGGCGAGAACTACGTGCAGGAAGGCGTCGCCAAGATCGCGGCGCTGGACGACCTGCGTGCGCAGCTCGAATGGCACTGCATCGGCCCCCTGCAGAGCAACAAGACCCGGGTCGTGGCCGAGCATTTCGACTGGGTGCACGGCATCGACCGGCTGAAGATCGCCGAGCGCCTGGCCGAGCAGCGGCCGGCGGGACGGCCGCCCTTGCAGGTGTGCCTGCAGGTCAATGTCGACGGCGGCGCCAACAAGTCCGGCGTCGCGGCCGAGGAGGCGCTGCCGCTGGCGCGCGCCGTGGCGGCTTTGCCACGCTTGCGCTTGCGAGGGTTGATGGCGATTCCCGAGCCGGCGGTCGACTTCGCGGCCCAGCGGGCGCTTTTCCTGCGCGCCGCTGCGGTGTTCGACGAGTTGCGTGCGGCAGGCCTCGAGGTCGACACGCTGTCGCTGGGCATGTCGGCCGACCTCGAAGCCGCGGTCGCGGCGGGCAGCACGATGGTGCGTGTCGGGTCGGCGATCTTTGGGGCGCGCTGACGGGCTCAAATGCCGAGCGGAAGCCTGGCGCTGCTCTTCACTTCTTCCATGACGGCATAGGTGCGGGTCTCGCGCACACCGGGCAGTTGCCACAGCACCGTGCCGGCGAAGGCCCGGTAGGCCGACATGTCGGCCATCCGGGTCTTGAGCAGGTAGTCGAAGCCGCCGGCGACCATGTGGCATTCCATGATCTCGTCGCGCGCCTGCACGGCCGCCTTGAACTCGTCGAACACGTTCGGCGTGGTGCGGTCGAGCAGCACCTCGACGAACACCGTGAAGCCGCGGCCGAGCTTGTCGGGGTCGAGCCGGGCCTCGTAGCCGAGGATGAAGCCGTCCCGCGTAAGCCGCTGGACCCGCGCCAGGACCGCCGTGGGCGAAAGCGCGACGGTTTCCGCCAGCTTGAGATTGGAAATGCGGCCGTCTTCCTGAAGAATCTTCAGGATTTTCATGTCGATGCGGTCGAGATCTGGTGCTGGTGCGCTCATCGGATGTGAATTATCCGGTCAAGGCGGCATCCGTTGGTGAACAACTCGGTGGAAGATTCCGGGGCATCGGCGCCTTGCTTGCCGCCGCTGCATAACCGTCAACGCTTCGCGCATAGGTCATGGCGCCCCGGGCTGCGCCGGACTATCGTCGCGGCTCGCCGTTCAACAACAAGGATCGCCATGAGTTCTGACCTCTCCTATGTCCAACCGACCGCCGACAGCCCCTGGGGCACCTATCTCTCGCAGGTCGACCGCGTCGTGCCGTACCTCGGCGGGCTGGCCCGTTGGGTCGAGACGCTCAAGCGCCCCAAGCGCGCGCTGATCGTCGACGTGCCGATCGAGATGGACGACGGCTCGATTGCGCACTTCGAGGGCTACCGCGTGCAGCACAACATGAGCCGCGGCCCGGGCAAGGGCGGCGTGCGCTTCCACCCCGACGTCACGCTCGAGGAAGTGATGGCGCTGTCGGCCTGGATGACGGTCAAGACCGCCGCGGTCAACCTGCCGTACGGTGGCGCCAAGGGCGGCATCCGGGTCGACCCGAAGAAGCTGTCGGAGAAGGAGCTCGAGAAGGTCACGCGCCGCTACACCAGCGAGATCGGCATCATCATCGGCCCGCATACCGACATCCCGGCGCCCGACGTCAACACCAACGCCCAGATCATGGCCTGGATGATGGACACCTACTCGATGAACGTCGGCGGCACCGCCACCGGCGTGGTCACCGGCAAGCCGCTGCACCTGGGCGGCTCGCTGGGCCGGGTCAAGGCCACCGGCCGCGGCGTCTTCGTGACCGGCCGCGAGGCGGCACGCCGTCTCGGGCTCGACCTGCGCGGCGCCCGCATCGCGGTGCAGGGCTTCGGCAACGTGGGTTCGGTCGCGGCCGAGCTGTTCGCCGAGGCCGGCGCGAAGATCGTCGCGGTGCAGGACCACACCGGCACCATCGTCAACGACCAGGGGCTGGACCTCGCGACGCTGGTGCCGCTGTCGCGCACCGACGGCGTGGTCGGCTTCAAGGGCGGCGACGTGATCGCCAACGAGTCCTTCTGGGACGTGGCCTGCGACATCCTGATCCCGGCCGCGCTCGAAGGCCAGATCACGGCCGAGCGGGCCCAGAAGACCCGGGCCAAGCTGGTGCTCGAGGGCGCCAACGGCCCGACCGTGCCGGCCGCCGACGACATCCTGGCCGAACGCGGCGTGCTGGTGGTGCCCGACGTGATCTGCAACGCCGGCGGCGTGACGGTCAGCTACTTCGAGTGGGTCCAGGATTTCTCGTCCTTCTTCTGGGACGAGGACGAGATCAACGTGCGGCTCGACCGCATCATGATGAATGCGCTCAACCACATCTGGGACACCGCCGACAAGCACAAGATCACGCTGCGCACCGCGACCTTCGCGGTGGCCTGCGAGCGGATCCTGATGGCACGCCAGGAGCGCGGCCTCTACCCGTGACCGGGCGGCCGGTCGACGGCAGCGCCTGAACGGGGAACGACGGGGCGTCCGGCATGTCCAAGCGGGGCCGCGCTCCTGCGGCTAGCATTCCGTGTTCCGCCCCATCTCATGCCCGCCATGCGCTTTCCGTCCCGCCGCGCCGCCGCCGCCGCGCTGCTGCTGTTCTCCTCCCTGGTCGCCGGCTGCAGCCTCGCGCCGCCGCGGCGCGTGTCCTACGAGCCGGAGGAGTTCGACTCCACCACCACCCACACGCGCAGCTATGCCGCCAACGAGGCGCAGACCTGCGAAGCCGCGCGGCGCGCGCTGCTGAGCCAGGGCTACATGATCACGGCGGGGAATGCCGACCTCGTGACCGGCCGCAAGAGCTTCCAGCCGGCGGCGGAGGTGCATGTGGAAGTCGAGTTCCGGGTCGTCTGCGCGCGCGAGGGCAGCGGCCGCAACGGGGCCCGCAGCACCATCGCCTTCGCCAGCGCGCTGCAGGACCGCTATGGCATCAAGAAGGTCAACAACTCCGCCACGGTGGGGGTGGGCGCGATCGGTTCGCTGTCGCTGCCTTTCAGCTCGAGCGACGACGCCCTGGTCAAGGTGGCGAGCGAGACCCTGACCGACGAGCGCTTCTACGACCGCTTCTTCTCGCTGATCGACCGTTTCCTGCCGGCCGCGACCGAAGGCCGGCCGGTCGAGGCTTCGCCGGTGCTGCCGCCGCAGCCGATGATCGAGGTGCCGCTCAGCCCGGTGCCGCCGTCGCCGACGCGCGGCTGAGCGGGCGCGCCGAACGATCAGGCGGCCGGCGACAAGGAGACCGAACGGGCCGCGTAGGCCGGCAGGCCGGTCAGGCCGCAGAGGCGCTGGAGCACGCCGTAGCCCTGCGCCAGAGCGGCCGAGTAGGTCGCGAACGAGCGCTCGGCGCGCTGCAGCGGTTCGAATCGGCCGTCGTCCCGCACGTCTTCATGGATGACCCAGAAATACGATCCATCGGTCGGCTGCTCCACCAGCAATCCAATCTTCCGCACGCCCATCTTGGTTTCTCAGTATCAAAAAGAATACTTAAGAATGTAATTCGAGGGTGTTAGTTTTCCGCGGGAGAAAAATCACGAAGCACCGCCTTTTTGCGGCGGCCGCGCCGTGTCAACGCGCCAGCGTCGACTTGCCGAACAGGCTCTCGATCAGCTCGACCGCGATCTCCGCCGTCCGGTTGCGCACGTCCAGCGCCGGATTGAGTTCGACCACGTCGAGCGAGGCGAGCCGCCCGGTATCGGCGATCATTTCCATGCAGAGCTGCATCTCGCGCCAGGTCGGGCCGCCGCGCACGCCGGTACCGACCCCGGGCGCGTAGTCCGGGTCGAGGCAGTCGAGATCGAAGCTGACGTGCAGGTGGGTGTCGTCGTCGACGTCCTGAAGCGCCTCGGTCATGGTGGTGCGCATGCCGTGCTCGTCGATGTGCCGCATGTCGAAGACACCGAGGCCGAGTGCCCGGATCGCCGATTTTTCCTCCGCGTCCACGCTGCGGATGCCGAGGAACCGGATCGCGTCGGGCGCCAGCGCCGCCGGCTCGCCGCTCCAGCCGGTGAGCGCCGCGGGCCCGTGGCCGAGCAGGCAGGAGACCGGCATGCCGTGCATGTTGCCGCTCGGGCTGGTGGTCTCGGTGTTGACGTCGGTGTGGGCATCGAGCCACAGCACGCGCAATTTCTTCCGCCGCTGGTGCGCGTGGCGGGCGATCGCGCTGATGGAGCCGACCGCGATGCAGTGGTCGCCGCCCAGCAGCACGGGGAGCTGCCTGGCCTCCAGCGCGAGGTCGACCGCGTCGTAGACCAGGCGGTTCCAGGCCACCACCTCGTCCAGGTGATGCAGCCCTTCGGCCGGCACCTCCCAGGGCGTGCCCGGGCCGGCCAGGTTGCCGCCGTCGATCACCTCGAAACCCAGCCCGGCCAGCGTGTTGGCAAGGCCGGCCACCCGCAGCGCGTCGGGGCCCATGCCGGCGCCACGGGTGCTGGCGCCGATGTCGGTCGGTGCGCCGATCAGTCGAAGGGTGCGGGTCATGCGCGGTCTCTCCATGCAGGTTGCTGGGCAGCCGCTACGGTAGCGCACGCTCATGGCAAAGTGCAACCCTGACGAACTCGGCCCCAGGAACACCGCGGAACCGGCTTTGCCGGGCCGCTGGTGTTGCCCCCGGCAGGGGGTGGGCGCCCGGACACGAAGTGCCGGGCAACCTGGGGGCGAGCAACAGCTACGGTCTCGTCATCTTGCAGTCGGTGCCTTGGGCCAATTCGTTCCCGGAGTAGATCGCATCCGTGCGGAAGCCGTAGTTCGTGCCTTCCCAGCCCACCTTGACCGTCTTGCCGTCGACCGGCGCGATCGTGTTGACCACCTGCGGCAGCAGCAACTGGTGGTCCTCCGCTCGCATGCGTACCGGACCGACCACCGAATCGAAGCTCAGGTCTTCGAGGGCGCGCGCCACCTTCGGCGTGTCGGTGCTGCCGGCCTTGTTGATCGCGGCGGCCAGCAGGCGCGGCGTCATCTCGATGCGCGGCGCCAGGAAGTCCTTGCCGGTCTTCGCCTTGTAGCTCTTCGCCAGCGCATCGACCTTCGGCGAATCGGCCTCGCCGGGATGCCACTCGGCGACCCAGGTCAGCTGGCCGAGCTTGGCCTGCGACACGGCGAGCACCGTGCCGGGTATCGAGCCCGCGCTGTGGTTGAAGTAGTGCAGGTCGTAGCCCGCGTCGCCGGCCGCCTTGAGCAGCAGGGTCATGTCCTGGCCCCAGTTGCCGGTGATGACCGAATCCGCGCCCGACTGCTTGATGTTGGCAAGGTAGGGGGCGAAGTCCTTCACGCGGCCGATGGGATGGAGCGTCTCGCCGACGAACTGGATGTCGGGCCGCGCGAGGCCGACCATCTGCCGGCCGTAGCTGGCCCACTGCTTGCCGTGGGCGTAGTCCTGGTTCAGCAGGTAGACCTTCTTCAACTCCGGGGTCTTCTTGGTGTAGTTGGCGATCGCCTTCATCTTCATCGCCGTGTTGGCCTCGGTCTGGAAGTGCCAGAAGCTGCACGCCTTGCCCGTCAGTTCGGGGTCGATCGACGAGTGGTTCAGCACCAGCAGCTCGCGGCCCGGATTGCGCTGGTTCCAGCGGTTGACCGCCTGCACCAGGGCGCTGACCACCGAGGAGCCCGAACCGCCCGTGACGATGGCGCGTGCGCCCTGGTCGATGGCGGCCTGCAGCGCGCTCTGGCTCTCCTGCGCCGACAGCTTGCTGTCGAACTGGAGCAATTGCAGCTTGGTGCCGCCGAGCACGCCGCCCTTGGCGTTGATGTCCTCGATCGCGTACTGCGTGTGCGTGAGCATCAGCTCGCCCACGTTCGCGAACGGTCCCGACAGCGGATCGATGTAGGCGATCTTGTAGGTCTGCTGGGCATGGGCGGCGCCCGCTGCGAGCAGGGCCGTGGCCGCGGCGGGCGCGAGCAGGCGGGGGAATTTCATGGACGGTCTCCGGTCTTGGGTTTCGTGGAAAGAAAGCGGTCCGGCTCAGGTCCGGCGCTCGCGCAGGCCCAGCACCCGCCAGGCGAGCTTCGACAGCTCGGCCACCACCTCGTCGGGCGACAGGCGGCCATCGGGCCGGTACCAGCTGTAGAGGAAGCCGGGCAGGCTCAGCGCGGCGAAGGCGGTGATCTTGGTCTCGCCGAAGTCGAGGTCCCCGTCGCTGCGGGCCTCCTCGAGCAGCGGGAAGAGCTGGTCGTAGAAGTGGCGGGCCAGCTTCTTCTGCGCCGCGAGGTACTCGGGCCGGTAGACCTGCGGCTCCTTGTAGGCGAAGAAGGCGCAGGGGTGATGTGCCACCGTGGCGCGGATCAGCCGCTCGATGCCCTCCTTGACCTTGTCGACGGCCGGGCGCGTGTCGCCGGCGGCGAAGTCCATCGCGGTGAAGCAGTCGACCGCGGGCCGCCACGACAGCGTCTCGAAGATCTCCTGCTTGTCGCGGAAGTAGTAGTACACGAAAGGCTTGGTGGCATCGAGCGCGCGCACGATCTGCGCCATCGTCGTGTGGGCGTAGCCCTGCGCGGCGAAGAGCTGCGCCGCGGCCTGCAGGATGCGCTCGCGCTGCACGTCGGTGCCCGCCGTGGCGGTGCGCTGCCGGCCGGTGCGCCGCGGCAGGTCGCTTCGCGTGGATGGCGTCGGGCCGCATTCAGAGGGTTTGTGCTGTGTCGCCGAAGTTATACCCATGGGTAGGATTGTTGGTGCACCATGCGGCGATGGCAAGTGCCGATCCCTATCGATAACCCTGTGAGAGTGACGCCATGGAGACAATCCAGCTTCCCGACCGCCCGCAGCAGCCGCTGCACGAGTACCTGCGTACGCATGCGCGCGAGCGCGGCGGCCACCCGGCCTGCATCTGGTACGGGCAGGCCCTGAGCTACGCCGAGCTGGACGCCGCGAGCGACGCCTTCGCCGCGCGTCTGCAGGCGATCGGCGTGCGCAAGGGCGAGCCGGTCGTGCTGTTCCTCAACAACTGCCCGCAATACCTGGTCGCGCACTTCGGCATCCAGAAGATCGGCGCCATCGTCTGCCCGAGCGGGCCGCTCAACAAGGAGCACGAGCTGTCCTACCAGGTCAACGACCTCAAGGCCCGCGTGATCGTCGCGGCCTCGTCGCTGCTGCCGGTGGTCGACAAGGTGCGCGCGTCGAGCGCGCTGGCGCATGTGTTCGTGGTGCACTATGCCGACCTGCTGCCCGCCGCGCCCACGCCGGACCTGCCGGCCGAACTGGCCGCGGCGCAACGCGAGCCGCGCGACCTGCCGGCCGGCTGCGAGGACTTCCTCGCGGTGATGCGCAGCGGCCAGTGCCCTGCGCCGGTCGAGGTGTCGCTCGACGACGTGGCGCTCATGACCTACACCTCCGGCACCACCGGCCTGCCCAAGGGCGCGATGCTGAGCTACGGCAACGCGCTCTTCAAGACCCGCGCGGCGGCCGACTGCAACGGCGTCTCGGGCGGCGACGTGCTGCTGTCGATCGCGCCGCTCTATCACATCGCCGGCATGCTGATGGGCGTCAACGTGCCGGTGCTCGCCGGCGCGACCTCGGTGCTGCTGCATCGCTTCGAGCCGCGCGCGACGCTGCAGGCCATCGACCGCTACCGGGTCAGCTGGTGGTACAGCATCGCGCCGATGAACGTGGCCTGCATGCACGTGGAAGGCATTGCGGAGCACGACCTGTCGAGCCTGCGCATGAATCCGGTCACCAGCTTCGGCATCGCCTTCACCGAGCCGCTCGCGCAGCAATGGCGCGGCTTCGCGAAGAACTGCAGCTCCTTCGAGGCCGCCTACGGCCTGAGCGAGACCCACACCTGCGACACCTATACGCCGCACCACGCGCCACGCTGGGGCACGCAGGGCATCGCGGTGCCGGGCGTCACGATCCGCATCATCGACACCGACACGGGCGAGGACAAGCCGGCGGGCGAGGTCGGCGAGATCGTGCTCGCCAGCGCGGGTTCCTTCAAGGGGTACTGGAACAAGCCCGAAGCCACGGCAGCGACCCTGCGCGGCGGCTGGGTGCACACCGGCGACATGGGCAAGCTCGATGCCGACGGCTACCTCACCTTCATCGGCCGCTTCAAGGAAATGATCAAGGTCTCGGGCTACAGCGTGTTCCCCGAAGAGGTGGAGACCATCCTCATCAAGCATCCCGCCGTGGCGCAGGCCGCGGTCATCGCGCAAGCCGACCCGGAGAAGGGCGAGGTGGTCAAGGCCTTCGTCGTGAAGAAGCCCGGGGCCACGCTCGATGCCGATGCGCTGATCGCCTGGTCGCGCGAGAACATGGCCAGCTACAAGGCGCCGCGTGCGGTGAGCTTCATCGAGGCCTTGCCCACCACGGGTGCCGGCAAGGTGCTGCGCCGCCTGCTCAAGGACTGACCGGATGATGAAGAAAGTTCTGATTGCCAACCGCGGCGAGATCGCGGTCCGGCTGGTGCGCGCGCTGCGCGACCTCGGCATCGCGAGCGTCGCGGTGCATGCGAAGGACGACGCCACCGCGCTGCATGTGCAGCTGGCCGACACGGCCGTGCCGCTTGCTGCGACCGGGCCTTCGGCCTATCTGGACATTGCGGCACTGATCGCGATCGCGCGCGCACAGGGCTGCGATGCGGTGCATCCGGGCTACGGTTTCCTGAGCGAACGTGCGGATTTCGCGCAGGCGTGCGCCGACGCGGACCTGCGCTTCATCGGTCCGACGCCGGACCAGCTCGCGCTGTTCGGCGACAAGGCGCGGGCGCGGGCGCTGGCCGAGCAGTGCGGCGTACCGGTGATGCCCGGCAGCCCCGCCGCGGTGACGCTGTCCGAAGCGCAGGCTTTCTTCGCGGCCCAGCAGGCGGATGGCGCGGGCGTGATGGTCAAGGCCATCGGCGGTGGCGGCGGCCGCGGCATGCGCGCCGTCCTCCAGGCCGACGAACTGCCGCAAGCCCATGCGCGCTGCATGTCCGAAGCCAAGGCCGCGTTCGGCGTCGAGGGCGTCTACGTCGAGCGACTGATGCGCAACGCACGCCACATCGAGGTCCAGGTGCTGGGCGACGGAGAGGCGGTGGCGAGCCTGGGCGAGCGCGAGTGCACGCTGCAGCGGCGTTTCCAGAAGCTGGTCGAGATCGCGCCGAGCCCGTCGCTGCCGCCAGCGCTGCGCGATCAGGTCACGCAGGCCGCGCTGCGCATGGCGAAGGCGGTCGGCTACCAGAGCCTGGGCACCTTCGAATTCCTGGTCGACGACCATTCGGCGACGCTGCCCTTCGTCTTCATCGAAGCCAATCCGCGGTTGCAGGTCGAACATACGGTGACCGAAGCGGTCACCGGCCTCGACCTGGTCCAGCTCCAGATCGGCGTCGCGACCGGCCAGACCCTGGCGGACCTGGGCGTCGATACGCAGCGCACGGCGCCGCAGCGCGGCTTCGCGGTGCAGTGGCGCGTCAACGCCGAGACGCTCGATGCGCAGGGCAGCGCGCGGCCGTCCGGCGGCACGCTGACGCGCTTCGACCTGCCCGCCGGCCCCGGCGTGCGCGTCGATACGCACGGCTATGCCGGCCTCGCGCCCTCTCCGCACTACGACACGCTGCTGGCCAAGCTGATCGTTCAATCGTCGTCGCCGCGCTTCGCCGACGTGGTGCGACGTTCGCTGCGGGCGCTCGAGGAATGCCATGTCGACGGCATGGCGACCAACCTTGCGCTGCTGCGCGCGATCGCGATGCGGCCCGAGTTCGCGTCGCAGGCGGTGCACACGCGCTTCGTCGAGGCCCACCTGGGCGATCTGCTCGCCGCCGCCGCGCACATCGACGCGACGGTGGCGAAGACGGCGCGGCCTGCTGCCGCCCCGCGCGAAGCGGCAGCCTTGCCGCAGGACGAGGAAGCCGGCCTCGTGGTGAAGGCGCCGATGCCCGCCAGGCTGGTGCAGTTCGAGGTCGATGTGGGCGACGTGGTGCCGGCGGGCGCACAGCTCGGTGTGCTCGAAGCCATGAAGATGGAGCATCTGCTGCATGCGCCCACGGCCGGCCGCGTCGTCGCGCTGCTGGCGGCGGCGGGCGACTACCTGGTCGAAGGCCAGTCGCTGGTCAGGCTCGAAGAGATGGACGCGCAGGCGGTCGAAGCCGAGGCGCATGCCGAGCGCCATCTCGACGAGATCCGTCCCGACCTGCAGAAGGTGATCGACCGCCATGCGCCGACCCTCGATGCCAACCGCGCCGCTGCGGTGGCCAAGCGCCATGCGCAGGGGGGGCGCACCGCGCGCGCCAACATCGCCGACCTTTGCGACTCGGCAGACGACCCAGGCAACTTCACCGAATACGGCGCGCTCGCGATCGCCGCCCAGACCCGTCGCCGTACGCTCGAGGACCTGATCGCCAACACGCCGGCCGACGGCATGGTGACCGGCATCGGCAGCATCAACGCGAAGCAGTTCGGGCCCGAGAAGTCGCGCTGCGTGGTCATGTCCTACGACTACACCGTACTGGCGGGTACGCAGGGCATGCGCAACCACCACAAGACCGACCGCATGCTCGGCATCGCGCACCAGCTGCAATTGCCGGTGGTGCTGTTCGCCGAAGGCGGCGGCGGGCGGCCCGGCGACACCGACTTGGCCGTCGTCGCGGGCCTCAACAACCACACCTTCAGCCAGTTCGCCGCGCTGTCGGGCAAGGTGCCGGTGGTGGGCATCGTGCACGGCCGCTGCTTCGCGGGCAACGCCGCGCTGCTCGGCTGTGCCGACGTGATCATCGCCACCGAGGCGAGCAACATCGGCATGAGCGGCCCGGCCATGATCGAGGGCGGCGGCCTCGGCACCTTCGCGCCCGAGCAGATCGGGCCCAGCAGCGTGCAGTCGCGCAATGGCGTGATCGACATCCTGGTCAAGGACGAGGCCCACGCGGTCGCCGCGGCGAAACAGTACCTTTCGTACTTCCAGGGGCCGACCATCGATTGGCAATGCGCCGACCCGCGCGCGCTGCGGCAGGCGATCCCCGAGAACCGGCTGCGTGTGTACGACGTGCGCGCCGCGATGCGCGGTGTCGCCGACACCGGCTCGATGCTCGAGCTGCGCGCCGGTTTCGGCGCCGGCATCGTCACGGCGCTGGCGCGCATCGAGGGCAAGCCGGTCGGCTTGCTGGCAAACAACCCGCACCACCTGGGCGGCGCGATCGACGTCGAGGCCGCCGACAAGGCCGCGCGCTTCATGCAGCTGTGCAATGCGCACGGCCTCCCTCTGGTGGCGCTGTGCGACACGCCGGGCTTCATGGTCGGCCCCGAGATCGAGGCGCAGGCGCAGGTGCGCCACGTCTGCCGCATGTTCATGGTGGCCTCGCACCTGCGCGTGCCGTATTTCGCGGTGGTGCTGCGCAAGGGCTACGGCCTGGGCGCGCAGGCCATGACCGCCGGCGGCTTCGACGCCCCGGTGTTCACGGTCGCCTGGCCCACCGGCGAATTCGGTGCGATGGGGCTCGAAGGCGCCGTGCGGCTCGGCTTCCGCAAGGAACTCGAAGCGGCGGCGGTGGGCGCCGAGCGCGATGCGCTGTTCAAGAAGCTGGTCGCACAGCAGTACGCGAACGGCGAGGCGATCCACATGGCGCAGACGCTCGAGATCGACGCGGTCATCGATCCGGCCGACACCCGCGCCTGGCTGGTGCGTGGGCTCGCCTCCGCGTCCGCGGTGCGGCCGCCGGCCACGGCCTACGTCGACACCTGGTGAAAGCCGGCCGCAGGCCGGGCCCCGGCCTTGCGTAGACTCCGTGCTTCTCATGAAGCCGTTTTCTCGATGCCTGCCGACGCTGCTGCTGGGCGCCCTGCTGCTGGGTGCACAGATGCCGGCGCGATCGGCCGGCACCGGCGTGGTGGTGGCCTTTGGCGATTCGATCACCGAGGGCGCGGGGGTCGTCGAGGAGCAAGGGCGCCCGGTCCGCTACCCCGAGCGTCTGGCCGCCAGGCTGCGCGCGAAGCCGGGCGGCGCCGCACCCGTCGCGGTGATCAATGCCGGCATCTCGGGCAACCGCCTGCTGGCTGACGGGGTCGGACCCAAGGGCATCGCCCGGTTCGAGCGCGATGTGCTGGCGCAGCGCGGCGTGACCCATGTCGTGATCCTGCTCGGCATCAACGACATCGGCTTCAGCATGCCGGAAGGCGCCGCCGGGCCGATCCGCGGCCAGCCCGCCGCGGATCAGATCGTCGCCGGCCTTCAGCAATTGATCGAGCAGGCAAGCGCGCGCGGGGTCAAGACGCTGCTGGGCACGCTGCCGCCCTTCAAGGGCTCGGCGTACTGGAGCAAGGAGAAAGAATCACGTCGGCAAGCCGTGAACCGCTGGATCCGCGGCCGCCAGGACATCGGCGGGGTGGTGGATTTCGACGCGGCGCTGCGCGACCCCTCCGATCCGCAGGCATTGAATCCGGTCAACGACAGCGGCGACCATCTCCATCCGGGAAATGCGGGCTATGCGGCGATGGCCAACGCGATCGATCTTCGGCTGCTGCTGAAATAGACCTCGGCCAGCAGCCAGGCGCTTCATTGGAGAAGCCTGAAGACCGGGGGCATGAGCAGGGCGGCCAGCACGACCTGCATGCCCAGTGCGAGCCCCGCATAGGCGCCGGCATCGGCGTCGACATGCAGCGCGCGGGCGGCGCCGATGCCGTGCGCCGCGGTGCCGAGCCCGAAGCCGCGCGCGGCGAAGCCCGTGGCGTCGGTGCCGATGCGCAGCGCATCGAAGAGGTACTTGGCGGACAGCGCGCCGATCATGCCGGTCAGCACGGCGAACACCGCCGACAGGGCGGGAATGCCGCCGATCTTCTCGGAGATGCCCATGGCGACGGGCGCCGTCACCGACTTGGGCGCGAGCGACAGCACGACGTCGTGCGGCAGGCCCACGGCCCAGCCGAGCGCGACCGCCGAACCGGCGGCGGCAGCGCCGCCGAGCAGCGCAGCGAGCAGCAGGCGGCCGAAGCGCGCCCGCAACTCGGCGCGCCGCTGCCACAGCGGCCAGGCCAGTGCCACCACGGCCGGTCCGAGCAGGAAATGGATGAATTGCGCGCCGGCGAAATAGGTCGGGTAGTCGACGCGCGTGGCGAGCAGGCCGCCGGCGAGCACGACGACCGACCACAGCACCGGGTTCGCCCAGGGCGCGCCGCCGGCCCTCGTGTAGGCCGCGTTCGCCAGCAGGTAGACGACCAGCGTGGCCGTGAGCCCGAACAGCGGGGTGGCCGAGAGGTAGATCCACAGTTCGACGAAGCGCGGCATGCGAGCAGGGCCTTTTCAGGCCCCTAGAGCGGATGGTTCTTCCGGTCGGGCCAGAAGAGCACCAGGGCCGTGACCGCGAGGCCGATCCAGGTCGACAGCGCAATCACCAGCAGCATGCGCCCGCCGTACTGGCCGAGCAGCGCGAGGTGCGTCATGACGCCGACGCCGACCGGCACGAACAGCAGCGAAAGATGCGCCAGCAGGAAGCTGGCGCATTCGGACACCGGCTCGCGCACGGCGGCGAAACGCAGCCCCGCGAGCATCAGCATCATCCCGAGCACCGGGCCCGGCAGCGGCAGCGACAGGCCGCGCGAGAGCAGTTCGCCGACCGACTGGAACACCAGCAGCCAGGCCATTCCGCGCAGGCCGTTCATCGAGGGTGGCGCTTACTGGCTCGGCAGGCGCCGGATCGTGTCGACGTCGACCTGGGGCGAGGTCATGAAGTCCTTTTCGACTTCGCCGAGGAGCTCGACGCGGGTCTTCTCGTCGATGGTTTCGCGCGGGAAGATCTTGTCGTCGATCTCGACACGGATGGTGCCGGTGCCGTCGCTGAACTCGTACTTCTCATGGCCCACCTTCTTGAGCAGCACGCCTTGCAGCAGGACCTGCTGGTCGTCCTTGCCGGTCTTCAGCACATTGGCTACCGTGGTCAGCTGCGTGCCCGAGGGGCCCACGTACTGGGCCATGGCGATGCCGGCAGTGCCGACGGCCAGCAGCGCGAGAAGGTAGTGTTTCCAGGTCCGCATGAGATGTCCTTTCTTTTGTCGATCGTGCGAGTCGCCATTACTGTACGACACGACGAATGCGGTTCGTGCCTTCAACGGAACACGACGGTGCGGTGCCCGTTCAGGAGCACCCGGTGCTCGCTGTGCCACTTCACGGCCCGCGCCAGCACCTGGCTTTCGGTATCGCGGCCGCGGGCCGTGAGGTCCTCGACCGTGTCGGTGTGGTCGGCGCGCTCCACGTCCTGCTCGATGATCGGGCCTTCGTCGAGGTCGGCGGTCACGTAGTGGGCGGTGGCGCCGATCAGCTTCACGCCGCGGTCGTGCGCCTGGTAGTAGGGCTTGGCGCCCTTGAAGCTCGGCAGGAACGAGTGGTGGATGTTGATGGCGCGGCCGGCCAGCTTGCCGCACAGGTCGTTGCTGAGGATCTGCATGTAGCGCGCCAGCACCACCAGTTCGGCGCCTTCGGCCTCGATGATCTCCAACTGCTTCGCTTCGCCCTGCGCCTTGTTCGCGGCGGTCACCGGAATGTGGTGGAAGGGGACGTTGTAGCTTGCGGCCAGCTGGTAGAACTCGCGATGGTTCGAGATGATGGCGCGCACGTCGATCGCCAGCAGGCCGCTCTTCCAGCGGAACAGCAGGTCGTTGAGGCAGTGCCCTTCCTTGCTGACCAGGATCACGGTCTTCATCGGTTCGGCGGCGGCGTGCAGCTTCCAGCGCATGCCGAATTCGGCCGCGAGGGTGGCGATCTGCTCGCGCAACTGGGCTTCACCCTGCTCGCAGGCGAAGCGCACGCGCATGAAGAACAGGCCGGTGTGGTGGTCGTTGTACTGCGCCGCTTCTTCGATGTTGCCGCCGCGCTCGAGCAGGAAGCCGGAGACGGCGTGGACGATGCCGGTGCGATCGGGGCAGGAGAGGGTGAGGATGTACGCGGGGTTCATAAGGCCCGCCATTGTCGCAGGGCCCGCCGGCGCGGGCGCCTGGTGCCAAAATGCCCACTTCCCCGCCGCCAGACCCAACCTCGCAGGAGTGACTTCATGGCCTTCAACGACGACTTCAGCATGGACAACCAGTGGTTGCCCTTCACCCCCAACCGTTCGTTCAAGAAGGATCCACGGGTCTTCGTGGCGGCCGACGGGATGGAATTCACCACCCACGACGGCCGCAAGGTGATCGACGGCATCTCCTCGCTGTGGTGCGTGGGCGCAGGCCACAACCGCAAGCCGATCAACGAGGCGATCAAGAAGCAGCTCGACACGCTCGACTACGCGACCGCGTTCCAGGTCAGCAACGACCGCGCTTTCAAGGCGGCCGAGACGATCGCCGCGATGGCGCCGGGCGACCTCAACAAGGTGCTGTTCTGCAACTCGGGCAGCGAAGCGGCCGACACCTCGATGAAGGTCGCGCTGGCCTACCACCGCGCCCGGGGCGAGGGGCACCGCAACCTCTTCATCGGCCGCGAGAAGGGCTATCACGGGGTCGGTTTCGGCGGCATGTCGGTCGGCGGCATCCCGGGCAACCGCAAGGTGTTCGGCTCGGCCTTCCTGCCGCGCGTGGACCACATGCGATTCATCCACGATCCGGTCAACCACGCCTACATCCACAACCAGGAGCCGGTCTGGGCCGAGGATCCGCTGGCCGAGCTCGAGCAGCGCATCCTGCCGCTGCACGACCCGAGCAACGTGGCGGCCATCATCGTGGAGCCGGTCGCGGGCTCGGCCGGCTGGTACCTGCCGCCCAAGGGCTACCTGCAGAAGCTGCGCGAGATCTGCGACAAGCACGGCATCCTGCTGATCTTCGACGAGGTCATCACGGGCTTCGGACGCATGGGCACCAATTTCGCGTCGGACTTCTACGGCGTCGTGCCCGACATGCTGAATTTCGCCAAGTGCGTGACCAACGGCGTGATTCCGCTCGGCGGCGTGATCTGCCGCGACAAGCTCTACGACGAGATGATGAAGACCTCGGCGCCCGAACACGTGGTGGAGTTCTTCCATGGCTACACCTATTCGGGCCACCCGGTGGCCTGCGCGGCCGCCCTCGCGACGCTGGAGCTGTTCGAGAAGGAGCAGCTGTTCGCGCGCGCCGGCGAAATGGGCAAGGTGCTGGGCGATGCCTTCCACAGCGCGTTCAAGGGCCTGCCCAACGTGGTGGGTATTCGAAGCCTGGGCCTGGCCGCGGCGGTCGAGCTGGCGCCGATCGCCGGCGCGCCGGGCAAGCGCGCCTACGACATCTTCCTGGACTGCTATCACAAGGGCGCGCTGGTGCGGCCCGCGGGTGACGTGCTGGTGATTGCGCCGCCGTACATCGTCGAGAAGTCGCACATCGACACGCTGGTCAACACGCTGGCGGATTCGATCAGGAAGAACGCTTGACGCCGGCGCAGTAGTCCTTCTCGGGCAGCGCGGGGGTCAGCCAGACGGCGTCGAAGGCGCCGGGGCCCATGTCGGAATCCCCCGCCTGCATCTTCACTGCCTTGACCGAGACGTCGGTCGGCAGGTGCTGGGGAACGCCGAGCAACTTGTTGCTGTGGCCGGCGCCGCTCACCAGCAGCACCGTCTTGCCCGGCACCTTCGCCTTGATCACGGCCTGCGCCATGGCGCGGTCGCGGGCGATCTGGATCCGGGTCATCGGCACGATCTGCGACTCGGGCAGAAGATTGCAGTGGCCGCTGCGCACGGCCTCCTGCTGGGCGGTGCGCGCACCGTCCGACAGCTGCGCATCGAGCGACACGTCGGCCATCGCATCCTTCATGTGGGCGCGCCGCAGGTTGGCGCCGATCACGGGCACGCCGGCGCGCACCGCGGCCATCACCACCGGACCGTAGGCGGTCCAGGGCCAGCCCTTGTCGTTCCAGCTCAGCGCGGCCTGCACTTGCACTTCGGTCGCATCGGCCGGCAAGAGTTTTGTGCTGTTGCCTTCTTCGACCATCTCCAGTGCAACGACGGCCAAGCGGCCGCTTTGCACCAGGGCCTCGACGGTTTCACGTTCGATCTGCTGGTGTTCCGCGGCATCGTGCTGCTCGCCCAGCAACAGGGCATCGGCCGGCATCTGTGCCGCCACGCGACGGGCGACCGGTTCTTCGGTGCTGCTGGTGGTGGGGCGGGGCGTCGTGCAGGCCGCCAGCAAGGCGGCGCCGAGGACCAGCGCCACACGAGCCGGATGACGAAGAGAAGTGGAGGGTGCGAGGGGGCGTCGAAGCGTCATCCCGCGATGCTACTGGCCGCCGGCATCCTTCAGTGCACCAGGACCGGAGTGTGCGCCAACTCGGCGTAGCCTTCGAGCGTGTCCTCGACCTCTTCCTGGGTTGGTGTGTTGAGTTGCCAGGCGGCGATCTGCTGCTGGAACAGTTCCGCCCAGGAGCCGTCGAGGTAGACCTCCTTGCCCGAGCGCTTGTCGACGATCTCGAAGCCATGGCGCGCCAGCACCGGCAGGTGGGGCGCCGCGGGCGCCTCGTCTTCGGTCGGCTGCACGTGCACGACGACGAAGGAGTCGGAGTCGTAGAGCATCTGCATGGCGGGTCCTGTCAGGATGTCGATGGCATTCATGATGCTTAGATAGCAATCAACGCGCCAGTTTCAATATCCATCGTTGTTTTGTAGGCGGACGCCTTTTTCTGCGTGTTTTTTGCGTTTTTTCAGGGATTGGCGGCGCGCAATGGCACCTGGTTTCGCATCTGCAGGTCGATGAAGTCGCCGTTGGTCTGGGTTTGCTTGATGCGCACCGGCAGCCAGCCCAGTGCCGGGGCCAGCCACAGCTCGATCCTGTCGTCGAAGGGCTTGCGTGGGTTGCGCGTGAGCTTGCGGGTCTGGAAATCGCCGGCGGGCACGCTGAGCGCCTCCTCGCCTTCGACGTTGAAGGTCCAGATCTCGGCGTCCCGCGGCCCGACCGTTTGCACCGCGATCACCGCACCGGGCGGGTAGCGTGCCGAATCGCCGGCCAGCAGGCCGCCGAGCTGCAGCACCACGCTGAGCCGGTCCTGCGCACCGGCCAGGAGCATCTCGCTCGGTGCGTTGCTGCTGAACACGACCAGCCCCTTGTCGCGGTCGAAAAGGGAGGTGACTTCGGCCTTGCGCCTGTCGGAGAAGCGCAGGGGTTCGATGCCGGTCGGACCGATGCTTCCGGTGCTGCGCTGGCTGCGCAGGGTCTTGAAGAGGAAGGTCCACGACAGCGTCGCGTCGTAGTGGCTGCCGTCCTGCAGCCAGACGAGCTCGCCGAACACGCCCTGCAGGGGCTGCGCCCCCTGTTGGGCGGTGGCCGCGAAGGCCAGCCGGACCGAGCCCGAAATCTGCAGCGCCACCGGGCCGGCGATCGCGCCGGCCGTCTCGCCGCCGCCTGCTCCGCCTGCACCGGATGCGCCGGATGCACCGGATGTGGGCGCACCGGCCGTCGCTTCGGGCGCCTGCGCGTCGCCGGCGTCGATCGCGGCCTGGGCGATGAGGTCGTTCGGCGGCGCCTCGGGCGGCATCGAAGCGGCGGCGGCCGGCGTGGGGGCCGGCTCCACCGCCGGGCGGGGCCGAGCTGCGGGCCGCGGCCGCACGGGGCGGGGCGGCGGTGGTGCAGGCGTGACCACCGCCGCCGCCGCAGCAGCCGGCTCGGGCGCCGGCGGCGGCGCGACCACGATGCTGCGCGTGATGAAGGTGTTGGCGAGCGGAGAGGGGCGCGGCCCCGTGGCCGGTGGCGCCAGCCCCAGCAAGGCCAGGTGGGCCAGCACCACGGCCGCGGTCAGCAGCGCGAGCCCGCGCCAGGGTGGGCGCGGAGCGTCGGGGGCATCGGGCAGGGCTGCGGGAAGCATCGAGGATGGAGCGGACGCCGGCCCAGAGGTTCACCTCGGTACACTGCCGCCCGTCCAACCAGTTTAGTAGCGATGCCGAGTCGGCACGCGCCGCCACCCATGAAACTCGCCACCCTCAAAGACGGTTCCCGCGACGGCCAGCTCGTCGTCGTCTCGCGCGACCTCGTCAGCGCCCACTACGCCACCGGCGTCGCCAGCCGCATGCAGCAGGTGCTCGACGACTGGGGCTTCATGAGCCCGCAGCTGCAGGACCTCTACGACGCACTCAATGGCGGGCGGGCCCGCCACGCCTTTCCCTTCGATCCGGCGCAGTGCATGGCGCCGCTGCCGAGAGCCTACCAGTGGGCCGACGGCTCGGCCTACCTCAACCACGTCGAACTGGTTCGCAAGGCGCGCAACGCCGAAGTGCCCGAGAGCTTCTACACCGACCCGCTGATGTACCAGGGCGGCAGCGACGACTTCATCGGCCCCTGCGATCCGGTGGTGGTCGCCAGCGAGGCCTTCGGCATCGACTTCGAGGCCGAGATCGCGGTCGTCACCGGCGACGTCAGGATGGGCGCCACCCCGGCGCAGGCGCTCGACGGCATCCGCCTCGTGATGCTGGCCAACGACGTCAGCCTGCGCAACCTGATCCCGGCCGAACTGGCCAAGGGCTTCGGCTTCTTCCAGAGCAAGCCCGCGACCGCCTTCAGCCCGGTCGCGGTCACCCCGGACGAGCTGGGCGACGCCTGGCAGGGCGGCCGCGTGCACCTGGCGCTGCAGAGCACCTGGAACGGCCGCAAGGTCGGCATGTGCGATGCGGGCGAGGAGATGACCTTCCATTTCGGGCAGTTGATTGCCCACATCGCCAAGACCCGCAACGTGCGCGCCGGCAGCATCGTCGGCAGCGGCACGGTGAGCAACAAGGGCGTCGAGAAGAAGGGCGGCATGGACTGGCCCAAGGGCTACAGCTGCATCGCCGAGAAGCGCTGCATCGAGACCATCCAGGACGGCCAGGCCAGCACCGAGTTCATGAAGTACGGCGACACCATCAAGATCGAGATGAAGGGCCGCGATGGACAGTCGGTCTTCGGCGCGATCGACCAGGAAGTGGTGGCCCCGGCGGCGGCGAGGTAGCCGCGCTCGGGCCGGCGCCGGGCCGCCCCAAGCCGGCCTGCGGCCCCCTTGGGGGGCAGCGACCCACACGCAGTGGGGGAGCGTGGGGGCTTTCAGCCGCGCGCGCCGCGCAGCAGCTCCTTCAGGCTCCGTATCCCCAGCCGCCGGAACGCCCGGTACTGGTGGGTGCGCACGGTCGTGAGCTCGATGCCGATCTCGCGCGCCGTCTCCTTGGCGGTCTTGCCGGCCAGCAAGTGGCCGACCACCTCGCGCTCGCGCAGGCTCAGGCCCAGCAGGCGCGATGCCAGCGCCGGCTCCGCGGCCTCCCGGACGGCGACCGCGCTGCGCGCATGGGCGGCGGTGGCGTCGGCGAGCAGCGCGGCGTGGGTTTCGAGCAGCGCGAAATCCGCAGCGCCGAAATCGGGCTGGGCGAGGCTGCGGTAGAAGCTCACGGCCGCCCGCTGGCCGGTCGGCAGCAGCAGCAGCACCGAGCTGCGCTCCCGGATGCCGACATCGCCGTAGCACGCGGCCCGGTAGGCCGGGTCTTCCACCTCCTCGGCCCGATGGTGGCCGAGCCAGATCTGCGGGCCCTTGGGCAGCTTGCGAGCGGCCAGCCAGGCCATGTGGGGGTCCCGCCGGTCGAAGCGCTCGGCCACGTAGCGCTCGGCGGTGCGCTCGGCCGTGTGGCCATAGGTGCTCGCGGCCGAGACGGTTTCGATGCGGCCGTTGGCGCTCGCCGCGAACACGGTGCAGAAGGTCACGGGCAGCACGCGCTGCATCGCCGTCAGGTAGCTGGCGGCCAGGTGCGGCGTGCCGATGCCCGCGAGCACGTCGCAGACGACTGGCGCTGACAGGGCCTGGCCGGCGGCACGGACGGGCCAGCGTTTCATTGCGATTTAGGGGTTAACACTTCGTACGAAGTTACGACATCGGCGTCGCAGCTGCATCAGGACAATCCCGTTCCATGAACACTGCCGCTGTGAACCCTCCCGCTGCGCGCGCCGGCGACGCCGCCAGCGGTCCGCTGCCGCCAGCCGCCGCCGGCCTGCCGCCCTCGGTCGGCGCCTTCCACTACACGCGCTTCGAACCCCGGATGCCGGCGCTGGAGGAGGGCGCCGAGCCCGGCCGCCATCCGGTCGTGATCGCGGGCGGCGGGCCGGTCGGCATGTCGCTCGCGCTCGGCCTGGCGAACCATGGCGTGCGCAGCGTGATCCTGGAGGCCGACGACACGGTCTGCGTCGGCAGCCGCGCGGCCTGCATTTCGCGCCGCAGCCTCGAGATCGTCGAGCGCCTGGGCGCGTTGCCGGCCTTCCTGGCCAAGGGCCTGCCCTGGACGGGCGGGCGCAGCTACTACAAGACCGACGAGGTGTTCCGCTTCGAGATGCCGCACGACGAGCAGCAGAAGCTGCCGCCGATGATCAACCTGGAGCAGTACTACATCGAGCAGTACCTGCTGGACGAGATCGACCGTCGCAACGCGTCCACGCCCGGACTGATCGACATCCGCTGGGGCACCGAGCTCACCGGCTTCGTGGAGGATGCGGACGGCCTGGTGCTCGCGGCCCGCAACGTGCTCGGCGACTACGCGCTGCGCGGCGAGTGGCTGGCCGCCTGCGACGGCGGCCAGAGCTTCGTGCGCAAGTCGCTCGGCCTCGAACTGGTCGGCACCGGCTACGAAGGCCGCTACGTGATCATCGACATCGAGCTGCACAGCGCGTATCCGACCGAACGCCGCGCCTGGTTCGATCCACCCTGGAACCCCGGCTCGACCGTGCTGATGCACCGTCAGCCCGACGACATCTGGCGCATCGACTACCAGCTGCGCGCGGGCCAGAGCACCGAAGAGGCGCTGCAGCCCGCGGCGGTGGCCGAGTTCGTGCAACGCCATCTCGATGCCATCGGCGAAGGCCACCTGCCCTGGCACACGGTGTGGACCTCGGTCTACCGCGCCGGCGCGATGACGCTCGAGAGCTACCGCCACGGCCGCGTGCTGTTCGCAGGCAATGCCGCGCATGCGATGCCGATCTTCGGCGTGCGCGGCCTCAATTCCGGCTTCGACGATGCCGACAACCTGGCCTGGAAGCTGGCGCTGGTGGCCCGCGGCGTCTCGGAGGCGTCGCTGCTCGACAGCTACTCGCAGGAGCGCATCGCGGCCTTCCACATCAATGCCGAGAACGCGATGCGCAGCACCGAATTCATGTCGCCGCCCTCGCGCGGCTTCGACTTGCTGCGCGAGGCGGCGTTGTCGCTTTCGGGTGCGCACCGGGGCATCGCCAACCTGATCAACCCGCGCCAGACGCAGGCCGTGGGCTACGAGGGATCGATGCTGTCGAGCGAAGGCGAGGCGCTGACCGCCGGTCCGCGGCCGGGCGAGGTCATGCCCGAGCAGGCGCTGGCCGAGGGCCTGCATCTGACGGATCGCCTCGGCCCTGCCTTTACCGTGCTGGTGCTGAACATGCAGGAGCCGGACCCACTGCTGGCCTCCGACGTGGCGCGGGCACAGGCCGGGCCGCTGCCGGTTGCGCTGTGCGAGCTGTTGCCGGGCGAAGCCGGTCCCGAGGTGTTCGCGGCGCTCGGCGCGGCGCAGGGCGCCGTCTATCTGTTGCGCCCCGACGGCCATGTGGTTGCGCGCTGGCGCCGTCCGCCCGAGGGCGAGCTGCTGCGGGCCCTGGCGCGCGCCGCCGTGCTGCCAACCAAGGAGTCCCCATGACCGCCCTGTCCCCCGAAGCCCGCGACCGCGTCTACGCCGAGTGCGCGCGCGCCATCAGCGAAGCCGGCGCCGAACGAGAATCGCTGTTCCTCGCGCGGCTTGCGCTGTTGCTGTTCGAGCAGGTCGGCGACGAAGCACGCTGCCGGGCCGCGCTCGCGCAGGCGCTGGATGGCTTGCCGGTGCCGTCGCTGTCGGTTTGACGACCCCCACGCTCGTCACTTCGTGTACTCGCTGCCCCCCGAGGGGGTGCCGACCGCCTTGGGGCGGCCCGGCGCCGGTCGGACCCCTTACATTTCAGAACACACGAAACCAGGAGACTTATTCGATGGATCGCAGAACCCTGCTCACCACCCTCGCCGCGACTGCGGCCGCTGCAGCCGCTCCGTGGGCGCGCGCCCAGGGCGCCTATCCTGACCAGCTCATCAAGTGGGTGGTGCCGTACCCGGCCGGCGGCGGCACCGATGTGATCGCGCGCACCCTGGCCGAGGCCATGCGGCAGACGCTGGGTCAGCAGATCGTGATCGACAACCGTCCCGGCGCGTCGACCAACATCGGGGCCGAACTGGTCGCGAAGGCCAAGCCCGACGGCTACACCATCATGTCGGCCGACAACGCGCTGCTGGCCTTCAACGAGCACCTGTTCAGCAAGCTGCCGTTCAACCCCGAGAAGGACTTCAGCTACATCGGCGCGATCGGCAAGTTCCCGCTGGCGCTGGTGGTGCACCCGGACTTCCCGGCGCAGGACTTCAAGGCCTTCCTGGCCTATGTCAAGGCCAATCCGGGCAAGGTCAACTACGCCTCGCCGGGCAACGGCTCGCCGCATCACCTGGCGATGGAGATGTTCAAGGTCCGCACCGGCACTTTCATCACCCACATTCCGTACCGCGGTGCGGCGCCGGCGATGGCCGACGTGATGGGCGGCCAGGTGCCGGCCATGTTCCTCGACCTCGCCTCGGGCCTGTCCATCATGCAGAGCAAGAAGGTGCGCGTTCTGGCCATCGGCTCGGGCAGCCGCTCGAAGCTGTTGCCCGAAGTGCCGACGCTGGCGGAAGTGGGCGTCGCGAATTCCGAAGTGTTCGCCTTCCAGGGCGTCGTGGGACCGGCCGGCATCCCGCCGGCGATCGTCGCCAGGCTCAACGGCGACCTCAATCGGGCATTCACCGCGCCGGCGGTGCAGAAGCGCTTCAACGACTTCGGCATGGAGGCGATGCCCGGCACGCCGCAGCAGTTCGCGGCCCTGTCGCGCGCCGAATCCCAGCGCTGGGGCCCCATCATCAAGGCCGCGGGCATCAAGCTCGACTAACTGGCCCCCACGCTCCCTCACTTCGTGTGGTCGCTGCCCCCCGAGGGGGAGTCAGCAGGCCGCCCGTCTGCGCGAAGCGCGGACTTTGCCGCGCTGGCGGCCCGGCGCCGGCCTGACCCTCTTCCGGGCTACGGCCTCGCGAAGGCCTTGCGCGAGCCGTCCTCGAACATATCGTCGTCGCGCTCCAGCTTGCCGCTGGGATCCCAGGCGCGTTCGCGCGTGATGCGGCCCTTGCTGTCGTAGATCGATTCGGCGATGAGGACGCCCGTGTCGCTGAAGCGTTGATGGGCGCCGATGGGGATCTGGCTGAGGCGGTCGCTGGCCAGGTAGCGGCCGACGGCTGCCCGCTGGCCGTTGTCGTGGAATTCGGTGATCTCGATCAGGCGCGCCTTGCCGTCCACGCCATGGACCGACTTGCTGCGCGGCTGGCCGTTCTGGTAGTAGCTGGTGTCGCTCAGCGGCGCCCCGGCGGTGTTCCAGAGCTGCTCGCGCACCAGCGTGCCTTTCTCGGAGAACTCCTGCTCGCGCTGCTTGACCGCGCCGCGCTCGCCGATCAGCGAGATCACTTCGCGGCGCTTGATCCCTTCGGAGGAGAAGCGCCTTTCGGTGCGCTGGTTGCCCACCACCTCGTCCTGCGTCGCGGGCTTGCCGTTGTCGTAGAGGTCTTCGCTGCGCACCCGCTTGCCGGCCACATAGGACAGCCGCGACCGCAGCGTTCCCTGGGCGTCGAACAATTCGACCTTCGACGCGCCGTTGCGGAAGCCGCACAGCCGTGCGTCGTCGGCCACCGGCGCCAGCACCGGCTTGTCGCCGCAGCGCAGTGCCGAGAGCTGGCCGCTTTCGGTGAACTCGACCGAGGCGCGCTCGCCCGCCGCATCGGCGAAGAAGGTCACGCGGCGCAGCGACCCGGTCGCATAGAAGCTGCGCACCAGGCCCATCTCGCGGCCGTCCTCGTAGGTCGCATCGCGCAGCACCTGTCCGGTGGGCGAGAACTCGCGGGCACGGCCTTCCATGTTGCCGCGCGCGTTCACGCTGTGTTCCTTCACGAGCTTGCCGTCCTCGTAGAAGCGCACCAGGCCCATGAAGGTGCCGCTCTGGATCTGCTGCTCGCGCACCAGCAGGCCGCTGTCGCGGTCCTTGCAGCGCATCAGGCCGGTCTTGCCGACGGTGGTGCCGCCATTGGCCGGGTTCACCGCCTGGCCGTTGAGCTCGCAGTCCTGCACCGCGTGCGCCGTGCCGCAGGCGAACAGCAGCAGCACGGCCGCCGCGGCGAAGCGCTGGCGCGTCGATGGCTGGGGTGCCGCGGCCGAAAGACTCATGCGTCGTATACGGTGTCGAGCGACCTGAAGCCCTTGGCCTCGATCGGATTGCCGAAGGGATCGCAGAAGAACATCGTCCATTGCTCGCCGGGCTGCCCCTCGAAGCGCACCTGCGGCTTCAGCACGAAGTCGACCCCGGCCGCCTCCAGGCGCGCGGCGAGCTGGCGCCAGGCGGGCAGTTCGAGCACGATGCCGAAGTGCGGCATCGGCACCATCGCGTCCCCCACGCGGCCGGTGCGCGCGGTGGCGAAGGGCTCGCCGAGGTGCAGCGAGATCTGGTGGCCGAAGAAGTCGAAGTCGACCCAGGTGTCGGTGCTGCGGCCTTCGGCGCAGCCGAGCACGCCGCCGTAGAAGCGCCCGGCTTCGTCGAGGTCGCGCACGTGGAAGGCGAGGTGGAAGATGGACATGTGACTTTCTGTGTCGGGTCGGTCATTGTCCACAAGCCGGGCCTCGATGGCGAGTCCCTGATGCCATCGGCAAGCCCAAAAGCGTGGACGCTTGGAGTAAGCTGCCTGCACAAGAAACACACTTCCGGAGCACCCCCCATGAGCGACGCCAGCAAGCCTTTCGCCTTCAGTCAGTTCGTTCCGGGTTTCGACTTCCTGAAGAACCTGGCTGGCGGGAGCACCACGCCCAGCGCCGTGCCAGGGCTGCCGAGCCTGTCGAACTGGGTGGCGCCGACGCTGAGCGTCGAGGAGGTCGACAAGCGCATCCAGGAGCTCAAGACCGTTCAGTACTGGCTCGAGCAGAATGGCCATGCGCTCAAGGCGACGATCCAGGCGCTCGAGGTGCAGAAGATGACGCTGTCGACCTTGCGCGGCATGAACGTGCGCATGGAAGACCTCGCGAGCGCCTTCACGCGGCCGGCAGCGCCCGCACCGGCACCTGCGTTCCGGACCGCGGCGCCGGCCGCGGCACCCGCGCCCGAGGCGGCGCCGGAAGCCGAAGAGGCACCGGCGCCGACGCCTGCCGCGGCCGCGGCGGATGGGGCCGGGGTCGTCGACCCACTGCAATGGTGGGGTGCCCTCACGCAGCAGTTCCAGCAGATCGCCAGTTCGGCCCTGCAGGACGCCTCGCAGCTCACGGTGCCGGCCATGGCGCAGCCGCTGGCCGACGCGGCCGGTTCGGGCGCGCGTTCGACCCCGGCCAAGAGCGCCGCCAGGCCGGCCGCCGCCCGAAAGAAGGCTCCGGCGCCGCCCCGCGGCGGTGCGGCGGCTGCCAAACGCCCGGCGCCGGCGCGCAAGCGTGCGCGCTGACGCCGATTCCTCGCCTCCGAGAGAGAAAAGAAAGCCGAGCCCATGAAGCTGTTTCCTTCCGGGCATGCCACCCACCCGCAATGGCGCATGGCCGCCGGCCTGGTGCTGGCCCAGTTGCGGGCGCAGATGGCGCTGCCCGACTATGCGCGCTCGCCGACCCTGGGCCTGCTCTACATCACCGACCACTACGGGGAAGACGCCCAGGAGATCCTCGATCACCTGGGTGCCGAACTGCCCGAGATCACCGACTGGACCGGCACCGTGGGGGTCGGTGTGGCGGCCAACAACGCCGAGTATTTCGACGAGCCGGCCCTCAGCGTGATGCTGTGCGAGTTGCCGAGCGACCAATACCGCGTGTTCTCCGGCGTGGCGCCGCTCGCCAGCTCGGAAATGAGCGGCTTCGCGGCCCATACCGCGCTGGTGCACGCCGACCCGCGCACGCCCGAGTTGGGCGAACTGATCGCCGAGATGGCGGAGCGCACCGACACCGGCTACCTGTTCGGCGGCCTGTCATCCGGCCGTGTCGGCTCGCTGCAATTCGCGATCGGCGGCAACGGCAACATCCGTGGCCACGGCGCGGTCGGCGGCGTGTTCTCGGGCGGCCTCTCGGGCGTGGTGTTCGGCGAGGGTGTGCGGCTGGTGTCGCGTGTGACCCAAGGCTGCCAGCCGGTCTCGCGCGAGCGCGAGATCACCAAGGCCGACGGCAATCTGCTGCTGGAGCTCGACGGCGAGCCCGCGCTCGACGTATTGCTGGCCGACCTGCGGGTGTCGCTCGATGCACCCGAGCAGGCGATCGACGCTGTGCGCGCGACCCTGGTCGGCCTGGCCGAGGCCGGCAGCGACGGCGTCCGGCGCACCGGCGACCTGGGCGCCGACGTGCGGGTGCGCCACATCATCGGGCTGGATCCGACACGTCGCGGCGTGGCGATCGCCGATGTTGCCGAAGCCGGCATGCGCATGAGCTTCTGCCGCCGCAACGCGCAGGCGGCGCGCGCCGACCTGATGCGCGTCTGCGCCGAGATCCGCGAGGAGCTCGAACCGCAGGAGCAGACGCTGGCGACCGCACGCGCGGTCGCGGCCGGCGAGGCCGAGGCCGCGCCGCATCCGGCACGCCGCATCGCGGGCGCCATCTATGTGAGCTGCTCGGGCCGCGGCGGACCGCATTTCGGCGCCCCCGGCGCCGAGCTGCAGATCGTGCGGCATGCTCTGGGCGATGTCCCGCTGGTCGGCTTCTTCGCCGCCGGCGAGATCGCCCGCAACCACCTGTACGGCTACACCGGCGTGCTGACGGTCTTCACCAACGACGACTGAAGGCCGGCGCGCAGCCCGGTGAAGGCGAAGTCGACCTCGGGTGCGAGTCCGCTCACGATGCGCGCGATCGACTTGCCCGACCCGCAGGCATGGGTCCAGCCCAGCGTGCCGTGGCCCGTGTTCAGGAACAGGTTCGGCAGCTTCGTCGCCCCGATCAGCGGCACGTTGCTCGGTGTCGCCGGGCGCAGCCCGGTCCAGAACTGGGCCTCGGCCGCGTTGCCGGCGCCCGGGAACAGCTGCTCCACGCGCCGCACGATGGCCTCGCAGCGGACCCGGTTCAGGTCGCGGTCGTAGCCGTTGAGCTCGGCCGTGCCGGCGATGCGCAGCCGGTCGCCGGTGGCCGAGGTGTAGCGCGAGAACACCAGCTTGAACTCGTCGTCCGTCAACGAGACCTGATGGGCCTTCGAGGCATCCTTGACCGGCATCGTGACCGAATAGCCCTTGGCCGGGTAGATCGGCAGGCGGATTCCGAGCGGCGCCGCGTAGAGCGGGCTCAGCGAGCCCATCGCCAGCACGAAGGCATCGCCGCGGATACGCTGGAAGCGGCCCTCGCTGTCGGTCGCCTCGACGTGGTCGATGCTGCCGCCGGCTTCGCGCAGCGCGGTCACGGTGTGGCTCATGAGGAAGCGCACGCCGGCCGCCTCGGCCAGCTTGACCAGCTCTCGCGCGAAGCGGTTGGCGTCGCCCGATTCGTCCTCCGCGGTGTAGGTGGCGCCGGCGAGCTGCGCACGGATGTGGGAGAGCGCGGGCTCGAGCTTCACCGCCTCGTCGGCCGAGATCACCCGCCGGTCGCAGCCGAGCGCGCGCATCTGCTCGGCCGGCTTCAGCGCCGCATCGAACTCTTTCTGCGTCGTGTAGAAGTGCAGGATGCCCTGGGTGCGCTGGTCGTAGTCCAGGCCGGTGTCGCGCCGCAACTGCTGCAGGGTGTCGCGGCTGTAGGTGCCCAGGCGCACGATCTGCTCGATGTTGTGGCGGGTGCGCGCCGGCGTGCATTCGCGCAGGAACTGCAACCCCCAGAGCCACTGGCGCATGTCGGCGCGGATGCGGAACAGCAAGGGCGCATCTTCCTTGCCGAGCCATTGCAGCACCTTGAGCGGCGCCCCCGGGTTGGCCCAGGGCTCGGCATGGCTGACCGAGATCTGGCCGCCATTGGCGAAGCTGGTTTCCGCCGCCGGCGTGGCCTGGCGGTCGATCACGGTCACTTCGTGGCCGAGTTGCTGGAGGTAGTAAGCCGAAGTCACGCCGAGCAGGCCGGCGCCAAGAACGATCACGCGCATATCGAGAACCCTTGAAGGTTGCAGCGCTTGAACGCAACGGAGACGGAATGCTGTCGACAACGAAAGCAACCGGACCGAGAGTCCAAGTTGCCGCTCCCCCTGTCCTCGGTACCTGAGAGATTCACCCGCTGCGCCCGCAGCGGGTTTGCTCCTTCGGTGCACCACGCGCGCGCATGCAAGCGGCGTGATGGCTCTCCAGACGGCTTTGACAGTGAACTGCAGTACAGGCTCATCTTGTGAGCCGACCTGAGCGTTTATGGGAGTTTGCGCCTTCGGTGGGGCCCGTGGGCCCGCTCTCCTGCAGAGTGCGGATTGTAGCGGCGCAGCGCCGGCCTAGGGGCGCCGGAAGGCGAAATCGAGCTCGGGCCGCAGGCCGCTGACGATGCGCGCGATCGACTTGCCCGCGCCGCAGGCATGGATCCAGGTTCTGGTGCCGGGCGCGGTATTCAGGAACAGGTTGGGCAAGCGCGTCTTGCCGATCATCGGCAGCCGGTTGGTGCTGACCGCATGCATGGCGGTCTCGAAACGGGCCTGCTTGGCGTCGGCGACGCCGGGCAGCAGCATCTCGGTGCGGCGCACGATCGCCTGGAAGCGGTCCGAGTCGGGCTCGGCCGTCTCGTCGAGCCCGGCCTGCACGACGGCCTGAATCCGCAACTGCTCGCCGGCCGCCGTTTCGACGCGCGTGATGCGCAGCTTGCCTTGCCGGTCGCGCAGCGCGATGCGCGGCGCCTTCGCCGGGTCCAGGATCGGCATGGTGACGATGTACTCGCGCAGGAAGCGCAGCGGCATGTCGATGCCCAGGTCCTCGGCGTGCGGCACGCTCGAGGCCCCCAGCGCCAGCACGTAGGCCTGGGCGCGCAGCGTGGCGGGCTGGCCGGCGGCATCGAGCAGTTCGACGTGGTCGAGGCGGCCGTCGCGCTCCTTGAGCGAGACCACCGTGTGCCGGGTCATGAAGCGCACGCCCGCCGCACGGCACAGGAACACCAGGCTGGCCGCGAATTGCGTCGGATCGCGCGCCGGATCCTCGAGTGCATGGGTCGCCCCGGCCAGCTTGCCGCGGATCGCCTTCAGCGCCGGCTCCATGCCGATCGCTTCGTCGGCCGACAGCAGCCGCTCCTCGCAGCCGAGCCCCGTCCAATGGCTTGCCCGGGCCGTCCGCACGCGGAAGGCCTCGGGGTCGGTGAAGAGGTTCAGGAGGCCGGCCGTCCGCGGGCCCTGCGGCACGCCATCTTCGTCGCGCAGCGCCCGCGCGCTCTTGCGGCTGTAGGCGGCCAGGCGCACGAGATGGTCGAGAGGATCGCGTTTCGGCGGCGGCGTGCCCATGGCCTGGTTGATCAGGCCGGCCAGCCGGCGGCGCATGCGGCCGCACATCTTGGTCCAGCGTTGTGCGGTCCGGGGCGCTGCGAGTCCGGGCCGCACTGCGGGCGAATGTGCACCGACCGCGGCCAGGCCGCGCGCCTTGGCCGCCGGCGTCGCGTGCCGGTCGACCACGGTCACTTCATGACCGAGCTGCTGAAGGTAATAGGCCGAAGTCACGCCGAGCAAGCCGGCGCCAAGTACAACCACGCGCATGTCCGAATCCTTTTGGGATGGCATGAACGGCGGGCGTTAGCGCTTACTGTGAAAGCGGCAAGACCCGGGGTTCAGACTGCCGCTCCCCCTGTCTCTGTTACCTGAGAGTTTCACCCGCTGCGCCCGGCAGCGGGTTTGCTCCTTCGGTGCACCACTTGGCGTGGTGACTCTCCAGTCGGCGATTGATCAAAAAATAGGCAGTGGCCGAATCGCCTGGCGATTCACCTGAGCGTTCATGGGAGATTGCGCCATCGGTGGGACGGGTGCGTCCGCTTTTCTGCTCGCCGGATTTTATCGAGGAAACCCGTTTCGTGTGCGTCAGGCCCGGCGCAGGCGCGTGAACAGCTCGAATTCCCAGTTGCGCATGCCCAGCAGCAGCGTGTAACCCTCGCGCTCCTTGGGCGACAGCTTCTGATCGGTCTGGTGCTGCTGGGCGAAGTCCTGCGCGACCCGTTGCAGCCGGTCGAGGAAGGCCGGCGCCAGCGACTTGCTGATCGAGCCGTGCACCAGCAGCAGGCCTTCGGCGGGGCCGTCGAAACCGCCGCGGTAGTAGTCGAGCACCACGTTTTCGCGGAAGAAATCCATCACCGGCCCGTGCGGACGCCAGCGGAAGGTCTTGGCGAGCTTGAGCCGGTAGCGGTTCAGCGGCCGCAGCTCGATGATGCCGATCCGGTCGAGCTGGACCAGGTAGCCGATGCACTCGGCCTCGCTGATCCGGTAGGCGGCGACGATCTGCTCCAGCGTCCACTGGCTCAGCACGCAGATTGCCAGCAGAAGGAGCTTCTTGTCCTTGACCACCGCCTTCTCCTGCTCGAGGGTGAGTTCCTTGAGCAGGGGCTGAGCGTCCGCCACCCGGCGGGCCAGCTCCGCGAAGTCGATCTTGAGCGCCCGGCAGATCGCGTCGACCCGCGTCAGCGGCATGTCGCCCTTGGCCAGCATCCGCTTGACGCTGGATTCCGCCATGTCCAGCGATCTGGCCAGGTCGGCATAGGTCATGCGGGCGGTCTTGAGTTCGCTCTTGAGTGCGTTGACCAGGTCGACGGTGGTGCTCATGTCTGAGGGAGTATTGCGAAGCGATACCCGAAGTGGTGAAAAAGTGCTCCGTATCGATTCTCGATGCCCGGCGCGGGGTCGACAACCTAGATTCCGCCTCGTCGAGCCACCCATCGGAGTCTGCCATGTCCCTGCCGTCGTCCCTCTCCCATCGCGAGCGTGCACTGCTGGCGCTCGCCGCGCTGCTATCGGTCGCCGCGGTCTTCGGTCCCGCGGTGCCGAACCCGGCGCTGGGCGGCGCGCCCTTCGCCGACGGCCGGTCCTGGGGTGCGCTGCCGAACGCGATGGACGTCTTGAGCAACCTGCCTTTCGCGGTGGTGGGCATCTGGGGCCTGCGCTGGCTGCACTGGCTCGGTCGCGCCCACGACGAGCTGCTGGAGGCCGCGCCGCTGCCGCAGGCCCTGGCGCCGCTGCCCTTCGATGCACTGGATTGCGCCTGGATGTTCTTCGCCGGCCTGATCCTCACCGCACTCGGCTCGGCCTTCTATCACCTGCAGCCCGATCCCATGCGGCTGGCGGCGGATCGCGCCGGCATGGCGGTGGCTTTCGCGGGGCTGGTCGGTGTCGCTGTCTGCGAGCGGGTCAGCGCACGCGCCGGCTGGCCAGCCGCCTGGGTCACGCTCGCCGGCGGGCTGCTGGCAGTGGCAGTCTGCCATCGCAGCGGCAACGCGCTGCCTTGGGCGTTGGTGCAGTTCGGCGGCCTGGCGCTGGTTCTCGCGCTGGCGCTGGCACGGCCGGTGCCCGGCGCCATCGGCCTCGCGCTCGGCCGAGTGGTCTTCTTCTATGCGCTCGCCAAGCTGTTCGAACTGGCGGATCCTGCGATCCTCGAGGCGACGCAGCAGCTGGTGTCGGGCCACAGCCTCAAGCACCTGACGGCCGCCCTGGCGGCGCTTCCCGTGCTGCATGCGCTGCAGGCGATGGGGCGGCAGACCCTGCGGCACAATTCGCGGGCCGCCGCCCTGACGGCCTGAGCCAACAGACCGCTGCGCCCATTCGAATGACCCATCCTTCCGAAGTCTCGTCCGCCAGCCTGCCCGAGGGGCCCGCCCACGCCAACCAGTTCGCCTTGTTGCGGCAGCGGCGCTTCGCGCCTTTTTTCTGGACCCAGTTCGCCGGCGCCGCCAACGACAACCTGTTCAAGTTCGCCTTCACGGTGATGGTGACCTACCAGCTGCAGCTGGCCTGGATGTCGCCCGCCATGGCGGGGCTGGCGATCGGCGCCCTGTTCATCCTGCCCTTTCTGCTGTTCTCCGCCACCGCGGGGCAACTCACGGACAAGTACGACAAGACGAAGATGATCCGCTTCGTCAAGAACCTCGAGATCGCGATCATGGGCATCGCCGCCTGGGGCTTCCTGCGGGCGGACGCCGTCGTGCTGCTCGGCTGCGTGTTCCTGATGGGGCTGCACTCGACCCTGTTCGGCCCGGTCAAGTTCGCCTATCTGCCGCAGGTGCTCACGCCGCGCGAGCTCACCGGGGGCAACGGCATGGTCGAGATGGGCACCTTCGTCGCGATCCTGCTCGGGCAGGTCGCGGGAGGCCTGCTGGTCGCCCTGCCGCAGGTCGGCCATGCCACGGTGGCCGTGGCCTGCCTGCTGCTGGCGCTGGTCGGACGGGCGGTGGCGCAGGCGATCCCGCTGGCGCCGGCCACCGACCCCGGCCTGTCGATCAACTGGAATCCGGTCAGCGAAACCTGGCGCAACCTGAAGCTGGCGCACGGCAACGTGGTCGTCTTCCGCTCGCTGCTGGGTATCTCGTGGATGTGGTTCTTCGGCGCGGTCTTCCTGGCCCAGTTTCCGAGCTTCGCCAAGGAGGTGCTGCACGGCGACGAGCAGGTGGCCTCGCTGCTGCTGGTGGTGTTCTCGGTCGGCATCGGCATCGGCTCGCTGTTGTGCGAGACGCTGAGCCGGCGCCAGGTGGAGATCGGCCTGGTGCCGCTGGGCGCCATCGGCATGAGCGTGTTCGCGATCGATCTCTATTTCGCGTCGCGGGCGCTGCCGGCCGTGGGGCAGATGGGGCTGGGCGCGTTCTCGGCCCAGCCGGCCCACTGGCGCGTGATGGCCGACCTGGGGCTGCTGTCGCTGTTCGCGGGGCTCTACAGCGTGCCGATGTATGCGCTCATCCAGATGCGCAGCCAGCCCACGCACCGGGCTCGTATCATCGCGGCCAACAACATCCTGAATGCGCTTTTCATGATCGCCAGTTCGGTCATCGCCGGTGCGCTGCTGAAGGGTGGCTTCACGATTCCCCAGATCTTCCTGTTCACCGGCGTCGCCAACGCGGTGGTCGCTTTCTACATCTTCATGCTGGTTCCCGAATACCTGCTGCGCTTCGTGGCCTGGGTGCTGTCGCACCTGGTCTACCGCTTCGACATCCGGGGCCAGGAGCACATCCCGGCCGACGGGCCCGCGGTGCTGGTGTGCAACCACGTGAGCTTCATCGACGCGGTGCTGCTGATGGCCGCCAGCCCGCGCCCGATCCGCTTCATCATGGACCACCGGATCTTCGCCGTGCCGGTGCTCGGCGGGCTGTTCCGGTTGGCCAAGGCGATCCCGATCGCGCCCCAGAAGGAAGACCCGGCGGCCTACGAGAAGGCCTTCGCGGAGGCCGTGCAGGTGCTGCGCGAGGGTGACCTGCTCGCCATCTTTCCCGAAGGCGCGATCACGCGCGACGGCAGCCTGCAACCGTTCAAGGGCGGCGTGATGAAGATCCTGGACGCTGCCCGCGCCGAAGGCATCGACCCGCCGGTGATCCCGATGGCGCTGACCAATCTGTGGGGCTCGTACTTCAGCCGGGTCGAGACGCGCGCCGGCCAGAACGTCGCGATGGTGCGGCCGTTCCGGCGCGGCTTCTTCAGCCGCGTGGGGCTCCATGTCGGCGGCGCGGTGCCCCGCGTGGAGGTGCAGCCCGAAAGCCTGCGGCGGCGCGTGAGCGTGCTGCTCGGCAGCTGACGCCCGTCCGATGCCCGGCCTCCGTCAAATTCTCCACGCGATCACCTGGTTCGGTGACAGCGGTTTTCTGCTGCCCGCCGCGCTCTGGATCGCGGTGTGGCTCGGCATTCGCGGCGCCACCCGGCCCCTGGCGGTGCTCTGGGTGCTGCTGTTCGGCCTCGGTGGCGCCCTGATCGCGGTGTCGAAGATCGCCTTCCTCGGCTGGGGCATCGGCAGCGTCACGCTCGATTTCACCGGCTTCAGCGGCCACACCGCGATCGCGGCCAGCGTCTGGCCGGTGGCCTGCTGGTTGGTGGTCTCGCGCTGGGAGCATCGGGTCCGGGTGGGCGCAGCACTGCTCGGATGGTTGTTCGCCGCCTTCATCGGCGCCACCCGGCTGGCGCTCGATGCGCATTCGCTCTCGGAAGTGGTGTTCGGCTATGCGCTCGGCGCCGCTGTCAGCGGGACCTTTCTCTGGTGGCAGCACCGCCTGCCGCATCCACGCCTGAGCTGGACGCTGGTGCTGCTGAGCCTCGCCACGCCGGTGCTGTTCCTGCGGCCCGGCACGCCGGCGCCGACCCAGGGCGCGCTCGAAGTCATTGCCGTGCGACTGTCGGGCATCGAGCGGCCTTTCACGCGCGCGGACCTGCTGGCGGGTCGCCGGATGCCGCTGGGTATCAGGTAGCGATACCGGCGGCGCAGAGGATCGCGACCGCTGCATCAAAGCGCTCCAGGAAACCAAGGGGCGGACCATCATCCGCCCACTTTCATTTCCTGGCGGAGAGAACTTCATGAAGCAGTATCTGTTCACGTTTTCTGGCTGCGGCCTGTGCGGCCCGCTCTGCGAGGGCGGGAAACCGTGCTGAGCCGGACGCCCACCAACTTCGGCCCGTACGAGCGCGAATACCGGGTGCGCGTCTCGCGCTCTCGGCACCTCGTGGGGCTGGCGTTGCAGATGGGCCTGATGGCCGCGGCAGTGATCCTGGCCGGGGTGTTCGTGTTTCCCGTGAACCGGGGGGGCTCGCAAGCCATCGTCCAGAATCAGTCGATCCAGAACGACAAATCGTCTCAAGAGAAGGAATGCGATGAGCAAAGCCCTGCGCCTGTCCGAAAAGTGGTTTCGCCGCGGCCTTTGGCTGGTGGCGATTGTGTTCGCCAGCTTCCTGGTCGGGCTCGGCAGCACGATCGTCGGTGACCTGCCTCAGGTCGAGCACCGGATCGAGCTCGACGACTTCATCGACCGTGCGGCAGCCGATCCGCTGCGCAATACCGTGCGCGACGCCGAGCGCAGCGAGCAGCAGGCGGCGCGCGACCGCGAGCAGGCCGAGCTCAAGCTGGTCGCGGCCCAGCAGGCCAGCCGGGCGGCGCGCGAGACCTTCGGAAACTGGCTCGCCACCCGTCGCGCCACCGCGCAGCCCGACCAGGACAGCGAGCTGATCGTCCGCACCAAGGCGCTCGACGCGCTGAAGGCCAAGGAGGACGAGGCCGAGCGCAACGTGGTCGCGCAGCGCCAGATCGCGCTTGATGCCCGGCAGTCGCGCCAGCGGGCGCAGCAGCAACTGGTGGTGCTCGAGGAGGCGGCGCGCAAGCGGCTCGATGCCGAGAACCGAAAGGTCGAGCTTCGGGTGTTCCTGTACCGGCTGGCGCTCACGCTGCCGCTGCTGGTGATCGCGGGCTGGCTGTTCGCGAAGAAGCGCAAGAGCACCTGGTGGCCCTTCGTCTGGGGCTTCATCTACTTCGCGCTGTTCGCCTTCTTCGTCGAACTGGTGCCCTACCTGCCGAGCTACGGCGGCTACGTTCGCTATGCAGTGGGTATCGTGGTCACGGTGCTGATCGGGCGCTACGCCATCCTGGCGCTCAACCGCTACCTGGCGCGCCAGAAGCTGGCCGAGGCGCAGCCCGAGACGGTGCGCCGCCACGAGCTGAGCTACGACACGGCGCTGGCGCGACTGGCCAAGAGCGTGTGCCCGGGCTGCGAACGCCCGGTGGACCTCAAGAACGATGAGATCGACTTCTGCCCGCACTGCGGCATCGGCCTGTTCGACCACTGCCGCGCCTGCGATGCGCGCAAGAACGCCTTCGCCAAGTTCTGCCACGCCTGCGGCACGGCGGCGGATGCGGGTGCTGCGCTGCCGCCGCCGCAGCCCGGGCCGCTTCAGGTCCAGCCGGCGTCCACCACGTAGTCCTGCGCGGTGCACATCTTCGAATCGTCGGCGGCCAGGAACAGCGCCATGCTGGCGATGTCCTCGGCCATCACGCGGCCGGGCAGGCACTGGGCGGCGTCGATCTCGGCGGCCGATTCGGGCTTGACCCAGAGCCGCAGCTGGCGCTCGGTCATGACCCAGCCGGGGACGATCGAGTTGACCCGGATGCGGGCCTTGCCCAGATCGCGCGCCAGCGAGCGCGTGAGCCCGCGCGTGGCCGCCTTGCAGGCCTGGTAGACCGGATAGCCGGCGCCCTTGATCATCCAGCTCATCGAGCCGAAGTTGATGATCGAGCCGCCGCCCAGCGCGCGCATGTCGTCCGCCACCGCCTGGGCGGCGAAGAACTGGTGCTTGAAGTTGACCGCCACGAGACGGTCGAATTCATCGCTCGTGACCTCGGCCATCTGGTGGCGGCGGTCATTGGCGGCGTTGTTGAGCAGCACCTGGATCGGGCCGAAGCGCGAGCGCACCGCGGCGATGGTCGCACCGAGCGCGGCCACGTCGGTGACGTCGCATTCCTGGAACAGCGGTTCGTCGTTGCCGCCCAGTTGCTGCGCCAGCGCGCGTCCGGCCGTCACGTCGAGATCGCAGAAGCCGACCCGCGCGCCCTGCGCATGGAAGGCGCGCACCAGGGCTTCGCCGATGCCGGTGGCGCCGCCCGAGATGAAGACAGTGCGGCCGGCCAGGGAGGGGTAGATGGCCGAGGGAGCGGGGGAGGTGGATGCGGACATGCGTGGATTCTGAGCTTCCGCCGAGCCGCTCGCCACCCAGGTGAACGAGAATGCCCGCGTTCGCACCCGGCTTCGCGGACCCTGCGCTCAGCCTAGATCCCGCGTGCCCGATCCGCCTTGAAGCGGGCGCGGAATTCGGCGAACTGCCCGGCATCGAGCGCCTCGCGGATCTCGCGCATGAGGTTCAGGTAGTAGTGCAGGTTGTGGATGGTGGTGAGCATCGGGCCCAGCATCTCGCCGCAGCGATCGAGGTGGTGCAGGTAGGCGCGGCTGAAGCCGTCGCGCCCGCCCTCGTTCCACGGCACGCCGGAGGCGCCCGCACAGGCGTGGCAGCTGCAGCTCGCATCGATCGGCTGCGGATCGCTCTTGTGGCGGGCGTTGCGCATCTTGAGATCGCCGTAGCGCGAGAACAGCGTGCCGTTGCGCGCATTGCGGGTCGGCATCACGCAATCGAACATGTCGACGCCCTGTGCCACGCCCTCGACCAGGTCCTCGGGCGTGCCGACGCCCATCAGGTAGCGCGGCTTGTTCGGCGGCAGCCGGTGCGGCGTGTGGGCCATGATGCGCAGCATCTCGTCCTTGGGCTCGCCGACGCTGACGCCGCCGATCGCATAGCCCGGGAAATCCATCTCGACCAGCTGGGCCAGCGATTCTTCGCGCAGGTTCTCGAACATGCCCCCCTGCACGATGCCGAACAGTGCGTTCGGGTTCTCGAGCCGGGCGAACTCCGACTGGCAGCGGCGTGCCCAGCGCAGGCTGAGCTCCATCGACTGGCGGGCTTCGGCCTCGGTCGTCACGTGACCGTCGACGTCGTAGGGCGTGCATTCGTCGAACTGCATCACGATGTCGCTGTTGAGGATGGTCTGGATCTGCATCGAGACCTCGGGCGTGAGGAACAGCTTGTCGCCGTTGACCGGAGACGCGAACCTGACGCCTTCCTCGCTGATCTTGCGCATCGCGCCGAGCGACCAGACCTGGAAGCCGCCCGAGTCGGTGAGGATCGGCTTGTCCCATTTCTCGAACTGGTGCAGGCCGCCGAACGCCGCCATGACGTCGAGGCCGGGGCGCATCCACAGGTGGAAGGTGTTGCCGAGGATGATCTGCGCGCCCATCTCGTGCAGGCTGCGCGGCATCACGCCCTTGACCGTGCCGTAGGTGCCCACGGGCATGAAGATCGGGGTCTGCACCACGCCGTGGTTCAGCGTCAGGGTGCCGCGTCGCGCGTGGCTCTGCGAATCGGTGGCGAGGAGTTCGAATTGCAGGCGAGGCAGTGTGGTGGTCATCTTTGGAGGCTTGCAGAGGCGGGCCCGTCGGGCATCAGCATGAGTACGGTGCGGTTGAAGTCTTCGACCACCAGCATCCGGCCCTGGCGGTCGACGGTCAATCCGGTCGGGCGGCCCAGCGGCCGCACGCCGGGCGCGGCGGTCCAGCCGGCGAGCCAGTCGATCGGGCGTCCCGACGGCATTCCCTTGGCGTCGAGCTTGTAGCCGACCACGCGGTGCCCCGCGGGCCGGTGGCCGCGCCAGGCGACGAGCAGCTGGCCGGCGAAACGGCTGCCGGCAGGCCCGACCTGCATCTGCAGCGGCGCGACGTGCGCGGGCCAGAGCATCCAGGGCGCCTCGGTACGGCTGCAATCGAAGCGGGCCTCGTAGCCGCGGGCCGGCTGGCGGCGGCCCACGCAGTAGGGCCATCCGTAGTCGCGGCCGGCCTGGAGGCGGTTGAGCTCTTCGGGTGGCTGGTCGGCCGGGTCGTAGTCGATCGAGTTCTCGCCCTGCAGCACGGTGCCCTTGGCCGGCCCGTCGGCCAGCACCGTCAGCGCGGCCGAGTTGCGCAGGCCGGTGGCGAAGGGCTTGAAGCCCTGCAGCTTGAAGCCGTCGCCGCCGAAGCTGCCCTCGTAGACCGCGGCGCGCGGCATCGGACCGGTGCCGTCGGGGCAGGGCAGCGGGTACGCCTTCGCGCCATCGCGGCAGTCGTCCGAGTCCGAGCCCATGTTCACGTACATCCGGCCGCCCGGGCCGAAGGCGAGTTCCTTCAGTGGGTGCCTGCCGTCCTTGGGCAGGTTGTCGATCAGCATCTCTCGCAGCAGCGCGCCGCCGGGCGCCGGGATCGGCGTGCGCCAGATGCTGCCGGCTTCGCCGACGTAGGCCTTGCCGTCCGGGCCGAGCGCCAGGCCGAGCGGGCGGTCGAGTTGCTCGGCGAGCACCGTGAAGCGCGCGCGGCGCGGCGCCGGGCCGTCCGCGGGCAGCGTCATCTCGAGCAGGCGGCCCTTGCGCGGCTCCCACGAGCCCATGTCGACGACCCAGTAGCGTCCGGGCGCGATCTCGAGCACGCGTCGCGGTGCGCGCAGGCCTTCGTTCTCGTCGGCGAGCAACGCGACGCAGGTGCCGGCCGGACTGCGGATGTCGAGCCGCGCATAGTCCCCGCATCGGCCTTGCGGCGTGTAGCCGCGGGCCGCCGCGGCGAGCGGCATCAGCAGCAGCATCGCCAGCGCAAGCCAGGGCCTGCGCGTCATGGCTGCACCCGGGCGAGCAGCATGGCGTCGCCATAGCTGAAGAAGCGGTAGCCTGCGCGGATCGCGTGGGCGTAGAGCGCCATCACGGGTTCGTAGCCCGCGAAGGCGCTGACCAGCATCATCAGCGTGCTCTTGGGCAGGTGGAAGTTGGTGACCAGCAGGTCGACGTGCGCGAACTGGAAGCCCGGCGTGATGAAGATGCGCGTGTCCCCGGCGGCCTCGCCGCTCTTGGCCCAGCTTTCGAGCGTGCGCACGGTGGTCGTGCCGACCGCGACGACGCGGCCGCCGCGCGCCTTGCAGTCGGCGATCGCGCGCTGCGTCGCCTCGGGCACCTCGTAGCGCTCGGCATGCATGGTGTGCTCGGCGATGTTCTCGGTCTTCACGGGCTGGAAGGTGCCGGCGCCGACATGCAGCGTGACATTGGCGCGCTGTACGCCGCGCGCCTCCAGCGCCGCCAGCAGCGACGCGTCGAAATGCAGCGCGGCGGTCGGTGCCGCCACCGCGCCGGGCACGCGCGCGAACACGGTCTGGTAGCGGCTCTCGTCGTCGGTCGAATCGGCGTGCGTGATGTAGGGCGGCAGCGGCACATGGCCGCAGCGCGCCATCAGCGCGTAGGGGTCTTCGCCCGCGGGGCTGTCGAAGCGCAAGCGGAACAGGGCGCCGTCCTCCTCGGGCCAGCGGCCCAGCAGCGTGGCCGTGAATCCGCCCGTCATCGCCAGGGTGGTGCCGACCGGCGGCTTCTTGCTGACCTTCATGTGGGCCACCACCTCGGGGCCCTGCAGCACGCGCTCCACCAGCAGCTCGAGCTTGCCGCCGGTGGGCTTTTCGCCGAAGAGCCGCGCCTTGACCACGCGGGTGTCGTTGAAGACCAGCAGGTCGCCGGGCCGCAGCAGCGAGGGCAGCTGGTTGAAGATGCGGTCGACCAGTTCGGCGCCGGTGCCGTCGAGCAGGCGCGAGGCGCTGCGTTCGGCGGCGGGATGCTGGGCCACCAGATCGGGCGGCAGGGCGAAATCGAAATCGGAGAGCGTGAAGGCGCGCATGGTGCTTGAGGGCCGGACAGGCCCGTGCCAAGGAGGCATGGGGAAGAGGGAGGCGAAGAGCCGGGCAGAATTGTCCCATGCCTGCCGCTTCCAAGTTCCCGACCCCTGAAAAGCCCGCCGCCGCCGCGCCCGCGCCCGGCACCGGGCTCAGCGTGGTGCAGCGGGCGCTGCGCAAGCTGGGCCTCTTGCGCGACATCGACTTCGCGCTCTACCTGCCGATGCGCTACGAGGACGAGACCCGCGTCGTGCGGCTGGCCGACGTGCGCGACGGCGAGATGGCGCAGATCGAGGCCGTGGTCACCGAGAGCGAAGTGGCTTTCCGGCCGCGGCGCCAGCTGATCGTGACCGTCGACGACGGCAGCGATACCTGCCAGCTGCGCTTCTTCAACTTCTACCCCTCGCAGCAGAAGCAGCTCGCGGTCGGCGCCCGGGTGCGGGTGCGCGGCGAGGTGCGGGGCGGCTTCATCGGGCGGCAGATGATGCATCCGGCCGTGAAGGCCGCGGGCACCCCATTGCCCGAGGCGCTGACGCCGGTGTATTCGACGATCGCCGGGCTGGCCCAGCCGGTGCTGCGGCGCGAGGTGCGTTCGGGTCTGGCGCGTGCCGTGCTCGACGAGACCCTGCCCGCGGGGGCCGCCCCGCACGGGACCTGGGACCTGCGCCGGGCGCTGAGCTTCCTGCACTATCCCGCGCCCGATGTCGCGCTGGCCACCCTCGAGGACCACAGCCATCCCGCCTGGCAGCGCCTCAAAGCCGATGAGCTGCTGGCCCAGCAGCTCTCGCAGCTGCAGGCGCGGCGCACCCGGGCGGCGCAGCGCGCGCCGGCGCTCGATGCGGCCGCCTCGGGCGAGTCCTTGCACCGGGAGCTGCTGGCCGTGCTGCCCTTCGGCTTGACCGGGGCGCAGCAGCGCGTGGGCGTCGAGATCAGCCGCGACCTGGCGCGCCACGTCCCGATGCACCGTCTGCTGCAGGGCGACGTCGGTTCCGGCAAGACCGTGGTGGCGGCGCTGGCCGCCGCGCGCTGCATCGATGCCGGCCACCAGTGCGCACTGATGGCGCCGACCGAGATCCTGGCGGCGCAGCATTTCGGCAAGCTGGTCGGCTGGCTCGATCCGCTGCTGGCCGAGCGCGGCCTGCGCGTGGCCTGGCTCACCGGCAGCCAGAAGAAGAAGGAGCGCGACGCGATGTCGGCCGCGGTCGAGAGCGGCGAGGCGGCGCTGGTGATCGGCACCCATGCGGTGATCTCGGAGAAGGTGCGCTTCAAGAAGCTGGCGCTGGCGATCATCGACGAGCAGCATCGCTTCGGCGTGGCGCAACGCCTCGCGCTGCGCGGCAAGGCGGTGGGCGACCTCGAACCCCACCTGCTGATGATGAGTGCCACGCCGATCCCGCGCACCCTGGCGATGAGCTACTACGCCGACCTCGACGTCTCGACGCTCGACGAGCTGCCGCCCGGCCGCACGCCGATCGTGACCAAGCTGGTGGCCGAGCACCGCCGCGACGAGGTCATCGACCGGATCCAGGCCCAGCTGCAGCAGGGCCGTCAGGTCTACTGGGTCTGCCCGCTGATCGAGGAGAGCGAGGCGGTCGACCTGCGCAACGCCACCGAGACCCGCGACGAACTGGCCGACGCGCTGGGCGACCAGGTCGGCGTCGGCCTGCTGCATTCGCGCATGCCGACCGCCGACAAGCAGGCGGTGATGGAGAGCTTCACGGCCAACAAGCTGCAGGTGCTGGTCAGCACCACGGTGATCGAGGTCGGGGTCGACGGGGCCCCCCCCCGCGCCGCGGCCTCGGCCTGCGTGCTGCTGTACGCGCCGAACGAGGGCGGCCGGGTCGGCGAGACCGCGCGGGCGCGGCTCAAGGCGATGGCCGAGACCGGCGACGGCTTCGAGATCGCGCGCCGCGACCTCGAGATCCGCGGCCCCGGCGAATTCCTCGGCGCCCGCCAGTCGGGTGCGCCGCTGCTGCGATTCGCCGACCTCAGCACCGATGTCATGCTGCTCGACTGGGCCCGCGACCTGGCTCCGCAGATGCTCGACCGGCACCCCGCGCTGGCCGAGAAGCATGTCGACCGCTGGCTGGGCAGCAAGGCCGAATACCTCAAGGCCTGACCCGCGTGGCCGGCGCAGCCCGGCCCCTTCGTGAAACGCCGCGGAACCGGCTCCGCCGGGCCGCCGGTGTTGCCCCCGGCAGGGGGTGGGCGCCCCGACACGAAGTGCGGGGCAACCTGGGGGCGAGCAACGTTCGCGAGCAATAATTGACCCAAGCTATGACCCTCACCGAACTCAAATACATTGTTGCGGTCGCGCGCGAACGGCATTTCGGCAAGGCCGCCGAGGCCTGCTACGTCTCGCAGCCGACCCTGTCGGTGGCGATCAAGAAGCTCGAGGACGAACTCGAGGTCAAGCTCTTCGAGCGCAGCGCCGGCGAGGTCACCGTCACGCCGCTGGGCGAGCAGATCGTCCAGCAGGCCCAGAGCGTGCTCGACCAGGCCGCGAGCATCAAGGAGATCGCCAAGCGCGGCAAGGACCCGTTGTCCGGCCCGCTGAACCTCGGCGTGATCTACACCATCGGCCCCTACCTGCTGCCCGACCTAGTGCGCCAGAACATCGCGCGCACGCCGCAGATGCCGCTGGTGCTGCAGGAGAACTTCACCGCCAAGCTGCTCGAGATGCTGCGCGCCGGCGAGATCGACTGCGCGATCATGGCCGAGCCCTTTCCCGACACCGGCCTGGCGATGGCTGCGCTCTACGACGAGCCCTTCATGGCCGCGCTGCCGGCGCATCACCCGCTGGCCGAGCGCGAGTCCGTGAGTTCCGACGAACTCAAGAAGGAAACCATGCTGCTGCTCGGCACCGGCCACTGCTTCCGCGACCACGTGCTCGAGGTCTGCCCCGAATTCGCCCGCTTCTCGAGCAACGCCGAAGGCATCCGCAAGAGCTTCGAGGGCTCGTCGCTGGAGACCATCAAGCACATGGTGGCTTCGGGCATGGGCGTGACGCTGGTGCCGCGGCTGTCGGTGCCGGCCGACGCGCTCAAGCCCCGCGGCAAGGGGCGCAAGGAGCCCGAGCAGATCGTGCGCTACCTGCCGGTGCGCGACACCCAGGGCGGCGAGCCGCCGACGCGGCGCGTGGTGCTGGCCTGGCGGCGCAGCTTCACGCGCTACGAGGCGATCGCGGCGCTGCGCAACGCGATCTATGCCTGCGAACTGCCGGGCGTCAAGCGCCTGTCCTGACGGTCCTGAGATAGAGTGCGCATGTTGCGAAGCCGGTGCGCCGTTTCCGGCTTCCTCCTGCCGTCAACCCTTCTGTAGAAAGAACCCTTCGCATGGCCAAAGTCATCAAGAAGCCCAAGTCGCCCGCCACGCCCGCTCCGGCCTCGTCGGCCGGCAAGGTGCCGCGCAAAGGCGGCATCCGGGTGGCCGAGGAATCGGGCAGCCGCAACGCGCCGATCATCAACATCGGCATCGACCGCCAGGACCGCGCGGCCATCGCCGAAGGCCTGAGCCGGGTGCTGGCCGACACCTACACGCTCTACCTGACCACCCACAACTTCCACTGGAACGTGACCGGCCCGCACTTCAACTCGCTGCATGCGATGTTCATGGGCCAGTACACCGAGCTCTGGACCTCGACCGACGTCCTGGCCGAGCGCATCCGCGCGCTGGGCCACTACGCACCGGGTTCCTATGCCGAATTCAGCAAGATCGCCACCGTGCCCGACGTGCCGCAGGTCCCGCCCAAGGCGATGGAGATGGTGCGCATCCTGGTCAAGGGCCATGAGACCGTGTCGCGCATCGCCCGCGAGTTCATCCCCGTGGCCGAGGAAGCCGGCGATGACCCGACCGCCGACATGCTGACCGCGCGCTGCACGGTGCATGACCAGACGGCCTGGATGCTGCGCTCGCTCCTTGAAGAATGATCCTGCCGCCGAGTCCCCGCGCGGGCGGCTCGGGCTCTACCTCGACCTGATCCGCTGGAACCGGCCGGCCGGCTGGCTGCTGCTGTTGTGGCCGACCCTGGGCGCGCTCTGGTTTGCGACCGGCGGCTGGCCGGGCTGGCACCTGCTGGTCGTCTTCGTGCTCGGCACCTTCCTGATGCGCAGCGCGGGCTGCTGCATCAACGACGTGGCCGACCGCGAGTTCGACCGCCACGTCAAGCGCACCGCGCAGCGGCCGGTCACCAGCGGTGCGCTCTCGGTCAAGGAGGCGCTGGCGGTCGGCGCCGTGCTAGCCCTGTGCGCCTTCGCGCTGGTGCTCACCACCAATCAGGTGACGGTGCTGTGGTCCTTCGTGGCGCTCGCGATCACGCTGGCCTATCCCTATGCCAAGCGCTTCGTATCGATCCCGCAGGCGGTGCTCGGCATCGCCTTCAGCTTCGGCATCCCGATGGCCTTTGCCGCGGTGCGCGGCGAAGTGCCGGCGCTGGCCTGGTGGCTGCTGGCCGGCAACCTGTTCTGGGTGCTGGCCTATGACACCGAGTACGCAATGGTCGACCGCGATGACGACCTGCGGATCGGCATGAAGACCTCGGCGATCACCTTCGGGCGCTTCGACGTCGCGATCGTGATGGCATGCTACGCGGTGTTCCTCGTGGTGTGGACCGCGGTCGGCGCCGGCATGGGCCTCGGCCCGGTCTTCTACCTGGCGATCGCCGCGGCGGCGGGGCAGGCGCTGTGGCACTGGCGTCTGATCCGGGACCGCACGCGCGAGGGCTGCTTCAAGGCCTTCCGCCTCAACCACTGGCTCGGCTTCACGGTGTTCGCCGGCGTTGCCACCGGCTGGATGTAGCTCGCCCCCAGGTCGGGCTCACTTCGTGTAGCCCGCCCACCCCCTACCGGGGGCGCAGTCAGCGGCCCGGCGAAGCCGGTTCCGCGACTGCCCACGAACAGGCGCGCTGCGCGGAGCACTAGCTCGCCCCCAGGTTGGGCTCACTGCGTGTAGCCCGCCCACCCCCTACCGGGGGCGCAGCCAGCGGCCCGGCGAAGCCGGTTCCGCGGCCGCCCACCAACAGGCGCGCTGCGCGCCGCCATAGAACAACCACAGCGCCAGTATTCACCGGCCGGCGCAGCCAGGCCCGTTGGTGAAACACCGCGGATCCGGCTCCGCCGGGCCGCTGGTGTTGCCCCCGGCAGGGGGTGGGCGCCCGGACATGAAGTGCCGGGCAACCTGGGGGCGAGCCTATCCCCCGAATTCGGCCGCAAGTTCGCCGGCGCGCTGGTGGGCGGCGCGGATCGCGGCCTTGAACTTGCCGGCGACGTCGGCGTTTTCCATCGACGTGATCGCCGCATGGGTCGTGCCCCCCTTGGAGGTCACGCGCGCGCGCAGCACCGCCGGCGGTTCGCTGGAACTGGCGGCCAGCGCCGTGGCGCCCGAGAAGGTGCCGACCGCGAGCTGGTGCGCCTGCGCCGGCGTCAGGCCCAGCGAGATGCCGGCCTCGGTCATGGCCTCCAGGAAATAGAACACGTAGGCCGGACCGGAGCCGGAAACCGCAGTGACCGCGTCGAGCGCGCCTTCGGCATCGACCCAGAGCAGCTCCCCGGTGGCGCCCAGCACCCGTTCCACCCGCTTGCGGCCGGCGCCATCGACCGCGTCGCGCGCGAACAGCCCGGTCATGCCCTGGCCGACCAGGGCCGGCGTGTTGGGCATCGCCCGCACCACGCGCTCGGTGCCGAGCCAGCGGGCGATGCTGTCGGACGGAATGCCCGCGGCGACGCTGAGATGCAGGGCTTCCGGCGCCAGCCCGCGCACCGGCTTCGCGGCTTCGGCGAAATTCTGCGGCTTGACCGCCCAGACGATGACCTCGCAGCGCGCCAGGGCCGGGCCGGCCTCGGCCTGGGCGACGATGCCGAAGTCGCGGGCCAGCCGTTCGCGCGCCTCCGCAAAGGGCTCCACGATCTCGAAGGTGGCTGCCGGCGTGTCCTGCTTGAGGAGCCCGCCGATGATGGCGCTGGCCATGTTGCCGCCGCCGATGAATGCGATCGGGGGCAGGGGGAGCGGGTCCTGGCGCGGCAGGAAGGTGACTGCGATGTTCATGACGTGTCCGTGAATTCGAAGGCTGCGAACTGGGTGACCTGCAGCGGATTGAAATTGTCGTCGCTCACCGCGACCAGCATCCGCCGGCCGCCGGGCAGATCGGGGCCCCAGCAGAGCCCTTCGGTATTGTCCAGGCGCGACAGCCCGAGCGCGGCGAAGTCCGCCACCAGCGTTTTCGGCGCCGGACGGTGATTGTCGGGCGACAGCGCGTCGAGGGCCAGGGTGTCGCTGGCCTCGCGGGTGTCGATCTCGTAGAGGCGCAGCGAATTGCCGATCCCGGTCGCATAGGCGCGCTCGAGCACCAGCATTCGGTGGCCGTCGATCATCAGGACCTCGCTGACGCCGTTGTCGGCATAGGTGCCGGGTAGCAGCGGGCGCAGGGGAATCGCGTCGGGCAGGTAGGCGATCTGGCGCCGGGCCTGGCCGGTCGCGAGGTCGATCCGGGTGAAGCGGCAGGGCCCGCCGGGGGCGCGCAGCGTGGGCACCGGTCCGTCCTGCCGCAGCGCGTTCTCCATCGCCACCCAGGCGTCGCGGCCGTCGGGCGTCAGCGCGAGCCCCTCCAGCCCGAGGTTGTCCCGGGGGCCGCTGCGGCCGCGGCGGTCGGCCGCGAACATCGCGGGCAACGCGATCTCGCGCACCAGCGTGCCGTCGCCCCGCGATTCGTAGAGCGCCGGGCCGAAGCCGCGTGCGATGTCGCCCTCGCTGGTCCAGAGCACCGTGCCGGTGTCCGGGCGCCAGCGGATCGCCTCGGGGTCGACCACCGGGATGTCCGCCGTCGCGGCACGCCGCGCCGGCCAGGTCGCGCCGCCGGCCTGTCGCAGCAAGGTGACGCCCGCAGGTTGCGGCGGCTCTGCGCCGACCGAGGGCCAGCGCATGCGATAGAACCGTGCGGCTGCCAGATCCGACCGGTCATCGCTGAGAAGCAGGTATTCGCCCCGCGCAGGGTCGTAGTCGATGCCGGAGAAGCCTCCCAGGGCGGTGCCCTGGAACTCCGCCCGATGCGGCCACCGCGCTTCGCCGACCAGGCGCAGCGCCTGGGCCTGCCGGACCAGCGATGAGGGCGGCAGGCCCGCAGGGGCGTTGCGGCAGCCCGGGAGAAGGCCGACGACCCCGGCCGCCAGCAGCAGCCGGCGGCGGATGAGAGGCGGCGATGGTCTGGCGTGCACCGCGAGAGTCTACGGTTTGGCAGATTTCTGCAGATCGGGGTGTTGACGAGGCGTTTGGACTATGCAACAATCGCGGGCTTCGCTTCAAAAGGCGAAAGTTTCTGCCCAGCGGAAGCACACCGAAGTGGTTTTGGTGTGTGGACGACGGGCCCAAGACTGACCGCAGCGCTACACAACCGGATCCAGCCGGGGTGGCAAACGGTACAAGTTGGGAATATCAAGACATGATCCAAACTGAATCCCGGCTCGATGTGGCCGACAACACGGGCGCGAAATCCGTCCTGTGTATCAAGGTGCTCGGTGGCTCCAAGCGGCGTTATGCCAGCGTGGGCGACGTCATCAAGGTCAGCATCAAGGAAGCTGCTCCGCGCGGTCGCGTCAAAAAAGGCGAGATCTACAGTGCAGTGGTGGTTCGCACCGCCAAGGGCATCCGTCGTGCAGACGGTTCCCTCGTCAAATTCGACGGCAACGCAGCCGTGTTGCTCAACGCCAAGCTGGAGCCCATCGGCACCCGCATCTTCGGACCGGTCACGCGCGAACTGCGCACCGAGAAGTTCATGAAGATCGTGTCGCTGGCACCCGAAGTTCTCTAAGGACAACAACGCCATGAACAAGATTCGCAAAGGCGACCAGGTCATCGTGTTGGCCGGGCGCGACAAGGGCAAGCGCGGCACTGTGTCGCTGCGCAAGGACGATTCCTACCTGATCGTCGACGGCATCAACATGGTCAAGAAGCACACCAAGCCGAACCCCCTCAAGGGTACGACCGGTGGCATCGTTGAAAAGACCATGCCCATTCACCAATCCAACGTGGCGATCTTCAATGCTGCGACCGGCAAGGCCGATCGCGTGGGCATCAAGGTCTCGGACGGCAAGCGCGTGCGCGTCTTCAAGTCCAGCGGCGACGAAATCAAGCTGGCCTAAGGAGTACTCACATGGCACGTCTCCAACAACACTACCGCGAAAAGATCGCCAAGGATCTGACCGAGAAGTTCGGTTACACCTCGCCGATGCAGGTTCCGCGCCTGACCAAGATCACGCTCAACATGGGCGTGGGTGAGGCCGTCGCCGACAAGAAGGTTCTCGACAACGCTGTCGCCGACCTGACCAAGATCGCCGGCCAGAAGCCGGTCGTGACCAAGTCGAAGAAGGCCATCGCCGGCTTCAAGATTCGCGAGAACCAGCCGATCGGCTGCATGGTCACGCTGCGTGGCGTTCAGATGTACGAATTCCTGGATCGTTTCGTGACCGTGGCACTGCCGCGCGTTCGTGACTTCCGCGGGATCTCGGGTCGCGCCTTCGACGGCCGCGGCAACTACAACATCGGCGTCAAAGAGCAGATCATTTTCCCCGAGATCGAATACGACAAGGTCGATGCCCTGCGCGGTCTCAATATCAGCATCACGACGACGGCCAAGACCGATGAAGAAGCCAAGGCGCTTCTCGCTGGCTTCCGTTTCCCGTTCAAGAACTGAGGCGACCTGTGGCTAAAGCATCTTTGATCCAGCGCGAACTCAAGCGCGACAACCTGGTCGCCAAGTACGCGGCGAAGCACGCCGAACTCAAGGCGATCGCCAACGACTTCAAGAAGAGCGATGAAGAGCGTGCAGCTGCCCGTCTGGGCCTGCAAAAGCTGCCGCGCAACGCGAACCCGACGCGACAGCGCAACCGCTGCGAAATCACCGGTCGTCCGCGTGGCACCTTCCGTCAATTCGGTCTGGGCCGCGCCAAGATCCGTGAACTGGCTTTCGCTGGCGACATCCCCGGTGTCACCAAGGCCAGCTGGTAAGCCAGGCAGGAGTAAAAAACATGAGCATGAGTGATCCCATTGCTGACCTGCTGACGCGTATCCGTAACGCGCAGATGGTGGCGAAGCCCACTGTGTCGGTCCCGTCTTCCAAGGTGAAGATCGCGATCTCGCAGGTCCTGAAGGACGAAGGCTACATTGACGGTTTCCAGGTCAAGACCGAAGACGGCAAGTCCGAACTCGTCATCACGCTGAAGTACTACGCTGGCCGTCCGGTCATCGAGCGCATCGAGCGTGTGAGCCGTCCCGGCCTGCGCGTCTACAAGGCCAGCGCAGCCATCCCGCAAGTCCAGAACGGCCTCGGCGTCGCGATCGTCACGACCCCCCAGGGCGTGATGACCGACCGCAAGGCGCGCGCTACCGGTGTCGGTGGCGAAGTCCTGTGCTACGTCGCCTAACCGAGACATCGAGGAGTTACTGAAATGTCCCGAGTAGGAAAAATGCCAGTCGCCATCCCCGCAGGCGTGGATGTGTCGATCAAGGAAGACCAGATCAGCGTCAAGGGTACGGGCGGTTCGCTCAACCTGCCGCGCAATGCGCTGGTCAACGTCGTCTCCAAGGACGGCCAGCTGAGCTTCGAGCCCGCCAACGATTCGCGTGAAGCGAATGCGATGAGCGGCACGCTGCGCCAGCTCGTGAACAACATGGTGGTCGGTGTGACCAAGGGCTTCGAGAAGAAGCTCAACCTGGTCGGCGTCGGCTACAAGGCCGCGGCGCAGGGCAGCAAGCTGAACCTCCAGGTCGGCTACTCGCATCCGGTCAACAAGGACATGCCGCAAGGCATCACGGTGGCAACGCCCACCCCGACCGAAGTGATCATCAAGGGTGCCGACCGCCAACGCGTCGGCCAAGTGGCCGCTGAGATCCGCGCTATTCGTCCGCCTGAGCCTTACAAGGGCAAGGGCATCCGTTATTCGGACGAGAAGATCGTGATCAAAGAGACCAAGAAGAAATAAGGGGCAGCAAAATGATGTTGACCAAGAAAGCACAGCGCCTTCGCCGCTCGCGCCAGACCCGCATTCGCATTGCGACGCAGGGCGTGGCGCGCCTGACGGTGAACCGCACCAACCTGCACATCTACGCCACCGTCATCTCCGACGACGGCTCCAAGGTGATCGCCACCGCATCGACCGCCGAAGCCGAAATGCGCGCTTCGCTGGGCGCTTCGGGCAAGGGTGCCACCGCTGCCGCGGCCACCGCCATCGGCAAGCGCATCGCTGAAAAGGCGAAGGCTGCCGGCGTCGAGAAGGTCGCCTTCGACCGCGCAGGTTTCGCCTACCACGGCCGCGTCAAGGCGCTGGCCGATGCGGCCCGCGAAGCCGGCCTGCAGTTCTAACCGGACACGAGATTCAAAATGGCAAAGATTCAGGCAAGAACGCAGAACGAAGGCCCCGAAGACGGTCTGCGCGAGAAGATGATCGCGATCAACCGCGTCACCAAGGTGGTGAAGGGCGGTCGTATCCTCGGTTTCGCAGCACTCACCGTGGTGGGTGACGGCGACGGTCGCGTCGGCATGGGCAAGGGCAAGTCGAAGGAAGTGCCGGCCGCCGTGCAGAAGGCGATGGAAGAAGCCCGCCGCAACCTCGCGAAGATCTCGATCAAGAACGGCACGCTGCATCACCGCGTGACCGGCCATCACGGCGCCGCTTCGGTCGTCATGATCCCGGCTCCGAAGGGTACCGGCATCATCGCCGGCGGCCCGATGCGCGCCGTGTTCGAAGTGATGGGCATCACCGACATCGTGGCCAAGAGCCATGGTTCGTCGAACCCCTACAACATGGTCCGCGCCACGCTGGACGGCCTGAAGAACTCGACGACCGCGTCCGAAGTCGCCGCCAAGCGCGGCCTGACGGTCGAAGAGCTCTTCGCCTGAACCGGAGCAGCAACATGACGACGCAACAACAAACCGTCAAGGTCCAATTGGTCAAGAGCCCGATCGGTACCAAGGAATCGCATCGCGCCACCGTGCGCGGCCTGGGCCTGCGCAAGCTCAACAGCGTGAGCGAGCTGCAGGACACGCCCGCAGTGCGCGGCATGATCAACAAGATCAGTTATCTGGTCAAAGTGCTCTAACCAGAGCCACTGAGAGAGACGCATATGGAACTCAATGGCATCAAGCCGGCCGACGGCGCCAAGCATGCAAAGCGCCGTGTCGGCCGCGGCATCGGCTCCGGCATCGGCAAGACCGCGGGTCGCGGTCACAAGGGTCAGAAGTCGCGCGCAGGCGGTTTCCACAAGGTGGGCTTCGAAGGCGGTCAAATGCCGCTGCAGCGCCGCCTGCCGAAGCGCGGCTTCAAGTCGCAACTGCTCAAGTACAACGCCGAAGTCACGCTGACCGCGCTCGAGCAGCTCGGCCTGGCCGAAGTGGATCTGCTGGCGCTCAAGCAAGCGGGTCTCGTGGGCCAGATCGCGAAGGTCGTCAAGATCATCAAGACCGGTGAGCTCACCAAGGCCGTCAAGCTGACGGGCATCGGCGCGACCGCCGGCGCCAAGGCCGCGATCGAGGCCGCTGGCGGCAGCGTCGCCTAAACACTCGGACTGAAAGAAGTTCTTCGTGGCAACCAACGCGGCAACGCTCGCAAAGACAGGCAAGTTCGGCGACCTGCGTCGCCGGCTGGTCTTTTTGCTGCTCGCGCTCGTGGTCTATCGCGTCGGGGCTCACATCCCGGTGCCGGGCATCAACCCGGACCAACTGGCGCAGCTGTTCCAAGGTCAGCAGGGCGGCATCCTGAGCCTGTTCAACATGTTCTCGGGCGGTGCGCTGTCGCGCTTCACCGTGTTCGCGTTGGGCATCATGCCGTACATCTCCGCGTCGATCATCATGCAACTGATGACCTACGTGGTGCCGACCTTCGAGCAGTTGAAGAAGGAAGGCGAGGCGGGGCGGCGCAAGATCACGCAGTACACGCGCTACGGCACGCTGGGCCTGGCCTTGTTCCAGTCCTTCAGCATCGCAGTGGCGCTCGAGTCTTCCGCAGGCCTGGTGATTTCGCCCGGCTTCGGCTTCCGGCTCACCGCAATGATCAGCCTGACGGCAGGCTCGATGTTCCTGATGTGGCTCGGCGAGCAGATCACCGAACGCGGTCTCGGCAACGGGATCTCGATCCTGATCTTCGCCGGCATCGCGGCCGGATTGCCGGGTGCGATCGGCGGCCTGGCATCGCTGGTCACCACGGGTGCCATGAATCCGATCGTCGCGCTGTTCATCATCGCTGTGGTCGTGCTGGTGACCTACTTCGTGGTGTTCGTCGAACGCGGCCAGCGCAAGATCCTCGTGAACTATGCGCGGCGACAGGTCGGCAACAAGGTCTACGGCGGTCAGTCGTCGCACCTGCCGCTGAAGCTGAACATGGCCGGCGTGATCCCGCCGATCTTCGCGTCGTCTATCATCCTGCTGCCGACGACGGTCGTGGGCTGGTTCAGCACCGGCGAGAGCATGCGCTGGATCAGGGACATCGCGAGCGCGCTGCAGCCGGGGCAACCGATCTACGTGCTGCTGTACGCCACCGCGATCGTGTTCTTCTGCTTCTTCTACACGGCGCTGGTGTTCAACAGCCGCGAGACCGCCGACAACCTGAAGAAGAGCGGTGCGTTCATTCCTGGCATTCGCCCGGGTGACCAGACCGCGCGCTATATCGACAAGATCCTGGTTCGACTGACGTTGGCCGGCGCGGTGTACATCACCTTCGTCTGCCTGCTGCCGGAGTTCCTGATCCTCAAGTACAACGTGCCGTTCTATTTCGGCGGGACGTCCTTGTTGATCATCGTGGTCGTGACGATGGACTTCATGGCCCAGGTGCAGAACTACATGATGTCGCAGCAGTACGAGTCGCTGCTGAAGAAAGCCAGCTTCAAGACGTCGTAGTTGTACGGGTCTTGAGCGCAACGAATTTTCAGGCGAATGGTTCGCCGAGTTGAACAGAGTCTTAGGAGAAAGAAATGAGAGTTTCGGCTTCGGTCAAAACCATCTGCCGTAATTGCAAGATCATCCGCCGCAAGGGTGTGGTGCGCGTGATCTGTACCGACCCGCGCCACAAGCAGCGCCAGGGTTGATTGTTAGAGATATAGAGGACGCACATGGCACGTATTGCTGGCATCAACATTCCGCCGCACAAGCACGCTGAAATCGGCCTGACCGCCATTTTCGGCATCGGTCGCACCCGCGCACGCAAGATCTGCGAAGCGAGCGGCATCGACTATGCGAAGAAGATCAAGGATCTGACCGACGCCGATCTCGAGAAGATCCGCGACCAGATCGCTCTCTTCACCATCGAAGGTGACCTGCGTCGCGAAACGACGATGAACATCAAGCGCTTGATGGACATCGGCTGCTACCGCGGCTTCCGTCACCGTCGCGGCCTGCCGATGCGCGGCCAGCGTACGCGCACCAATGCCCGCACTCGCAAGGGTCCGCGCAAGGCAGCGCAGTCCCTGAAGAAATAAGGATAGACCATGGCTAAAGCTCCTGCCAACAACGCGGCACAACGCGTTCGCAAGAAGGTTCGCAAGAACGTTGCGGACGGCATCGCCCACGTGCACGCCTCGTTCAACAACACGATCATCACGATCACCGACCGCCAGGGCAATGCTCTGTCGTGGGCGTCGTCGGGTGGTCAAGGCTTCAAGGGTTCGCGCAAGTCGACGCCGTTCGCTGCGCAGGTCGCCTCTGAAGTGGCCGGCCGCGCTGCGGTCGACCAAGGCATCAAGAACCTCGACGTCGAGATCAAGGGCCCCGGCCCGGGTCGCGAATCGTCGGTGCGCGCCCTGGCTGCGCTCGGCATCCGGATCAACTCCATTGCCGACGTGACCCCGGTTCCGCACAACGGCTGCCGTCCGCAAAAGCGTCGTCGCATCTAAGGCGACAATGCTCAGCGCAGCCTGCTTCACAGCGGCTGCGCATTTTTTGTTTTTCAACAAGCCCACCGCCATCGGCACGCCGCTGATGGCTCCCGCAGTCACCCTGCGGCAGATGACATAGAAGGAAGATCAAGTGGCACGCTACCTCGGCCCCAAGGCCAAACTCTCCCGCCGCGAAGGCACCGACCTGTTCCTGAAGAGCGCCCGTCGTTCGATCCAGGACAAGGCCAAGTTCGACTCCAAGCCCGGCCAGCACGGCCGCACCTCGGGTCAGCGCACCTCCGACTTCGGCCTGCAACTGCGCGAAAAGCAGAAGGTCAAGCGCATGTACGGCGTGCTCGAGAAGCAGTTCCGCCGCTACTTCGAGGAAGCCGACCGCCGCCGTGGCAACACCGGCGCCAACCTGCTGTTCATCCTCGAATCGCGCCTGGACAACGTGGTCTATCGCATGGGCTTCGGCTCGACGCGCGCCGAAGCACGCCAGCTCGTGTCGCACAAGGCGATCACGGTCAATGGCCAGTCGGTCAACATCCCGTCGTACCTGGTCAAGACCGGCGACGTGATCGCCGTGCGCGACAAGTCGAAGAAGCAGACCCGCGTGGCCGAAGCGCTCCAGCTGGCCGCCCAAGTCGGGATGCCGGCCTGGGTCGACGTCAACGCCGACAAGGCCGAGGGCACCTTCAAGAAGGTCCCCGATCGCGACGAATTCGCGGCCGACATCAACGAATCGCTGATCGTCGAACTCTATTCGCGTTAAACGGACGATAACGTGCCGCTGACGCGGCCCGTACTTTTGATTTTTTGTTCCCGCCGGGAGGTACTCCCGCCGGGCGCTTCACCAGCCTTACCGGTGTAACGAGCCGGGGGTATTGAGAGGAAGTCCTGCATGCAAACAACCCTGCTGAAACCCAAGACCATCCAGGTCGAGCAACTCGCCCCCAACAAGGCGAAGGTCACGCTCGAGCCGTTCGAGCGCGGCTACGGCCACACGCTCGGCAATGCACTGCGCCGCGTTCTGCTGTCGTCGATGGTCGGCTACTCGGCCACCGAAGTGACGATCGCGGGCGTGCTGCACGAGTACTCGTCGATCGATGGCGTGCAGGAAGACGTCGTCAACATCCTGTTGAACCTCAAGGGCGTGGTGTTCAAGCTCCACAACCGCGATGAAGTCACGCTGAGCCTGCGCAAGGACGGCGAAGGCCCGGTCACGGCTTCCGACATCCAGACGCCGCACGACGTCGAGATCATCAATCCCGACCACGTCATCGCGCACCTGTCGCAAGGCGGCAAGCTCGACATGCAGATCAAGGTCGAGAAGGGCCGTGGCTACGTGCCCGGCACGATGCGCCGCTACGCCGACGAGCCGACCAAGTCGATCGGCCGGATCGTGCTCGACGCCTCGTTCTCGCCGGTCAAGCGCGTGAGCTACACGGTCGAAAGCGCCCGTGTCGAACAGCGTACCGACCTCGACAAGCTGCTGGTCGAAATCGAGACCAACGGTGCGATCACCGCCGAAGACGCGGTCCGCGCCTCGGCCAAGATCCTGGTCGAGCAACTGGCCGTGTTCGCACAGCTGGAAGGCGGCGAACTGGCTGCATTCGATGCGCCGGCACCGCGCAGCGCCCAGCAGTTCGATCCGATCCTGCTGCGTCCGGTCGACGAACTCGAACTCACGGTGCGTTCGGCCAACTGCCTGAAGGCCGAGAACATCTACTACATCGGTGACCTGATCCAGCGCACCGAGAACGAGCTGCTCAAGACCCCGAACCTGGGTCGCAAGTCGCTCAACGAAATCAAGGAAGTGCTCGCCTCGCGCGGCCTGACCTTGGGCATGAAGCTCGAGAGCTGGCCGCCGGCCGGCCTGGACAAGCGATAATTCGAAGTTGGCCCTGAAGAAGAGGGCCAGTGCACCGGGCAGTACCTGACACGGCTGCCTGTTTTTATAAAGTAAAGGAAAAAGCACCATGCGTCACGGACACGGACTCCGCAAACTCAATCGCACCAGCTCGCACCGCCTCGCGATGCTGCAGAACATGATGAATTCGCTCATCGAGCACGAAGTCATCAAGACCACGGTCCCCAAGGCCAAGGAACTGCGCCGCGTCATCGAGCCGATGATCACCCTGGCCAAGAAGCCCACGGTCGCCAACAAGCGCCTCGCTTTCGACCGCCTGCGCAGCCGCGACAGCGTCGTCAAGCTGTTCGGCGAACTCGGTCCGCGCTACCAGGCACGTCCGGGCGGCTATACGCGCATCCTGAAAATGGGTTTCCGCGTGGGCGACAATGCACCCATGGCCCTGGTCGAATTGGTCGATCGCCCCGAAATCTCTGAAGAAGTTTCGGGCGCCGAGCAAAACGCCGCCGAATAGTATATAATTCCATCTTGCCGCGCGATGGAGCAGCCTGGTAGCTCGTTGGGCTCATAACCCAAAGGTCGCAAGTTCAAATCTTGCTCGCGCAACCAAATTCCCGATAACCCTACCAGGTTGTCGACGAAGCAAAAAAGCCCACTTTCCAGTGGGCTTTTTTGTTTCTGAAATTCTGAACCAGCGATGCCATGGTCCCTTTCGGGAAATACCGCGGAACCGGCTTTGCCGGGCCGCTGGTGTTGCCCCCTGAAAGGGGGTGCCCGAGCCACACGAAGTGGGCGAGGCTGGGGGTCAGTCAGGAATGACCGCCGTGACTTCGATCTCGATCTTTGCGCGCGCCTCGACCAGCGCCGCCACCTGCACGCAGGTCATCGCGGGGAAATTCCGGCCCATCGCCTCGCGGTAGACCGGGCCCAGCTCGCCGAGGCGGCGGTTGTACTCGTCGCGATCCGTGATGTACCAGGTCATGCGCACCATGTGCTCCGGGCCGGCTCCGCCTTCGCGCAGCACTTCGACGATGTTGCGCAGCGCCAGGCCCGCCTGCTCGATGAAGTCGTCGGACTCGAATTGCTGCTGCGCATTCCAGCCGATCTGGCCGCCGACGAAGACCGTCGTCCCGCGCGCGGCGATGCCGTTCGCGTAGCCTTTGGGCGGCAGCCAGCCTGGGGGTTGCAGTTGCTTGATCATGTCATTTGCCTCAGTTTGAATCTCTGGAGTTTTCCGGTTTCGGTGCGCGGCAGCTGGGCCACGAACGCGATCTCGCGGGGGTATTTGTAGGGCGCGATGCTGGCCTTGACGTGATCCTGCAGGGCCTTGGTCAGCGCCGCATCGCCGGTGCGGCCGGGCTTGAGCACGCAGAAGGCCTTGACGATCATGCCGCGCTCCTCGTCGGGCTTGCCGATGACGCCGCATTCGGCGACCGCCGGGTGCCTGAGCAGTGCATCCTCGACCTCGGGGCCGCCCACGTTGTAGCCGGCCGTGACGATCATGTCGTCGGCGCGCGACTGGTAGAAGAAATAGCCGTCCTCGTCCTCGACGAAGGCATCGCCGGGATAGTTCCAGCCGCCCCGGACGTAGTCGGCCTGCCGCGGATCGTCCAGATAGCGGCAACCTACCGGTCCGATGATCGCCAGCTTGCCGACCGTGCCGCGCGGGACCTCGTGGCCCTCGTCGTCGACCACCCTGGCCGTGAAGCCCGGCACGGCCTTGCCGACCGCGCCGCGCCGCACCTGGTCGCCGGCGGCCGAGATGTAGATGTGGAACACCTCGGTGCCGCCGATGCCGTCGAGCATCTCGAGGCCGGTGGCCTGCTTCCAGAGCTGGCGCGTGGCGTCGGGCAGCGCTTCGCCTGCGCTCACGCTGATGCGCAGGCTGGGGACGCCGGCCGCCTTCGCGAAGGCGGCCATCTGGCGGTAGAAGGTGGGCGCCGTGTAGCAGATGGTGGCGCCGATCTCCCGGATCACGGCGACCATCGTCTCGGGCGTGTAGGGCTTGTCGTGGAAGTACACCGAGGCGCCGGCCCACATGGGGAAGACCAGCAGCCCGCCGAGGCCGAAAGTGAAGGCCAGCGGCGGCGAACCGAGCACGATGTCGTCGCTGCGTGCCTGCAGCACATGGCGCGGCCAGGTCTGGCACATCGCGAGCACGTCGCGGTGCGTGGTCACCGGCGCCTTGGGCTTGCCGGTGGTCCCTGAGGTGAAGGCCAGCAGCGCGATGTCGTCGGCGGCCGTGGGGCAGGCCTGGAAGACGCCGCTCTTCGCCGCGGCGCGCGCAGTCAGGGAGTCGGGCGCGTCCAGCCCATCGAACGCCACGATCGTGCGCAGCACCGGGTGAGCCCGTTGCGCCACCTCCAGTTCGTCGAGCAGCTTCCGTTCGCACAGTGCGACCGTGGGTTGTGCCTTCTCGATGATCTCGCCAAGCTCCTTGGCGCGCAGCAGCGGCATGGTGGCGACCGCGATCAGGCCGGCCTTGACCACGGCAAGCCAAGCCAGCGCCATCGCGATCGAATTGCCCCCGCGCAGCAGCACCCGGTTGCCCGGCACCAGGCGGAGGTCCTCGGTCAGCACCTGTGCGATGCGGTTGACCTCCGTCGCCGCCTCGGCATAGCTCAGCGTGCGGCCGGGAGCGCGCAGCATCGGCTGGTCGCCAAAGCCCCGGGCGACTGCCTTGTCGAGCAACTCCTCGACCAGGTTCAGCTGGTCGGGCAACTGCAGCTCGGGCAGGTCGTAGCGGAAGATCGGCAACTGCTCCGCCGGCGGCAGCCGGTCATGCACGAAGCGGTCGGTTTGCGCGCTCTGAGTCATGGGTTCCTCAACACGGCCTTGCCGATGATCAGTTGCTGGACTTCGGTCGCACCCTCGTAGATGCGCAGCGAGCGGATGTCGCGGTAGAGGCTCTCGACCTTGGTGCCGACCTTGACGCCCAGGCCGCCGTGCATCTGCAGGGCCATGTCGATCACCCGGCTGGCATTCTCGGTGGCGCACATCTTCGCCATGGCGGCGGCCGCCGTCAGGTCGCCGACGGCGGGCTCGCCGCGGCGCTCGCTGTCGTCGCGCATCCAGGCCGCGCGGTAGGTCAGCAGCGCCGCGCTGTCGATCAGCGCCGCCATCTCGCCGAGCTTGGCCTGCGTGAGCTGGAAGTCGGCCAGCGTCTGGCCGAACATCTTGCGTTTCTGTGCATGCTGGACGGCCTCGGACAGGGCGCGGCGGGCCATGCCGAGCGCGGCGCCGGCCACCGAGGCGCGGAAGATGTCGAGCGTGCGCATCGCCAGCTTGAAGCCGCCGTTGAGCTCGCCGAGCTGGGCCGTGCGCGGCACCGTGCAGCCGTCGAAGCGCAGGGTCGCGAGCGGATGCGGCGCCATGACCTCGATGTGCGCGGAGGTGTCGAGGCCGGGCGTGTTCGCATCGACGATAAAGGCCGTGATCCCGCGCGAGCCGGCGCTCGGATCGGTCTTGGCGAAGACGCAGTAGAAGTCGGCGATGCCGCCGTTGCTGATCCAGGTTTTTTCGCCGGTGAGGCGCCAGCCGTCGGCGCTGGGCTCGGCGCGCATCGCCATCGCGCCGACGTCGGAGCCGGCCTCGGGCTCGCTCAGCGCGAAGGCCGCGATCTTGTCGCCGCGGCCCACCGGGGCCAGGTAGTCGGCGTGCTGCGTGCCGGTGCCGGCGAGCGTGATGGCGCCGCTTCCCAGTCCCTGCATCGCAAAGGCGAAGTCGGCCAGCGGCGAGTGGAAGGCCAGCGTTTCGCGCAGCAGCACCAGGGCGCGCGAATCGAGGCGCTCGAGCGCGCCGCCGGAACTCGCCGGCACGCAGTAGCGCAGCCAGCCGCCATCGCCGAGACGCCGCACCCAGTCGCGGCAGGCGGCGCGGTCGTCGCGCTCGTCCACCGATTGCGCCGCGGCCCAGGGCAGCAGCTCGCGCGCGAGGGCGTGGTGCGCGGCGTCGAAGAAGGGCAGCGCGAGGTGCGCCGTCGAGGGATCTACTGCGGAGGCGGCCATGAGCTCAATCTCCCTGGAAGGCGGGCTTGCGCTTGGCGGCGAAGGCCTCGTAGGCGCGCTTGAAGTCCCCGGTCTGCATGCAGATCGCCTGCGCCTGGGCCTCGGACTCGATCGCCTGGTCGATGGTCATCGACCATTCCTGCGACAGCATGGTCTTGGTCATGCCGTGGGCGAAGCTGGGGCCTTCGGCCAGGTCGCGGGCGACCGCCGTCGCGGCGCCGAGCAGGGCATCGCTCTCGTGCAGTGCATTGAAAAAGCCCCAGGCATGGCCTTCCTGGGCGGTCATGGCGCGGCCGGTGAAGAGCAGCTCGGAAGCGCGGCCCTGGCCGATCATGCGCGGCAGCAGCGCACAGGCGCCCATGTCGGCGCCGGCCAGTCCGACCCGCGTGAACAGGAAGGCGGTGCGGGTGGCGGGCGAGCCGTAGCGCAGGTCGCAGGCCAGCGCGATCATGGCGCCGGCACCGGCGCAGACGCCGTCGATGGCACCGACGATCGGCTGCGGGCAATGGCGGATGGCCTTGACGAGGTCGCCGGTCATGCGCGTGAACTCGAGCAGCTCGGGCATCTTCATCTGCGTCAGGGGGCCGATGATCTCGTGCACGTCGCCGCCGGAGCAGAAGTTGCCGCCCGCGCCGGTGACCACGATCGACTTGACGTCGGTGGCGAAGCTCAGCGCCCGGAACAGGTCGCGCAATTCGGCGTAGGAGTCGAAGGTCAGCGGGTTCTTGCGTTCGGGACGGTTCAGCGTCACGGTGCCGACGCCGGCCTCGAAGGCCCACGAGAAATGCTCGGCCTGGTAGCCGGCCTTGGGTTCGAACTGTGCGCGCATGGGACTTGCCGCGCCGATGTAGTGCTTCATAGGGCCTCCGCCATTTGTTGATGAGAATGCTGCTTGACCTTGCCGAGCAGCTTGTGGAGCTGGGTGATTTCCTTCGGGGTCAGCGACGCGAAGGCGTCGCAGATCCAGGCTTCGTGCTGTTGCGCCATCTCGTTGAACAGCTTGCGGCCGCGTGCCGTGAGTCGCACGCGCCAGGCGCGGCGGTCGCCGGCGACGTCGACGCGCTCGACCAGTCCCTCGGCGACCAGCTGGTCGGTGATGCCGGTGACGTTGCCGCCCGTGACCATCATGCGGCGCGACAGCTCGTTCATCTTGAGCCCCTCGGGCGCGCGCTCGAGCTGCGACATCAGGTCGAAGCGCGGCAGCGTGGTGGCGAACTGCTCGCGCAACTCGTTGCGGACCTGCTTCTCGATCAGCTGGGTGCAGGTCAGCAGGCGCAGCCAGAGCCGGAGCTCGTCCGGGTGCTCGCTGTGGGCGCGGGCTTCGAGGTCCATGTCAGTGCTCCACCACGTGATCGCGTGACCCGCGCCGCATGAAACCGGCGCAGCCAAATGCCAGGGATACCGCAGAACCGGCTTTGCCGGGCCGCTGGTATCGCCCCCTCGAGGGGGAGGCGCCGCAGGCGCTTCGGGGGTGTTTCATCCTAGTGTTCTTCCTCGGCTCGCGGTGCCGCTGCCAGCGCCGCCGCCAGCTGCTGCTGCTTGGCGATCTCGCGGTACATCTGGTCGCGCCCGCTCAGGTACTGCTTGGGCCAGTCGACCTCGCGCGTTTGCAGCTTGGCGGCCTCATGCAGCGTCCAGGCCGGGTCGGCCAGGTGCGGCCGGGCGATCGCGCAGAGGTCGGCGCGGCCCGCGGCGATGATGCTGTTGGCCTGGTCGGCGTCGGTGATGGCGCCCACCGCGATGGTCGAGATGCCGACCTCGTTGCGGATCCGGTCGGCGAAGGGCGTCTGGTACATGCGGCCGTACACCGGTTTGGCGGCGCGCGTGGTCTGGCCCGAGGAGACGTCGATGAAGTCGCAGCCGGCCGCCTTGAAGGCGCGTGCCATCACGACCGCGTCGGCGTCGGTGTTGCCGCCGGGCGCCCAGTCGTGGGCCGAGATCCGCACGCTCATCGGGCGCTCGGCCGGCCAGGCGGCCCGCATCGCGCGGAACACCTCGAGCGGGTAGCGCAGGCGGTTCTCGATGCTGCCGCCGTAGTCGTCGGTGCGCAGGTTGGTCAGCGGGCTCAGGAAGGCCGACAGCAGGTAGCCGTGGGCGCAATGGAGCTCGAGCCAGTCGAAGCCGATCTCGGCGGCGCGGCGGGCGGAGGCGACGAACTGGTCGCGCATCAGGTCCATCTCGGCCCGGGTCATCGCCGCGGGCAGCTGATTCTGCTCGCCATAGGCCAGCGCGCTGGCGGCCAGCAGCGGCCAGTTGCCGTCCTCGAGCGGCTCGTCGGTGCCTTCCCAGCCGATGCGGGTCGACCCCTTGGGGCCGCTGTGGCCGAGCTGCATGCCGATCTTCGCGCTCGACTGGCCGTGGACGAAGTCGACGATGCGCTGGAACGCCGCCTGCTGGGCGTCGTTGTAGAGCCCGGTGCAGGCCGGCGAGATGCGGCCTTCGGGCGTCGGGCTGGTCATCTCGACCATCACCATCGCAGCGCCGCCGAGCGCGCGTGCGCCCAGGTGCACCAGCAGGAAGTCCTGCGGCACGCCGTCGACTGCGCTGTAGGTCGCCATCGGGGAGACCAGGATGCGGTTCTTGAGCTCGAGCCCGCGCACCTTGAGCGGCATCAGCATCGGGGCGATCGGCTTGCCGCCCGACAGCCACTGCTCGTAGCCGCCCAGCCATTGCGTGTCGCGCAGGCGCAGGTTCTCGTGGCTGATGCGCTGCGATCGCGTGAGCAGCGAATAGGCGAACTGCTCGATCTCCATGCCGGTGTAGCGCGGCACGTTCTCGAACCACTCGGTGGAGTTGCGCGCCGCGTTCTGGATCTTCAGCACTTCGACGCTGCGGCGGGCCTCGTAGGCCTCGAGCACCGGGCCGATGTCGCCGCCGCTTTCGAATTCGTTCGCCAGGTCGATCGCGTCCTCGAGCGCCAGCTTGGTGCCCGAGCCGATCGAGAAGTGCGCCGTGTGGGCGGCGTCGCCCATCAGCACCACGGGCACCGTCTTGCCGTCGACCTCGATGTGGTGCGTCCAGTGGGCGCAGACCACGCGCGGGAAGCGAATCCAGTTGGCGGAGCCGCGCAGGTGGGTGGCGTTGCTGATCAGCGTGTGGCCGCCCAGGTACTTGGCGAACAGCTTCTCGCAGAAGGCGATGGCTTCGGGCTGCTCCATCTTGTCGAGTCCGTGGGCCTGCCAGACGGCCTCGGGCGTCTCGACGATGAAGGTCGAGGTCTTGTCGTCGAACTGGTAGGCGTGGGCCTGGAACCAGCCGTGCTCGGTCTGCTCGAAGGCGAAGGTGAAGGCGTCGAAAGTCTGGTGGGTGCCGAGCCAGACGAAGCGGCACTGGCGCAGGTCGATGTCGGGCTGGTAGACCTCGGCGTAGCGCTGGCGGATGCGGCTGTTGAGGCCGTCGCTGGCGATCACGAGGTCGGCCTTGTACTGCGCCGCCAGGGCCTGGTCGTCGGTGGCGTCGGTCTCGAACACCAGCTCGACGCCGAGCTCGAGGCAGCGCTCCTGCAGGATGTTGAGCAGCCGCTTGCGCCCGATGCCGCAGAAGCCATGGCCGCCCGAACGCACCTGCCGGCCCTTGAAGAAGACCTGGATGTCGTCCCAGTGATGGAACTCGCGGCCGATCAGCGCCGCGGTGGGGGCGTCGGCGGCGGCGAGGTTGGCCAGCGTCTGGTCGCTCAGCACCACGCCCCAGCCGAAGGTGTCGAACGGGCGGTTGCGTTCGATCACCGTGACCTCCAGCGAAGGCTGCCGGGCCTTCATCAGAAGCGCGAAGTAGAGCCCAGCGGGGCCGCCGCCGATGCAGAGCACGCGGCGAAGATTCGGTGTGAAGCTATTCATGGGTAAATAGTTTAGACATAAACGATCTCGTGTCAACCATGGGAAGCCCGAGGTTCCCGGCCCCACCGGTTGACGAGCCTCATTTCGCTGGCAAGAATGTTCTGTATGCAAAGCCTGATACCGAAGATCGAGTCCCAGCTTTCCTCGCTGTCCGTTCCCATCGCGCTGCAACTCCCCGATGGCCGGCAGGTGGCCAAGGCCGGGGCCCGTGTCACCCTGGCCTTCAAGGACTGGTCCGAGCTGACCAAGCTGGCGGGTCGCCAGATCGGCTCCATCGGCGAGTCCTACGTCGAGGGCCGCATCCAGATCGAGGGCGCCATGCGCGACCTGATCGATGCCGCGGTCGGCCTGCTGCCCGGCAATCCGGCCGAGACCAACACCAGCTGGTGGAGCCGCCTGCAGCGCCGCGCCAAGTCACGCGGCTCGCATTCGCTGGGCAAGGATGCGGCCCAGATCGAGTTCCACTACGACGTCTCCGACGATTTCTACGCCTTGTGGCTCGATCCGCGGCGGGTCTATTCGTGCGCCTATTTCCGCAGCGCCGACATGACGCTGTCGCAGGCCCAGGAGGCCAAGCTCGACCACATCTGCCGCAAGCTGATGCTGAAGCCGGGCGAGCGCTACCTGGACATCGGCTCGGGCTGGGGCGCGCTGCTGATGTGGGCGGCCGAGCACTACGGCGTGGACGCCACCGGCATCACGCTGTCGAAGAACCAGCATGCCCACGTGCAGCACCTGATCGAGGAGAAGGGGCTGCAGGGTCGGGTGCGGGTCGAGCTGCGCGACTACCGCCAGCTCGACAGTGCCAAGCCCTTCGACAAGATCTCGTCGGTCGGCATGTTCGAGCACGTCGGCAGCGCCAACATGGGGACCTACTTTCGCAAGCTCCATTCGCTGCTGTTGCCCGGCGGCCTGGTGATGAACCACGGCATCACCTCGGGCCAGCTCGACTACCGGCAACTCGGCGCCGGCATGGGCGACTTCATCGAGAAGTACATCTTCCCGGGTGGCGAATTGCTGCACGTGACCCACGTGCTGCGCGAGACCGCGGCTGCGGGGCTGGAGATGGTCGATACCGAGAACCTGCGGCCGCACTATGCGCGCACGCTGTGGGCCTGGTCCGACGCCCTCGAGGCGCGGCTCGGCGAGGCGCGCGAAGTGCTCCAGCGGGGCGGCGGCCGCCAGGGGGAGAACGCCGAGGCGGGCGGGCGGGGTCGAGGCGCGCGCGCTGCGTGGCGCGCAATCGGAGTACCCTTTCGTTCGCGACCACATCTACAAATGAGAGAGGCACCATGCTGTATCGATTCCATTCGCGAGCCACCCCCCCCTTCGTGATGCTCGAAATCCACGCGCGCCAGCTGCTCGAAATCATCGGCAAGGCGCCGGCGCACGAGGGTGTCATCACGGGAGCACAGATGCCGGCCGCCATTTCGGCGCTCGAGGCGGCCGTGGCGCGCGAGGGCCGCAATGTCCACAATGCCGACGACTATGCGGTCGAGGGCCACGACAACGAAGCCGAGAAGCAGCACATCGGCCTGCACCAGCGTGCCGCGCCGCTGCTGCACATGCTCAAGGACTCGCTGGCGGACGGCAAGGACGTCATCTGGAATACTTGAGCTCGCCCCCAGGTTGCCCCGCACTTCGTGTCGGGGCGCCCACCCCCTACCGGGGGCAACACCAGCGGCCTGGCAGAGCCAGTTCCGCGGTGTTTCACCAACGGGCCTGGCTGCGCCGGCCGGTGAAACCGGCGCAGCATTTCTACTTCGGCTGCGCGTAGCGCGCCCCCTGGAAGGGGGTGGGCGGCTACACGCAGTGAGCCAACCTGGGGGTCAGTCCACCTTCGCCCCGGAGGCTTTGACGACCTTTGCCCACTTGGTGTGCTCGGAGTCGATCAGCTTGGCGAAGTCGGCGGGTGAATTGCCGCTGGGGATGGCGCCCTGGGCGACCAGTTTTTCCTTCACGGCGGGGGCGGCCAGCGCCTTCGCCACTTCCTGCTGGATGCGGTTGACGATGTCCGGCGGCGTGCCGGCCGGGGCCAGCAGGCCGAACCACGAACTGGCCTCGTAGCCCTTGAGCGCGGGGCCGCCGGCTTCCTCGACGGTCGGCACGTCAGGCAGGGCCGGCGAACGCTGCGAACTGGTCACGGCCAGCGCCTTGAGCTTGCCGCCCTTGATCTGCTGCATCGAGGACGGCAGGTTGTCGAACATCACGTCGGCATTGCCGCCCACCATGTCCATCAGCGCCGGGCCCGAGCCGCGATACGGGATGTGGGTCATGTAGCTGCCGGTCATGCTCTTGAAGAGCTCGCCCGCCAGGTGGATCGAGGTGCCGCTGCCGCTCGAGGCCATGTTGAGCTTGCCGGGATTGGCCTTCGCGTATTTGATGAAGTCGGCCACGTTGTTGATGTTGAGCGCGCGCGCCTTGTCGACGTTCATTTCCATCACGTTGGGCACCGCCGCCACCAGCGTGATCGGCACGAAGTCCTTGATCGGGTCGTAGGGCAGCTTGGGGTAGAGCGCGCGGTTGATGCCGTGCGTGCCGACCGTGCCCATCAACAGCGTGTAGCCGTCGTTCGGCGCCCGGGCGACGATCTCGGCGCCCACGTTGCCGCCGGCCCCGGCGCGGTTGTCGACGATGAACTGCTGGCCGAAGGCCTTCGACAGCTCGGGCGCCACGGCGCGGGCCAGGATGTCGGTGGTGCCGCCGGGTGCGAAGGGCACCACGATGCGCACCGGCTTGGTCGGCCAGGTGGCCTGGGCCGCTGCAGGGCCGGCCAGGAGGATCAGTGCGGCGGTCACCGCCAGCGTCAGGGCGGCGCGGCGCGGAAAAGAAGGGGAGAAGGTCATGGGCTGTTTGTAGCGGCTAAGCCGCCTTGGCGTCGCAGGTGGAAACCCCGGGCGGTCCGAAAACGACCGCCGGGCCTCAGCCGCCCAGCATGCGCCGCGCGAAGTCCTGCTCGCGCAGCCGTTCGACCACGAAATCGACGAAGAGCCGGGTCTTGGCCGGCAGCAGCTTCTTGCTCGGGTAGTAGAGCGAGATCGGCCCGTTGTCCGCATACCAGCCGGGCAGCAGGCGCACCAGCGCGCCGCTCTGCAGGGCGGGCAGGGCAAATGCCATCGGCAGCAGTGCCACGCCCAGGCCCATGACCGCGGCATCGCGCATCGCTTCGGGGTCGCTGAAGATCAGCCGCGGCCGGGTCTCTGCCACGCCTTCGTCGCCGGCCCTGTTGCGCAGTGTCCAGGCCCGCACGCGGCCGGTCGGGGAGGAGCGGCGGACGATGCCCTCGTGGGCGGCGAGGTCGCCCGGACGGCGTGGCAGCGGCTTGCCGTCCAGGTAGCTCGGAGCGGCGGTGGCCACGATGTGGATGCGCGCCAACTCGCGCGCCACCAGGCCCTGTGTCAGCTCGATGCCGCCACCGACGCCGGCATCGAAGCCTTCGCCGATCAGGTCGACCTGCCGGTTGTCGAAGTGCCAGTCGGGCAGCACGGCCGGATAGCGCGCCAGGAAGTCGGATAGCAGCGGCAGCATGTAGGCGCGGCCGAAAGCCTGGCCCATGCTGACCTTGAGGGTGCCGGCGGGCGCGCCGTCGTCCTGCGCGATGCCGGCGACGGCGTCGACCAGCGTGCCGAGGGCACCGCCGATCTGACGGAACAGGCGCTCGCCGCTTTCGGTCAGCGTCAGCTTGCGGGTGCTGCGCTGGAACAGCCGCACGCCGAGGCCGGTCTCCAGCCGCGCCACGTTCTTGCTCACGGCCGCGGGTGTGAGGCCGAGCTGGCGGGCAGCAGCTGAAAAGCTCCCGGCCTCGGCGCTGCGGACGAAGGATTCGAGGTGGCTGAGAGGCTGCATCCCGCCATTTTCAACTGATGGTTGAATTTAATGCGGCAGATTGATGGCTACCGTGAGGGCAATGGAATACCGACACTGAGGGCATACCCACTGCTTCAGGAGCAAATCATGTCCATCGTCCCCTCTGTTCAAGCCCTTCAACCCCTCCAGGCCGGCAAGGTCGCCCTCGTCACCGGCGGCTCGCGCGGCATCGGTGCCGCCGTCGTGCGGCGCCTTGCTCGCGACGGCGCCGCGGTCGCATTCACCTATGCCGCCAACGAGGCCGCGGCCCGGGCGCTGGCCAGCGAGATCGAGGCCGCCGGCGGCCATGCGCTGGCGATCCAGGCCGACAGCGCCGATGCCGGCGCGCTCGGCGCGGCGGTCGCGCTGGCGGCGAAGACCTTCGGCCGGCTCGACATCCTGGTCAACAACGCCGGTGTCTTTCTCGGCGGCAGCATCGACCAGATGACGCTCGAGGACTTCGACCGCACGCTCGACGTCAATGTGCGGGCGGTGTTCGTCGCCACGCAGGCGGCCGTGCGCCACATGGGCGAGGGCGGCCGCGTCATCACCATCGGCAGCACCAACGCCGAGCGCATGCCCTGGCCCGGCTTCGCCGCCTATGCGATGAGCAAGTCGGCACTCAGCGGCCTGACCCGCGGGCTGGCGCGCGACCTCGGGTCGCGCGGCATCACGGTCAACAACGTGCAACCCGGCCCGGTCGACACCGAGATGAATCCGGCCGGCGGTCCGAACGCCGAATCGATGCACGCGCTGATGGCGCTGCCGCGGCACGGCCGTGGCGAGGAGATCGCCGGCATGGTGGCCTACCTCGCGAGCCCCGAGGCCGCGTTCGTGACCGGCGCCAGCCTCAGCATCGACGGCGGCTTCTCAGCCTGAGGCCTGTGCATCCGCCACCGAGGCGATCAGCTTGTCGAGCGTGCCGTTGAGCTGCTGCAGTTCTTCGGCGGCGACGCCTGCGAACAGTTCGGCCTCGCGCTGGCGCGCCTGCACCACGACCGCCGCGTAGACGGCCTTGCCGGCACTGCTCAGGTGGAGCCGGCTGCGGCGCTGGTCGGTCGGGTCCTCGTGCCGGTGCAGGCGCTTGGCGCGCTGCAAACCCGCGAGGGCACGGCTCACCGCCATCTTGTCGAGCCCCGTGAGGTCGGCGAGCTGCGTCGCCGTGAGGCCGGGACAGCCGCCGAGCAACGCCATCACGCGCCATTCGTTGAGCGTGAGCTGGTGCTCGCGGCCGACGCGCTGCTGGAAGGGCCGAGCCGTCAGGTTGACGACCCGCACCAGCTTCAGGAAGACCATGTCTTCCACCGCCTCGGCGCCCGCCGGGTTCATCCCCGCAAGGTCCGGGCGGCGTTGACGATCTGCTCGGCGCCGACACGCGATTGCGCTTCGAGCACGGGCGCGTAGCCCACCGGGATGCGCGGCGCGCCCAGGCGGGCCACGCGACAGCCGGTCGCCTCGGCCGCGGTGGCCGCGATCTCGGCCCCGAAGCCCGCGGCCTGGACCGCCTCGTGAACCACCAGCAGGCGCCCGGTGCGGCAGCAGGATTCGAGCACCGCCTCGCGGTCCCACGGCCACAGCGTGCGCAGGTCGATCAGATCGACCTCGATGCCTTCGGCCGCCAGCGTCTCGCAGGCGGTGCTGCAGACCTGGATCTGCCGACCCCAGCTCACCAGCGTGAGCGCGTCGCCGCGGCGCCGGTGGGCGGCCTTGCCGAGCGGCACCTCGAGGCTTTCGTCGACCGGGCCCTGCGCGCTCCACAAGGTCTTGTGCTCGATGTAGACCACCGGATCGCCGCACTGCAGCGCGGCGCGCAGCAGCGAATAGTTGTCCTGCGGCGTGGCCGGGCAGACCACCACCACGCCCGGCAGGTGCGCGAACCAGGCTTCGAGCGACTGCGAATGCTGCGCCGCCGAGGCATCCCAGATGCCGCCGGGCATGCGGGCCACCAGCGGCACGCGGCCCTGGCCGCCGAACATGAAGCGGTTCTTGGCGGCCTGGTTGACCAGCTCGTCCATGCCGCAGAGCGCGAAATCGACCACCCGCATCTCGACCACCGGCCGCAGCCCCGCCAGCGCCATGCCGACACCGGCGCCCATGATGGCGGCCTCGGAGATCGGCGTGTCGATCACGCGCTCGGCGCCGAAGCGCTGCTGCAGGCCCCTGTACTGGCCGAAGATGCCGCCGCGGCCGACGTCCTCGCCGAGCACCACCACGCGCGGGTCGGCTTCCATCTCGCGCTGCACCGCCAGCACGGCGGCTTCGGCGTAGCTGAGCTGCCGGACCGCGGTGGCCGACAGGTCCTGTGTCATATCCATTGTCCGGCTCCGGTGGTCTGCACGTCGGTGAAGGCAGCGCCGGCGTCGGGCCAGGGCGCGGCGTCGGCGGTGGCGAGGGCCGATTCGACCTCGGCGTGGGCCTGGTTCTCGATCGCGGCCAGCGCGGCGGGCTCGATGCCGCTCGCGACCAGCCGGTCGCGCGCCCGTGCGATCGGGTCGGTCTGGAGCGCGGACGCCAGTTCGGCCGGATCCCGGTAGGCGGCGGGGTCGACCGAGACATGGCCCTTCACGCGGTAGGTGAGGGCGTGCAGCAGGCGCGGGCCGCCGCCGGCGCGCACCTCGGCGACCAGCCGGCGGGCCGCGGCGTGGACCGCGAACACCTCGTTGCCGTCGACCTGGGTGGCCGCGATGTCGAGCGCCTCGGCACGGGCCGMGGCGCCGTCGCCGGCGGTCATCGGGCCGCTGGCGGTGGTGGCGCTCCAGCGGTTGTCCTCGCAGACGAACAGCACTGGCAACCGGTACACGCGGGCCCAGTTCAGCGATTCGAGGAAGGGCCCGCGATTGATCGCGCCGTCGCCGAAGAAGCAGACCGTGATGGCGTCCTTTTTCTGCAGTTTCTGGGCGTGCGCCGCACCGACCGCGATCGGCAGGCCGGCCGCGACCACGCCATTGGCGCCCAGCATGCCGACCGAGAAGTCGGCGATGTGCATCGAGCCGCCCTTGCCGCCGTTGAAGCCGCTGGCCTTGCCGAACAGCTCGCACATCATGCGGCTCAGGTCGGCGCCCTTGGCCAGCGTGTGGCCATGGCCGCGATGGGTGGAAGTCAGGTAGTCGGCGGGCGCCAGGTGGGCGCAGACGCCGGCCGGCACGGCCTCCTGGCCGGTCGACAGATGCAGCGGCCCGCGCACCTTGGCGGCTCCCGCCGCTTCCTGGCCATAGGCGCTGACGCCGCCCTGGCTGGCCGCCTCGGCGGCGTTCTCGAAGGCGCGAATGCGCACCATCGTGCGGTAGAGCGCCAGGCGCTCCGGCGCTGAAATCTCAGAATCCATCTTGTCTCCGGCTCATGCACCACGTGCACTCAGCCAGAAATCGTATCGGTTGTGACTAATCAGGCGGCCGCGCATTTACCCGCAGGGATTGTCCTGATGCCGCCGCACCGAGCGGCAGACATAGTTAGTTCGTTGCTCAAACTAATAGAGCCGCACAACCTCAAAGCTGGAGACGACCCCATGAAGCTCGCCCGTACCCTTTCTGCCCTGGCCGTCCTGGCCCTGGGCCTCAGCGCCCTCGGCGCCGCTGCCCAGACCGTGGTCGGCGTGAGCTGGTCCAATTTCCAGGAAGAGCGCTGGAAGACCGACGAGGCCGCGATCAAGGCCCAGCTCGAGAAGCTCGGCGCCAAGTACATCAGCGCCGATGCCGGCGGCTCGCCCGAGAAGCAGCTCGGCGACATCGAGGGCCTGATGTCCAAGGGCGCCAAGGCGTTGATCGTGCTCGCGATGGACAAGGACGCGATCCTGCCGGCGGTCAACAAGGCGATGAAGCAGAAGGTGCCGGTGGTGGCCTACGACCGGCTGATCGAGACGCCCGGCGTGTTCTACATCACCTTCGACAACACCGAGGTCGGGCGGATGCAGGCGCGCGCCGTCTACACGGTCCAGCCCAAGGGCAACTACGTGATGATCAAGGGCTCGCCGACCGATCCGAATGCCAACTTCCTGCGGGCCGGCCAACAGGAGGTGATCGCCGAGGCGGTCAAGAAGGGCGATATCAAGATCGTCGGCGACGAGTTCACCGACGGCTGGAAGCCCGAGGTGGCGCAGAAGAACATGGAGCAGATCCTCACCAAGGCCGGCAACAAGGTCGATGCGGTGGTGGCCTCGAACGACGGCACGGCCGGCGGCGCGGTGGCGGCGCTCACGGCCAAGGGCATCCGCGGCATTCCGGTGTCGGGCCAGGACGCCGACTTCGCGGCGCTGAACCGGATCGCGCTTGGCACGCAGACCGTCTCGGTCTGGAAGGACTCGCGCGAGCTGGGCCGCGAGGCCGCCTCGGCGGCGGTCGCGCTGGCCGGCGGCAAGCCGGCCGAGAAGGCCGTCGACTGGAGCGGTGGCGAAAAGAAGCTGGCGATCTCCTCACGCTTCCTGACCCCGGTGCCGATCACGCGCGACAACCTCGACGTGGTCGTGAAGGCGGGCTGGATCAAGAAGGACGAGCTCTGCAAGGGCGTGAGCGGCGACAAGGCCCCTCCCGCCTGCAAGTGAAGTTCACCCCCAGGTTGGCCCACTTCGTGTGGCCGCCCACCCCATCTCCGGGGGCAACACCAGCGGCCCGGCAAAGCCGGTTCCACGGTGTTCTTGAAAGGAGGCGATCCCCATGAACGCGTCACCGAACATGTGGCGTCGCAGCGGGGTCGATCTCCGGCTGCTGCTGATGAGCGTGCTGCTGGTGGCGATGGCGATCGTTTTCCATGTGATGTCGGGCGGCGTGTTCCTGTCGCCCGAGAACCTCTACAACATCGCGCAGCAGACCGCGGTGGTCGGCATCGTCTCGACCGTGATGGTGCTGGTCATCGTGGCGCGCCACATCGATCTGTCGGTCGGGTCGGTGATGGGCTTCGTCGGCGTGCTGATCGCCTACTTGCAGTACAGCGCGGGCTGGTCGTGGCCGGCGGCCTGCCTGGCCGGGCTGGCCGTGGCGCTGCTGGTGTCGCTCTACCAGGGCGGGCTCACCGCGGTGCTGGGCGTGCCGTCCTTCGTGGTCACGCTGGGCGGCCTGATGTCCTTCCGCGGCGCGGCCTTCCTGGTCGCCGACGGCAAGACCCAGCCGGTCAACGACGAGTTCTTCCAGCGCCTGGGCGGCGGCTACGACGGCGGCATCGGCACCACCGCGTCCTGGGTGCTGGCGGCGCTGGTGGCGGTGGCGGTGTTCGCGCGCATGCTGCAGAAGCGGCGCGCGCGGCAGCGCCACGAGATGCCGGTCGAGCCGCTGTGGCTGGACCTGCTGCTGGCCGCGCTGCCGGCGGCGGCGGTGTTCGCCTTCGCCGCCACCATGAACAGCTACCAGATCTCGTCCAAGACCGAGGCCCAGGGCATCCCGATCCCGGTGCTGATCTGGGCGGTGGTGGCGGTGGTGCTGTCGTTCATCGTGCATCGCACGCGCTTCGGCCGCTATGTGTTCGCGATGGGCGGCAACCCCGACGCGGCGGCGCTGGTCGGCATCCCGGTCCAGCGCGTGACGCTGATGCTGTTCGCGCTGCTGGCGGTGCTGGTGACCATTGCCGCGATCGTCTCGATCGCGCGGCTCAACGCCGGCACCAATTCGCTGGGCACCGGCATGGAGCTGTACGTGATCGCCGCCGCGGTGATCGGCGGCACGGCGCTGGCGGGCGGCAGCGGCTCGATCTTCGGTTCGGTGCTGGGGGCACTGATCATGCAGTCGCTCGACAGCGGCATGCTGCTGCTCGACGTCCCGATCGGCAAGCGGATGGTGATCATCGGGCAGGTGCTGATCGTGGCGGTGGTCTTCGACGTGCTGTATCGCAAGAAGTTCGGGGAGAACTGAGATGAGCGCCAACCCACCCCTGGTCGAGCTGCGCGAGATCCGCAAGGCCTTCGGCGGCGTGAAGGCGGTCGACGGCGTCAGCGTCAACCTCTATCCGGGCGAAGTGGTGGCGCTGCTGGGCCACAACGGCGCCGGCAAGTCGACCCTGATGAAGATGCTCGCCGGCGCCTACCCGATCGACTCCGGCGACACGCTGATCGCAGGCGAAAAGGTCAACATCCGCACGCCCTCCGAAGCCCAGGCGCAGGGCATCGAGACCATCTACCAGACCTTGGCGCTGGCCGACAACCTCGACTCGGTCGCCAACCTGTTCCTCGGCCGCGAGAAGCTCACGCCGTGGCGCACGCTGGACGATCACTTCATGGAAGGCCAGGCGCGCCGCGTGTTCCAGCGCCTGAACAAGAACTTCACCAACATCCGGGTGCCGGTGCGGCGCCTGTCGGGCGGCCAGCGGCAAGCGGTGGCGATCTCGCGGGCGCTGTACTTCAACGCCCGCATCCTGATCATGGACGAGCCCTGCGCCGCGCTCGGACCCGAGGAGACCGCGATGGTCGGCGCGCTGGTGAAGCAGCTCAAGGCCGACGGCGTGGGCATCTTCCTGATCACCCACGACATGCCCGACGTGTTCGGCCTCAGCGACCGGCTCGCGGTCATGAAGAACGGCCGGCTGGTCGGCACCTACCGCACGGCCGACGTGACCGAGGACGAGGTGCTCGGAATGATCATTGCCGGCAAGCGGCCCGAGGGCAAGCCTCAGGCCGAGCACGCGGCGGGTACATGAGCCCCCACGCTCTGCACTGCGTGTCGTCGCTGCCCCCCGAGGGGGCGCAGTCCGCCCTTGGGGCGGCCCGGCGAGCGGCCTGAGGCCAGGGACGGATGAAGACGACCGGCGACCAGCAACTGGTCAAGCGCATCAACCGCAGCGTGCTGCTGCGCCTGCTGCGGGCCCGGCCGGGGCTGTCGCGCGCCCGGCTCGCCGCGGAAAGCGGCCTGACCAAGTCGACCGTGAGCCTGCTGGTGCGCGAACTGCTCGACGACGGCTGGCTTGACGAAACCGGCCCACCTGTGGCCGACGGCCTGGGCCGGCCGTCGACGCCGCTGTCCATCCACGTCGGCGTGCGCGCGCTGGTCGGCGTCGAGATTGCGATCGAGGTGGTGCGCGTGGTCTGCGTGTCGCTGCGGGGCGAGGTGCTGTACTCCGAATCGCAGCCGCTGGCCGATCATGCGCCGCCGCTGGTGTGCGCGCAGGTCGCGCGCATGGTGGCGGCGGCGCACGTGCACCTGCTGGCCGCGGGCCTGCGGCTGTCGGGCATCGGCGTCGGCGTGCCGGGCGCGGTGGACGACGCCACCGGCACGGTGCGCTTCGCGCCCAACCTGGGTTGGCGTCAACTGAGCCTGTTGCCGGGATTGACCGAAGCGCTGGCGCGCGAAGGCGTGTCGGGTGTCACGGTGCAGCTGCAGAACGACGCCGACGCGGCCGCGCTCGGCGAATTCGAGTTCTCGGACGGCGAGGGCGAGGACCCGCTGATCTTCGTCAGCTGCGACGTCGGCGTCGGCGCCGGCATCGTGCTCAACGACCGCCTGTTCATCGGCGCGCGCGGGATGGCCGGCGAGATCGGACACACCGTGCTGCAGATCGACGGCCCGCGCTGTTCGTGCGGGCGCCAGGGCTGCGCCGAAGTGTTCCTCGGCTCGCGCGTGCTCGACCGCGATGCGGACGGCCCGGCGCGCGCCGCCCGCTACCTCGGGGTGCTGTTGCAGAACCTGTGGGTCACCTTCGAGCCGCGCGCGATCGTGGTCGGCGGCAAGTCCTGCGATGCGCACCCGGACTTTTTGGCGGGCGCGATCGAGACCGTGCGGCGCTACGCCGAAAGTGCCGGCCTGCCGCCGCCGGTGGTGCGTCCGGCGCGCTATGGCGAATGGGCGCCCGCGGTCGGGGCGGCTGCGCTGGCGCTCCATGAGTACCTGCGCCCGCTGCATCCGGATTCGAAGGCGCGGCGCGAGCGCGCGGCGGCGGTCGACGCGCAATGAAAAAGCTCCCCTAAGGGTGCTGCGCCGTCGGCGGTCACTCCGGGCGAAGGGCCGCTCGCTCCTCGGCGCTGTCGTCGTCGCGCCAGCGCCTGAGCCGCCGGTAGAGCGTGCCGCGCGACACTCGCAACTGCCGCGCCGCATGCGAGATGTTGCCGTGGTGCGCGGCCAGGGTTTCCTCGATCAGCTTGCGGCCGTGTCCTTGCAGGGTGGCATCGCTTGCGTTCGGATCGCTGGCTTCGACCGACTGCGGCGGCACGTCGGCGGCGGCAGCCGGCGCCTCGGGTGGCGGCACCGGCGCTGCGGCGGGCACGCTCACGGCGTGGCGGAAATCGATGCCGTCCTGCGCATGTGTCCGGGCCTGCAGCCAGACGCCGAGCCCGCTCGCGAGCCGCACCGGCTGTGCCGCTTCGCGGCGCCCGAGGCGCAGCAGCCCGGCGACGTCGAGGCCGAACAGCAACTCGACGTCGCAGGGTCCCGCCTCGGGCAGGCCGCCGATCAGCCGCGCACCGGCCGCGTTGAGCCAGGCCACGGTGCCATCGGGGGCGATGCCGGCCAGCGCCTCGAGCGGTGTGCCCAGCAGCGTCGGGTTGGCCTGGAAGCGCAGCACCAGGCGGTCGCGCGACTGCGCCAGCAGCAGGCGGTTCTCGATCGTGGTGGCGTAGAGCGCGACCATCGAGGCCGCGTCGAAGCCGAAGCGGCGCGATTCCACCGACAGGTCGAGCACGCCGGCCAGCTGCCCGTGCACGTCGCGGATCGGTGCCGCCGCGCATTGCATGGCCCGCAGGCATTCGAAATAGTGCTCGGCGCCATCGACCGTGCAGGCCTGGCCGGTACTCGCCACGATGCCGGGCGCGGTGGTGCCGACCACGCTCTCGGCGATGTTGACGCCCAGCCGCGCCGTGCGGTGCAGGATCGGCTGCTGGGCCGCGGCCGGATGGTGCGTCACGTGGACGATCACGCCCTGCGCATCGGTCAGCAGCACGCGGCAATCGGTGCCGGCCAGCGCGCTCTCCATGTCCACCAGCTCGCTGCGCGCGGCCGCCAGCAGTTCGCGGTTGCGCGCCAGCGTGGCATGCAGGCGGCTCGGCGTGACCGCATCGAAGGCCACCGCGCGGCGGGTGTCGGCATGGGCGCGCGCACAGCGCATCCAGGACTGAATCACGGCCTCGCCGACCAGCCCGGAAGGGCGCACGCCCTCCTCGAAGAACTGGGTCCGCGCCAGCGCCACGCGTTCGGCCGGCGTGGTGGCGAACAGCTGAAGTGGGCCGCCGGCCGGGGTGCGCGTCGAAAGGGCCACGGGGCGACTCCAGAGCTAGGAAGAGGGTCGAATTTGTTCCGCAATGGAACAGTCCGGGTCTAGGGAAATCCCGAGGATGATCAAAGTGCCGGCGCGCACGATCCTTCGTCTTGCAACGACAGGAGACGACACGATGACGAAATATCACGCCGCGCTGGCGCTCGGCGCGCTGCTGTGCCTGGGCGCCGCGAGCGATTCCCCGGCGCAGACGGCCAAAGGCTCGCCCGAGCACATCAAGGCCGCCACGCAGCGCGTGGACGGCGCCTTCATCCGGGCCAATGCGGCCAAGACGCCCGACTGGCCCAGCTACGGCCTCGACTTCGCCGAGACCCGCTTCAGCAAGCTCGACCAGGTCAACACCGGCAACGTGAAGGACCTGGGCCTGGTCTGGTCCTACGACCTGCAATCTACGCGCGGCGTCGAGGCCACGCCGCTGGTGGTCGACGGCATCATGTACGTCACCGCCTCCTGGAGCGTGGTGCATGCGATCGATGCGCGCACCGGCAAGAAGATCTGGAGCTACGACCCGAAGGTCGACCGCGCGAAGGGCTTCAAGGGCTGCTGCGACGTGGTCAACCGCGGCGTGGCGCTGCACCAGGGCAAGGTCTATGTGGGCGCCTACGACGGCCGCCTGATCGCGCTCGACGCCGCCACCGGGCAGGTGGTGTGGGAGAAGGACACCATCATCGACCACAGCCGCGCCTACACCATCACCGGCGCGCCGCGCGTCTTCAAGGGCAAGGTGATCATCGGCAACGGCGGCGCCGAGTACGGCGTGCGCGGCTACGTCACGGCCTACGACGCCGCCTCGGGCGAGCAGAAGTGGCGCTGGTTCGTGGTGCCGGGCGATCCGTCCAAGCCCTTCGAGGACGCCTCGATGGCCAAGGCGGCGAAGACCTGGGACCCGAGCAACAAGTACTGGGAGTCGGGCGGCGGCGGCACTGCCTGGGATTCGCTCACCTTCGACCCCGAACTCAACCTGATGTACGTGGGCACCGGCAACGGTTCGCCCTGGGCCCGCAGCCTGCGCAGCCCGAAGGGCGGCGACAACCTCTACCTGGCGTCGATCGTGGCGCTCGACCCCGACACCGGCAAGTACAAGTGGCACTACCAGGAGACGCCCGGCGACAACTGGGACTACACCTCGACCCAGCCGATGATCCTGGCCGACATCAAGGTCGACGGCAAGCCGCGCAAGGTGATCCTGCACGCGCCCAAGAACGGCTTCTTCTTCGTCATCGACCGCACCAACGGCAAGTTCATCTCGGCGAAGAACTTCGTCCAGGTCAATTGGGCCACGGGCTACGACAAGAACGGCCGGCCGATCGAGGTGGCCTCGGCGCGCGATGGCACCAAGCCCAACGACAGCATCCCCGGCCCCTTCGGCGCCCACAACTGGCACCCGATGTCCTTCAATCCGCAGACGGGGCTGGCCTACCTGCCGGCGCAGCACGTGCCGCTGAACCTGATGGATGACAAGGCCTGGAAGTTCAACGAGAACGCACCGGGCCGGCCGCATGCGGCGCTGGGCTGGAACACGGCCAAGTTCGCCAACGCCGAGCCGCCGACCAGCAAGCCGATGGGCCGGCTGGTCGCGTGGGACCCGGTCGCGCAGAAGGAGGCCTGGGGCGTCGACTACGTGTCGCCGTGGAACGGCGGCACCCTCACGACGGCCGGCAACCTGGTGTTCCAGGGCACGGCGGACGGGCGGCTGGTGGCCTACAACGCCAAGAACGGCGAGAAGCTCTGGGAAACGCCCACCGGCACCGGCGTGGTGGCGGCGCCGGCCACCTTCATGGTCGACGGCAAGCAGTACGTGTCGGTGGCGGTCGGCTGGGGCGGCGTCTACGGGCTGGCGCAGCGGGCCACCGAGCGGCAGGGCCCGGGAACGGTCTACACCTTCGCGGTCGGCGGCAATGCGCCCAAGCCGGAGTTCGTGCAGTACCGCATGGACAAGCTGCTGCAGGGCGTCAAGTACGACCCCGCCAAAGTGGAGGCCGGGACCTACCTGTACGTGAGCAACTGCGTCTTCTGCCACGGGGTGCCCGGCGTCGACCGTGGCGGCAACATCCCGAACCTGGGCTACATGAACTCGTCGTACATCGAGAACCTCGACAAGTACGTCTTCAAGGGCCCGGCGACGGAGCGCGGCATGCCGGACTTCAGCGGCAAGCTGACGGCCGAGGACGTCGACAAAATCAAGGCCTTCATCCAGGGAACCGCCGACGCGATCCGCCCGAAGTGATTGTTGCTCGCCCCCAGGTTGCCCGGCACTTCGTGTCCGGGCGCCCACCCCCTACCGGGGGCAACACCAGTGGCCCGGCAAAGCCGGTTCCACGGTGTTTCACCAACGGGCCTGGCTGCGCCGGCCGGTGGTGATGTCGGCGCTGTGGTTTTTCTTCGGCTGCGCGTAGCGCGCCTGTTCGTGAGCAGTCGCGGAACCGGCTTTGCCGGGCCGCTGACTGCGCCCCCGGCAGGGGGTGGGCGTCCCGACACGAAGTGCGGGACAACCTGGGGGCGAGCCAAAGCTAGTCTGCGTAGACGCCCGCAGCCTTGATGATTGGGCTCCATTTCGCGATCTCGGCAGCCACGAACTTCTTGTGGCCTTCAGGCTCGATGCGGCCATCGCTCGCCACCACGGCGCCCAGGCCTTCCTGCTTCTTGATGAACTCGGGGTCCTTGAGGGCGACCTTGAGCGCGTCGTTGAGCTTCTTGGCGATGGCCGGCGGCGTGCCCTTGGGGGCGTACAGGCCGTGCCAGATCGTCACTTCGAAGTCCTTCAGGCCCTCTTCCTGGAGCGTCGGCAGGTTCTTCAGCAGCGGCGTCGTCAGGCGCTTGGGCGTGGTCACGGCATAGGCCTTGACCTTCTTGGCCTCGATCTGCGGCGAGGTATTGGTGGTCTGGTCGCACAGGAGGTCGATCTGGCCGCCGATCAGGTCGGTGATCGCGGGCGCCGTGCCCTTGTACGGCACCGCCGTCATCTCGGTCTTCATCGCGCTCTGGTAGAGCAGGCCGCACAGGTGCGAGGCCGAGCCGACGCCGGCGTTGCCGAGGTTGATCTTGCCCTTGTTGGCGGCGATCCAGGCGCTCAGTTCCTTGTAGTTGTTGGCCGCCATCTGCGGTTTGGCGATCAGCGTCATCGGCACGTCGTTGACGATGCCCAGGTATTCGAAGTCGGTCTCGACCTTGAACGGCACGTTGCGCACCAGCGTCGGAATGGTCGACATGCCGATGTGGTTCAAGAGCAGGGTGTGGCCGTCCGGGTTGGCGCGCGCCACCTTGGCCGCGCCGATCGAGCTGCCGGCGCCGGGTACGTTGTCGATCACGATGCTGATGCCGCCCAGGGGCTTGCGCAACGCTTCCGCGAGGTCGCGTGCGACGCGGTCGGTCGGGCCGCCGGCGGAAAATGGCACCACGATGCTGATGGGCTTGCTGCCCGGGAATTCCTGGGCATGGACGCCCACGGCGGCGGTGGCGATCGCCGTGATAGCGAGCAGTTTCTTCATGCTGTCTCCAATTTGAGAAGGCCGCAAGTTTATCGGCTGACCAGAACCTGACGAAAGCTGATTTTCCCCAAGTCCTGATCCAGGCCAAGGAATGCGCACGAACCGTGATTTTCCGCCGCGCCGCTGTGGGCCGGCGCCATCGCGGGTATCGTGCCTGCCTGTCATGCCAGAGCTGGAGTGCGAAGCCATGTTGAAACTGAAGGATCCGAGCCTGCTGCGCCAGCAGGTTTTCATCGCGGGCGAATGGGTCGATGCGGACGACCACCAGACCATTCCCGTGAGCAACCCCGCCAACGGCCAGGACATCGGCAGCGTGCCGATGTGCGGCACCGCCGAGACCGTGCGCGCCATCGCCGCCGCCGAAGTCGCGCAGCGCGCCTGGGCCAGGCGCCCGGCCAAGGAGCGCTCGGCCATCCTGCGCAAGCTCAACGACCTGATGCTCGCCAACCAGGACGACCTGGCGCTGATCATGACCACCGAGCAGGGCAAGCCGCTGGCCGAGAGCAAGGGCGAGATCGCCTACGCGGCGTCGTTCATCGAATGGTTCGCCGAGGAGGCGCGCCGGGTGTACGGCGACACCATCCCGGCGCCGCAGTCCGACCGCCGCATCCTGGCGCTCAAGCAGCCGGTCGGGGTCACGGCGGCGATCACGCCCTGGAACTTCCCGACCGCGATGCTGACGCGCAAGGCCGGCCCGGCACTGGCCGCCGGCTGCGCGATGGTGGTCAAGCCGGCGACCCAGACGCCGTTCTCGGCGCTGGCCTTCGCCGAGCTGGCCGACCGCGCGGGCGTGCCCAAGGGGCTGTTGTCGGTGCTGACCGGCTCGGCCTCGAAGATCGGCGGCGAGATGACGCGCAGCCCGATCGTGCGCAAGCTCACGTTCACCGGCTCGACCGAGGTCGGCCGCACGCTGATGAAGCAGTCGGCCGACACGATCAAGAAGCTCTCGCTGGAGCTCGGCGGCAATGCGCCCTTCATCGTCTTCGACGATGCCGACGTCGACGCGGCGGTCGAGGGCGCGATGGTCTCCAAGTACCGCAACACCGGCCAGACCTGCGTCTGCGCCAACCGCATCTACGTGCAGCGCGGCGTGCTGGAGACCTTCACGCGCAAGCTGGTGACAAAGGTGAACGCACTCAAGGTCGGCGACGGCACCGAGCCGGGCGTCACGCAGGGGCCGCTGATCGACGACAAGGCGGTGGCCAAGATCGAGGAGCACGTGGCCGACGCGCTCGCCAAGGGCGGCCAGGTGCTGGCCGGCGGCAAGCGCCATGCGCTGGGCGGCCGCTTCTACCAGCCGACCGTGATCGGCGGCGCCACCGCCGACATGTTGGTGGCGCGCGAGGAGACCTTCGGGCCGCTGGCGCCGGTCTTCGCCTTCGACACCGAGGACGAGGCGATCGCGCTGGCCAACGCCACCGAATTCGGGCTCGCCTCCTACTTCTACAGCCGCGACATCGGCCGCATCATGCGCGTCGCCGAGGCGCTCGAATGCGGCATCGTCGGCGTCAACACCGGCCTGATCTCGACCGCCGAGGCGCCCTTCGGCGGGGTCAAGCAATCGGGCCTGGGCCGCGAGGGCTCGAAGTACGGCCTCGACGACTTCCTCGAGATCAAGTACGTCTGCCTGGCGGGGCTCGACAAGTAGATGGACCGCGGCTCGAATGACTGAAGGCATCGCGCTCGAGCTCGCCGGCGAACTGCTGCGCTCGGCCCGGCGCATCGTGGTTTTCTCGGGGGCCGGCCTGTCCAAGGCCTCCGGCATTCCGACCTACCGCGATGCCGACGGCCTCTGGATGAACCAGGAGGCGGTGCGCTTCTCCCATGCGGAGGATCTGGAGCGGGACCCCGCGGGCTTCACCCGCTTCTGGGCCCAGCGCCTTCTTGCGGTCGAGGAGGCACGGCCCAATCCCGGGCATCTCGCGCTGGCGCACCTGCAGCGGCTGCGGCCCTCGACCCGGCTCGTGACCCAGAACGTGGACGGCCTCCTGACCCGCGCAGGCGCCGCCGACGTGCTCGAGCTGCACGGCTCGCTTCGGCGCTGGCGCTGCGACCACTGCGGCAACCGTCGCGGCCCCTGGCTTTTCCACCGCTGCATCCGCTGCGGCCGGCGCGCGCGTCCGGACGTGGTGATGTTCGGCGAGATGCTGAACAAGGGGGTGCTGCTCGACGCCCAGCTCGCCGCGCAGGAATCGGACGTCTTCCTGCTGGTCGGCAGCACGGCGGTGGTCTACCCCGCCGCGGATCTTCCGCAGCAGGCGCTGGTGAACGGCGGCCAGCTCATCACGCTCAACGCCGAGCCGCTGGCGCTCGACCATTCGGCGACCGCGGTGCTGCACGGCAAGGCGGAAGAATTGCTGCCGCTGCTGGTCGAGGGGGTCGGGCGCCTTCCCGGCCCGGCCTGAGGGTGTGTCGATGTTGTTGCGGCCGGCGCGGGTATCTCGCGCCGGCTTGTGGCGACTGCCCGGCCCGCGCAGAATGCACACATGAAAACTGTGGCGGAAATTCTCATGTCCAAGGGCGATGCGACCGTGTATTCGATCGCGCCTTCGGCATCTGTGTTCGAAGCGGTCGCGTTGATGGCGGAGAAGAACGTCGGTGCGCTTCTCGTGATGGAGGGCGAACGGATCGTCGGCATGGTGACCGAGCGCGACTACGCGCGCAAGGTCGTGCTGCTGGCCCGTTCGTCCAGGGACACGCCGTTGCGCGATGTCATGACGCCGGCCGTGATCTACGTGCGGCCGGACCAGACCACGGAGGACTGCATGGCGCTGATGACCCAGAGCCGCATCCGCCACCTGCCGGTCATCGACAACGGCAAGCTGGTCGGACTGATCTCGATCGGGGATCTGGTCAAGAGCATCATTTCAGAGCAGACCTTCATCATCGAGCAGCTGCAGCACTACATCTCCGGCGATCGTCGCTGAACCTGCGCCGGGGCCACGGCCGGCCTCCGCGTGGCCGAGCCTCAAAGCAGCTTCGAACGCCTGGCCTGTTCGGTCAGTTCGGCGCGGAAGTCCGGATGGGCGATCGCGATCAGTTCCTGCGCCCGCTGCTTCGCCGACTTGCCGCGCAGCTGGGCGACGCCGTATTCCGTGACGACGTAGTTGATGTCGTTCTTGCTCGTGCTGACATGCGTGCCGGGCGAGAGCGAGGGGACGATCCGCGAGAGGGTGTCGCCCTTGGCGGTCGAGGGCAGCACGATGAAGGCCTTGCCGCCGCGCGAACGGTTGGCGGCGCGAACGAAGTCGGACTGGCCGCCGGTGCCGGAGAAGGGCGCATGGCCCAGGCTTTCCGAGCCGCACTGCCCCAGCAGGTCGATCTGCAGCGTGGCGTTGATGGCGATCAGCTTGTCGTTGCGGCCCGCCTGCGACGGGTCGTTGGTGAAGTCGACCGGGTGGATCTCCACCCCCGGATTGCGGTCCATGAAACGGTACAGCTTGTTCGAGCCGAGCGCGAAGGTGGCCACCGTCTTGCCGGGCAGGTAGTTCTTGCGGCGGTTGGTGACGGCGCCCGATTCGATCAGCTTCAGGATGCCGTCGCCGAGCATCTCGGTGTGGATGCCGAGGTCGCGCTTGCCCGTGAGTTGCATGACCACGGCGTCGGGGATGCCGCCGTAGCCGATCTGCAACGTCGAGCCGTCGTCGATCAGGTCGGCGACATGCTTGCCGATGGCTTGCTGCACGGGGCCGATCTTCGGCAGTCCGACCTCGAGCACGGGGTCGCTGCTTTCGACCAGCGCCGTGACCTGCGAGATGTGGACGTGGCAGTTGCCGTACGCGAAGGGCACGTTGGGATTCACCTCGAGCACCACCGCGCGTGCCCGGGCGACGGCCGCCATGGTGTAGTCGGCCCCCAGGCTGAGCGCGAAGTAGCCATGGGCGTCCATCGGCGAGGCCATGCTGAAGACCACGTCGGCGGGAATCTGCCCGCGCTCGATCTGCGCCGGGATCTCCGAGAAGTAGTTCGGAATGAAGTCGATCCAGCCTTCCTGCCCGCCCGCGCGGGTCGCGCCGCCGAAGAACAGGGCGACGTGGCGGACGTGCTGCGTGGTTGCAGGGTCAATGTAGGCGTACTTGCGCATCGCGAGGATCTGCGCCACCTTGACGTCCTGGAAGTCGAGCCGCTGCTCGGACAGGGCGGTGAGCAGCGCGGGCGGCTCGCCGACCCCGGTGGGGACGATGATCAGGTCGCCGTCGCGCACGTGGCGGATCGCCTCGGCGGCGGGCGCCAGTTTCTGCTGGTACAGGTCATGGATGGTCATATCGGTGCTCCTGCTGGCAGCTTGCCATCTTTGCCCTCTTATTGGTAGCTGCGCGCGTCTTCGATCACCTTGCCGTCGTTCGGCAGGCTGCCGGGCGCCACGAGCTCGACGGTGCCGCGCAGCTTGGTGACGTCGCGGATCACCTCGGCGATGCGCCCGGCCAAGCCTTCGGGGGCCGCGGGGCACTCCACCTTCAGCGTCATGCGGTCGTCGGCCATCTCGCCCTCGACCACCAGCCGCGCCCGCTGCACTTCGGGAAAGCGTCGCGCGATCTCGGCCACCTGGCCGGGATGAACGAACATGCCGCGCACCTTGGTGGTCTGGTCGGCCCGACCGAGCCAGCCCTTGATGCGTGCGTTGGTGCGGCCCGTGGGGCAGTGCCCGGGCAGCACGGCGGAAAGATCGCCGGTGCCGAAGCGGATCAGCGGGTAGTCGGGATTCAGGGAGGTGACGACGATTTCGCCGACCTCTCCTTGCGGCACCGGATCGCCGGTGCCCGGCCGCACGATCTCGACGACCACGCCTTCGTCGAGCACCAGGCCTTCCCGGGCGCTGGTCTCGTAGGCGATGAGGCCCAGGTCGGCGCTTGCGTAGCACTGCATGCCGGCCACGCCCCGCTCGGCGATCCAGTCGCGCAGGCTTGGCGGGAAGGCTTCGCCCGACACCAGCGCCTTGGTGAGCGAGGGCAGGGCGAGGTTCTTCTCGGCCGCTTTCTCGATCAGGATCTTCAGAAAGCTCGGCGTGCCGATGTAGCCCGCGGGCCGCAGTTCGGCGATCGCCTCCACCTGCTGCTCGGTCTGCCCGGTGCCGCCCGCGAACACGGTGCAGCCGAGCGCGTGCGCGCCGCTTTCCATGATCGAGCCGGCGGGGGTCATGTGGTAGCTGAAGCTGTTGTGCACCAGCTCGCCGCCGCGGAAGCCCGCCGCGTACAGCGCGCGCGCGGTACGCCAGTAGTCTCTCGCCTCGCCCTCGGGTTCGTAGATCGTGCCGGGGCTCGCGAACACGCGCGTCATGCGCGACCCGAAGCGGATCGCCGAGAAGCCGCCGAAGGGGTCGCTCGCGCGGCGCTCCTTCTGCAGTGCCAGCAGTTCGGACTTGCGCGTCACCGGCAGCTTCGCCAGCGCGGCACGGCTCGTGACCTCGGCCGGCTTCACGCCGTCGAGGATCTTCGCGAAGGCCGCGGTCGCCGTCTGTGCCTGCAGGATCTGCTTGGGCAGCGACGAGAGCAGGTCGCGCTCGCGCTCGTCGGGGTCGCGCGCTTCGAGCGCGTCGTAGTAGTCGGTCATCGCCGTTGGCTCCCATCCAACAAGTCACTGCCCCATTCGTGGCGAGCCACATTCATGCCAGCCACCGCTTTCTGCGCTTGTAGCTCTTCACGTCGCGGAAGCTCTTGCGGTCCGCGCCGCCGACGCCGAGATAGAACTCCTTGACGTCCTCGTTCTCGCGCAGGCTCTTCGCCTCGCCGTCCATCACGATGCGGCCGTTCTCCAGGATGTAGCCGTAGTCGGCATAGCGCAGCGCCATGTTGGTGTTCTGCTCGGCCAGCAGGAAGGTCACGCCTTCCTTCTCGTTCAGGTCCTTCACGATGCCGAACACCTCGTCGACGATCTGCGGCGCCAGCCCCATCGAGGGTTCGTCGAGCAGCACCATGTTCGGGTTCGCCATCAGCGCGCGGCCGATGGCGCACATCTGCTGCTCGCCGCCCGAGGTGTAGGCCGCCTGCGAGGTGCGCCGCGTCTTCAGGCGCGGAAAGTAGGCGTAGACCTTTTCCAGCGTCTGCGCGATCGCGGCCTTGCCGTCGCTGCGCGTGTAGGCGCCGGTCATCAGGTTGTCCTCGATCGTCAGGTGGGCGAAGCAGTGGCGCCCCTCCATCACCTGGACCAGGCCGCGCTTCACCAGCTCCGCGGGCGAGAGCGCCTCGATGCGCTCGCCGCGCAGCTGGATCGTGCCCTTGGTCACCGCACCGCGTTCGCCCGCCAGCAGATTCGATACGGCGCGCAGCGTGGTCGTCTTGCCGGCGCCGTTGCCGCCCAGCAGCGCGACGATGCCGCCCTCGGGCACCGTGAGCGAGACGCCCTTGAGCACCAGGATCACATGGTTGTAGATGACCTCGATGCCATTGACGTCCAGCAGCGGCGGCGCTGCGGAAGGGGTGGATGCGGTGACGCTGGTCATGGATGACGTTGTCCGGAGATCATGAAGGCTTGAGGACGGCAAGCGAAGCGATGCCCGTTCGGGGAACACCGCGGAACCGGCTTTGCCGGGCCGCTGGTGTTGCCCCCTCGAGGGGGGAGGCTGCTACACGAAGTGAGCAAGCAACGGGGGTGGTCATGAACAGGAACGCGGCTTGATGTTTTTGTCTTTGGCGTACTTGGCCGAGTACTCCGCCACCAGCGGGTCGAGGTTGGCCTTGCGTGCCTGGTACCAGTCGGGCTGCACCATCCACTTCGATCCGTCCCATTGCGCGACGCGGGCCCAGTCGGTGCCCATGTGGTTGCTGCAGGAGGTCTTGACCGGCCGCATGATCTCGCCGAAGCCAAGCGCCTTGAGCTTGTCGGCCGTCAGGTCGAGGTTCTCGTAGCCCCAGCGCACCTGCTCGGACGTCAGCGCCTTGCCCTTGCCGAACTTCTCCTGCGCGGCGCGGATCGCCTCGACCTGCAGCATCGCGATCATCATGCCCCGGGTGTGCGCCATCACGCCGATCTCGCTGGTGCTCGGCGCCGAGCCCTGGCCCTTGTCGTAGACGAACTTCTTCAGGTCGTCGTGCACCTTGTCGCGCGACGCGCTGTTGTGGATCGTCACCGTGTTGTAGCCCTTGGCGCCCGCGCCGATGTCCTTCACGTCGTGGTCGGAGCCGGCCCACCAGACCGAGTACATCTTCTCGCGCGGAAAGCCGCTGGCCTGTGCCTCGCGGATGCCGGCGGGCGTCATCACGCCCGCGCTCCAGAACAGCACGTAGTCGGGGCGCTGCTGGCGGATCTGCAGCCAGGTCGACTTCTGCTCGACGCCGGGCGGCGTGACCGGGAACAGCGACAGCTCGAAACCGTCCTGCGCCGCCAGCTTCTGCAGCAGCAGGATCGGCTCCTTGCCGTACGGCGAGTCGTGATAGACCAGCGCGATCTTCTTGCCCTTGAGGCTGCCCTTCTCCTTCTTGGCGATGTCCTGCAGGATCACGTCGGTGGCGGTCCAGTAGGTGCCCAGGAGCGGGAAGTTCCATTCGAACACCGTGCCGTCGACCGACTGCGAGAGCCCGTAGCCCATGGTCTCGATCGAGACCTTGTCGTTGAAGGCCTTGTCGGTGACCGCGAAGGTGATGCCGGTCGATTGGGGGTCGAAGCCCGAGGCGCCGGTGCCCTTGGCCTTCAGCCGGTCGTAGCACTCGACGCCCTTGGCGGCGTCGTAGGCGGTCTCGCATTCCTCGTACGCCAGCTTGACGCCGTTGACGCCGCCGTCGCGCGCATTCACCAGCTTCAGGTAGTCCTGCTTGCCGTCGGCCCAGGGGATGCCCAGCGGCGCGAACTGGCCGGTGCGGTAGACCAAGAGCGGAATGAACTGCTCGCCCGCCGCCTGGGCCTGGGCGGGCGTCGGCAGCATCGCGGACGACAGCCCGGCAGCCGCGATGGCCGCCGCGAGGGCAATGGACTGGAACTTCATGCGTTGTCTCCTGTTGTTGAATGGACGGGGTGCGGAATCGATGCGGTCAATGGGGGAAGGGCCACAGGCGCAGCTTCTGCCGTGCGGTGGACCACAGCTGCGCCAGGCCATGCGGCTCGACGATCAGGAAGAAGACGATCAGCGCGCCGAAGATCATGTGTTCGAGAAAGGAGGCGGTACCGGTCGAGATCGACAGGCCGAGCCAGTGCGGCACCAGGTTCAGGAACAGCGGCAGCAGCACGATGAAGGCGGCGCCGAACACCGCGCCGACGATCGATCCGAGCCCGCCGATGATCACCATGAACAGCAGCTGGAAGGACTTGTCGATGCCGAAGGCCGCCGGCTCCCAGGACCCCAGGTGCACGAATCCCCACAGCGCGCCGGCCACGCCGACGATGAAGGAACTCACCGCGAAGGCGCTGAGCTTGGCGTAGACCGGGCGGATGCCGATCACCGCGGCCGCCACGTCCATGTCGCGCATCGCCATCCATTCGCGGCCGATGGCGCCGCGCACCAGGTTCTTGGCCGCGAGCCCGAGCAGCACCAGGAGCGAGAGGCACAGCAGGTACTTGCGCGCCGGCGTGTCGAGCGGAAGGCCGAACAGGCTCAGGGCCGAGATGCTGACGGAGCCCGAGGAGGAGCCGTTCGTGACCCAGGCCACGCGGTTGGTGAACCAGTCGACGAAGAACTGCGCCGCCAGCGTCGCCACCGCCAGATAGAGCCCGCGGATGCGCAGGCTCGGAATGCCGAACAGGATGCCGAAGACCATCGCGCAGAGCCCGCCGCCGATCAGCGACAGCAGCAGGGGCATGCCCTCGATGCGCACGTTCAGGTTGTAGGCCGCATAGGCCCCGACCGCCATGAAGGCCCCGGTGCCGAGCGAGATCTGTCCGCAGTAGCCGACCAGCACGTTGAGCCCGATGGCCGCCAGCGACAGGATCAGGAAGGGCACCAGCACGGCCCGGAACAGGTAGTCGCTGGCCAGCATCGGCACGGCGACGAAAGCCACCAGTGCAAACAGGGCGAGCGCGATGCGGTCCTGCGCGACCGGGAAGATCTGCAGGTCGCTTTGGTAGCTGGTCTTGAACTGACCGTTTTCGCGATAGAACATGTTCTTGAGCCCTAGACGCGGTCGATGATCTTGTCGCCGAACAAACCCTGCGGGCGGACCAGCAGGAAAGCCAATGCCAGCACGTAGGCGAACCAGTTCTCGATCCCGCCACCGACCATCGGCCCGATGTAGATCTCGGACAGCTTCTCGCCGACGCCGATGATGAGCCCGCCGAGGATGGCGCCCGGCACCGAGGTCAGGCCGCCGAGGATCACCACCGGAAAGGCCTTGAGCGCCACCAGCGAGATCGAATACTGCACGCCGAGCTTGGAGCCCCAGATGATCCCGGCCACCAGCGCGACCAGGCCGCCGACCGACCACACGATCACCCAGATGCGCGACAGCGGAATGCCGATCGACTGCGCGGCCTGGTGATCGTCGGCCACCGCACGCAGGGCCCGGCCGGTCTTGGTCTTCTGGAAGAACAGCGACAGCAGCACCACCAGCACCGCCGCCATGCCCGCGGCGTAGAGGTCTTCCTTGCTCAGCAGCAGGCCGCCCTGGAAGGTGTCTTCCAGCACGATCATCGGGTCCTTCGGCATGCCGACGTCGATCTTGTAGGTGCTGCTGCCGAACAGCAACTGGCCGGCGCCGTCGAGGAAGTAGCTGATGCCCAGCGTCGCCATCAGCAGCGTGATGCCTTCCTGGTTCACCAGGTGGCGCAGCACCAGCCGCTCGACCAGCCAGGCCACGACGACCATCGCCGCGGCCGCCACGCAGGCCGCCAGCAGATTGACCAGCAGCATGTTCTCGAGGCCAGTCCAGCGCGGGATCCATTCGGCGAAGCGGGCCATCGTGAGCGCCGCGAACAGCACCATCGCGCCCTGCGCGAAGTTGAAGACGCCCGAGGCCTTGAAGATCAGCACGAAGCCGATCGCCACCAGGGCGTAGAGCATGCCGGCCATCAGGCCGCCGAACAGGGTTTCAAGGAAAAAGCCCATCGTCAGTGCTCCGTGCCCAGGTACGCGCGAATCACGTCCTCGTTGTTGCGAACCTCGTCGGGCGTGCCGTCGCCGATCTTCTTGCCGTAGTCCAGCACCACCACGCGGTCCGAGATGTCCATCACCACGCCCATGTCGTGCTCGATCAGCACGATGGTGGTCCCGAACTCGTCGTTGACGTCGAGGATGAAGCGGCTCATGTCCTGCTTCTCCTCCACGTTCATGCCGGCCATCGGCTCGTCGAGCAGCAGCACCTGCGGCTCCATCGCCAGCGCGCGGCCGAGGTCGACGCGCTTCTGCAGGCCGTAGGGAAGGCGGCCCACGGGCGTCTTGCGATGCAGCTGGATCTCGAGGAAGTCGATGATGCGTTCGACGAACTCGCGCTGCGCGATCTCCTCGCGCTGAGCCGGCCCCCAGCGCAGCGCCTGGGCCAGCAGTCCGCTCTTCATCTTGAGGTTGCGCCCGGTCATGATGTTGTCGAGCACGCTCATGCCTTTGAACAGCGCCAGATTCTGGAAGGTGCGCGCCACGCCCATCTCGGCCACCTGGCGCGAGTTCATGTGCCTGAAGTGCTGGCCGCGGAAAGTGATCTGGCCCTGCTGCGGCTGGTAGACGCCGTTGATGCAGTTGAGCATCGAGCTCTTGCCGGCGCCGTTGGGCCCGATGATCGCGCGCACCTCGTGCTCGCGGACGTCGAAGCTGATGTCGGTCAGCGCCTTCACGCCGCCGAAGCTCAGGGAAATGTTCTGCACATCGAGGATGACCTCGCCGACTTTCCTGCCGTTCATGCCGCTGCCTTCATGGGGGGGAAGCGCTTGGCCTCGACGATCTTCAAGGTCGCGCTGACCGCGCCGGTGCGGCCGTCCTCGAACTTGACCTGCGTCTGGATGAACTGCTCCGTCTTGCCGGCATACAGCGCCTCGACCAGCACCGCATACTTGTCGGCGATGAAGCCGCGCCGCACCTTGCGCGTGCGCGTGAGTTCGTCGTCGTCCGGGTCGAGTTCCTTGTGCAGCACCAGGAAGCGCGCGATCTGCGTGTCGTCCATGCCTTCCTCGCTCGCCAGGTCGGCGTTGACCTGGGCGATGCACTCGGCCACCAGCGTCAGCACTTCGGGCTTGCCCGCGAGGTCGACGTAGCCGCCGTAGGCCAGTCCGCGCCGCTCGGCCCAGTTGCCCACCGCCTCGAAGTCGATGTTGATGAAGGCGCAGACTTCCTGGCGCTGGTCGCCGAAGCACACCGCTTCCTTGATCTGCGGGAAGAACTTGAGCTTGTTCTCGATGTAGTTGGGCGCGAACATCGCGCCGCCGCGCATCCGGCCCACGTCCTTGGCCCGGTCGATGATGCGCAGATGCCCTTCGGCATCGAGCACGCCGGCGTCGCCGGTGTGGAAGTAGCCGTCGGCATCGAGCACCTCGGCGGTCGCGTCGGGCCGCTTGTAGTATTCCTTCAGCACCGACACGCCGCGCACCAGCACCTCGCCGTCGTCGGCGATGCGCAGCTCGATGCCGGGCGCCGCGCTGCCCACGGTCTGCAGCTTGACCTTGCCGTCCTGCTGGAGGCAGACGTAGGCGCAGGTCTCGGTCTGGCCGTAGAACTGCTTCAGGTTGACGCCGATCGAGCGGTAGAAACGGAACAGGTCGGGGCCGATCGCCGCGCCCGCGGTGTAGGCCACGCGGATGCGGCTCATGCCCAGCACGTTGCGCAGCGGCCCGTAGACCATCAGGTTGCCGAGTCCGTACAGCACGCGGTCGCCGAAGCCGACCGGCGCGCCGTTGAGGATGTCGGCGCCCACGCGCCGCGCCAGCGCCATGAACTTCGCGTACAGCCAGCGCTTGGGCGCGGCGGCGTCCTCCATGCGGATCGACACGGCCGTCAGCAGGCCCTCGAAGGTGCGCGGCGGGCCGAAGTAGTAGCTCGGCCCGATCTCGCGCATGTCGTTCATCACGGTCTCGGCCGACTCGGGACAGTTGAGCGTGAAGCCGCCGACCAGCCACTGCGCCACCGAGAACAGGTGGTCGCCGACCCAGGCCATCGGCAGGTAGCTCATGATGTTGTCGCCGGGGCCCAGCTTGTCGGTCTCGACGCCGCCACGACCCGCCGCGATGAAGCTCGAATGGGTCTGGCACACGCCCTTGGGCCGCCCGGTGGTCCCCGAGGTGTAGAGGATCACGGCGACGTCGCCGGGCTCGCCGCTCGCCACGCTCTGCTCGAAGAAGCCCGGATGCGCCGCGTCCCAGGCCCGGCCCAGTTCGCACAGCTGCTCGTAGCCCAGGACGCCCGGCTGGTCGTAGTGGCGCAGGCCGCGCGGATCGTCGTAGATGATGTGGCGGATCGCCGGTGCGGTCTCGCGGCATTCGAGCAGCTTGTCGACCTGCTCCTGGTCCTCGGCGATCACGAACTCGATCGCTGCGTCCTGCAGCATGAAGACCATCTCGGCGGCCACCGCGTCCTGGTAGAGCGGCACCGGCACGCCGCGCAGGCATTGCGCCGCGACCACCGCGAGGTAGAGATGCGGCCGGTTGGCGCCGACGATCGCGAGGTTGTCGCCGGCCTTGAAGCCCAGGCTGGCGAGGCCGCAGGCCAGCTCGCGCACCTCGCGCGCCGCGGCCCCCCAACTCCAGGTCTGCCAGATGCCGAGATCCTTCTCGCGCACGGCGGGTGCGTCGGGCTGCTGCGCGGCATGGCTCAGCAGAAGGCGAGGAAAAGTGGTGGCGGTGGTCTGCACGATGGGCGGACTTTAGGACCAACTTTGACGCCAACTTGTCGTTTCAACGACAATCCTAGGGACAACACTCTCCGGAGTTTCCCGATGCACGTCGGCACTGACAGCGGCACTTCCTCGATCCGTGACCGGGTGCGCCCGGCCAGCGGCGGCGAGCTCGACAACATCCCCTGGATGCACCCGCTCACGCCCGCCGAGCGCCGCCGCGCCGAGGCGGCCGTGGTGGTCAGCGATGCCGAGCCGGGCGACCTCGTCTGCCGCATCGGCCGGCCGCCGACCTACTGGTTCGGCGTCGTCGCGGGCCTGCTCAAGATGAGCAACGACAACGCCGACGGCACCTCGATGACGTACAGCGGCCTGCCGCCGGGCGGCTGGTTCGGCGAGGGCACGGTGCTCAAGCGCGAGCCCTACCGCTACAACGTCCAGGCGCTGCGGCACAGCGTGGTGGCGGGTTTGCCGATCGATGATTTCCACTGGCTGCTCGACCACTCGATCGGCTTCAACCGCTTCGTGATGAACCAGCTCAACGAGCGGCTGGCCCAGTTCATCGCGGCGCGCGAGACCGATCGCCTCAACGACCCCGACGCGCGCGTGGCGCGCAATCTCGCGGCGCTGTTCAACCCGGTGCTGTTTCCCGGCGTGGGCGAGCTGCTGCGCATCACGCAGCAGGAGCTGGCCTACCTGATCGGGCTGTCGCGCCAGCGGGTCAACGAGGCCTTGCGCACGCTGCAGGCGCAGGGCGCCATCCGGGTCGAGTATGGCGGGCTGCGCGTGCTCGACCTGGCGGCGCTGCGCGCGAGCGGGACCGCAGGGATGGGCGTGCCTTAGCCCAGCCCGAGCGTGCCTGCCGGCCGGCATGGACAATCCACCCGCAACATTTCCAACCACAACAACACGCACAGATGGAAACACTTGACGAATTGCAGCGCTACAGCCAATTGCTCCTGCGGCTCTACCGCATGGCCCAGGAGCTGCCGATCGCCGACTTCCAGGATGCGGCGCTCGATCTCGTCAAGGGGGTGCTGCCTTTCGACTCCTCGCTATGGGGCACCGCGGCCCCCTCGCAGGACGGACCCGATATCCACACCGTGCACCTGCACAACAAATCGCCCGACATGCTGACGGCCTACGAGCCGGTGAAGCACCTGGACACGGCGGTCGCGGGCATGTTCGCCCAGCCGCGGGCGACGCGCGGCTTCAGCCTCGACAGCTGGTTCTGCGAGCCTGGCCAGCGCGAGATCCGCGACGTCATGCGGCGCTTCGAGATCGAGAACATGCTGGCGACCACGGTCATCGACCCGTCGACCCGATTCGCCCACTGGATCCTGCTCTATCGGGCCGACCGCGATGCCGGCTACACGCCCGAGGAGATCGCCCGGCTCGAGCTGCTGGCGCCCCACGTGATGGAGGCGCTGGCGATCAACCGCAAGATGCACCTGGAGCGCCTCAGTCCGGTGGAGCCGGGCGCAGTGGCCCGCGGCAGCGCGATCGCCGATCTGCGCGGCGTCGTCTACCACGTCGATGCGCGCTTCGCGGCGCTCGCGGGCGAGGAATGGGACGATTGGCAGGAGCGCCGGCTGCCGGCCGAGCTGTCGGCCCATTTCCAGCAGAACGGCGAGCGCTTTCGCGGCCGCGCGTTGGTGGTGGACGCGCGCATCGAACAGCAGCTGCTGTTCCTCAAGGCCCGGCCGCGCTGCCGCGCCGACGGCCTGACCGCACGCGAGTTCACCATCGCCAAGCTGATCGCCAAGGGCGATACCCACAAGGAGATCGCGCAGACGCTGACCCGTTCGCCGGCCACCGTGCGCAACCAGATCCAGGCGATCTACGAGAAGCTCGAGGTCGGCAACATCGCCGGACTGATCGAGGCGCTGCGCTTGGCGGATTAGCCCCCACGCTCCCCCACTGCGTGTGGGTCGCTGCCCCCCGAGGGGGGTCGCAGCAGGCCGCCCGTCCACGCGAAGCGCGGACTTCGCCGCGCTGGCGGCCCGGCGCCGGCCTAGAGCGGCAAGCCCGCGACGTCGACCGGCAGCGTGTCCCGCGCCAGCTTCTCGTCGATGTAGGGGCGCAGGTAGGCCGCGGTTTCCTCCACCGGGCAATGCAGCCAGTCGTCGATCCAGGCATCCCGCAGGATGGCGGTGCGGCGCTGCTCTGGATGGCCTGGCAAGCCGAAAGTCAGGAGCGCGAAGCTCTCGACGCACTCGCCGGCCGGCGAGCGCCAGCCGTTCCAGAGGCCGGCCAGCGCGAGCGGCTGGCCGTCGATGCGCGACACGCGCACGATCGAGTCGTCGCTGTCACCGGCCTGAAACACGGCATCGGCGAGGATCACGCAGCGATGGCCGCGCTTCCAGGGCTGGTAGAAATTGCGCTCGGCGAAGGCGGTCTCGCTGCGCGCCTCGTGGGTGTGGAGATCCTGGCCGTCCTTGCTGAACAGCGGGATCAGGCCCCAGCGTCCGGGGGCGATCTCGAAGCCGGCCAAGGGGTTCTTTGCCGTGCCGTCGGCGCGAGGGCGCCGCACGAACCAACCCTGCTGGCCCGGGCGGATCAGCGAGGCCTCCGGACTGCAAGCGAGACCGAAGCGCTTGGCGAAGTGGCTCGGCTCGCTTGCCGCTTGGTAGTGGGTGGGCATGACCGAGAGGGTGTGGAGGCGGGCCGATTCTAGTCAGCCGCCGATACCATTGGAAGGGCCGGGAAGGGCGCAACAGCCGCCGGCGCGCCTTAGCTCACGAAAATCCACGAAACCACCATGATTTCATCCCGCCTCACCATCATCACCGGCGCTTCCCGCGGCCTCGGCCGCGCCATGGCCGAGCAGCTGCTGCAACCGGGCCAGCGCCTGCTGTGCATTTCCCGCCAGAGCGATGAGCAACTCGCCGCCCGCGCCCGCGAAGCCGGCGCCGAACTCGAACAGTGGCAACTGGACCTCTGCGACCCGGTGCCGGCCGCGGCGCGGCTGGCCGCCTGGCTGCAAGGGCTCGAGGCCGGCGCCTTCGACAGCGCCACCCTGATCAACAACGCCGGCACGGTCGGCCGCCCGCGCCCGCTGTCGGAGGCGGTGGCGGGCGAGCTCGCGCAGGCGCTGCGCGTCGGGCTGGAGGCGCCCATGCTGCTGGCGTCTGCTTTCCTTGGCGCGACCAAGACCTGGCGCGCCGACCGCAAGGTGCTCAATATCTCGTCCGGCCTGGGCCGCAACGCGATGGGCAGCCAGGCGCCCTATTGCGCGGCCAAGGCCGGCATGGACCACTTCTCGCGTGCCGTGGCGCTCGAGGAGAAGGCGGCGACCCGCGGCGCGCGCATCGTGTCGCTGGCGCCCGGCATCATCGACACCGACATGCAGGTCGCCCTGCGCGAGAGCGAGGCCGAGATGTTCCCGGACCGCGTGCGCTTCGAGAAACTCAAGGCCGACGGCCTGCTCGACACGCCCGCGTCGGCGGCCGCCAAGATCCTCAAATTCCTGCAACGCCCCGACTTCGGCACCAACCCCGTCGCAGATATTCGGGACTGACCCCGCCCCGGCCGGCGCAGCCAGGCCCCTTCGTGGAACACCGCGGATCTGGCTCTGCCAGGCCGCTGGTGTTGCCCCCTGCAAGGGGGTGGGCGGCTACACGCAGTGAGCCAACCTGGGGGTGTTACTCGATGACCGCTCCAGAGGCCTGCACGATGCCGCGCCACTTCTGGTAGTCGGTCTTGAGCAGGGCTTCGAGCTGTTCCGGTGTCATCGCCTGCGGCTCGGCGCCCTGGGCCACGATCGCGGCCTTCATTTCGGGGGTCGCGAGCAGCTTGTTGACCTCGGCGTTGACGGTGGCGACGATGTCCTTCGGCGTGCCCGCGGGCATGAAGAGGCCATACCAGGTGCTGACGTCGAAGTCCTTGTAGCCCAGCTCGGCCACCGTGGGCACTTCGGGCAGCGAGCTGCTGCGGCGCGCCGAGGTCACGGCCAGCGGCCGCAGCTTGCCCGACTTGATCTGCCCCATGGCCGAAGGCAGCGACGACACCATCAGGTCGACGTTGCCGGCCAGCACGTCCATCATCGCGGCGTTGGAGCCCTTGTAGGGCACGTGGCGCATCTTGATGCCGGCGGCGGTCTTGAAGATCTCGCCGGCCAGGTGGATGGTGGTGCCGTTGCCGGGCGAGCCGTAGGTGATCGAGTCGGGTGCCGCGCGCGCGGCGGCGACGACGTCGGCCAGCGTCTTGAACTTCGACTCGCTGCGGGTGACGATCACCACCGGCGTGTAGGCCACGTGCGCCACGGCCGTCAGGTCCTTGGTCGGGTCGTAGCTGAGGTTCTTGTAGAGCCAGGGCGCGACCACCATGTTGTCCTTCTGGCCCATCACCATGTCGTAGCCGGTGGGCGCCGCACGCACCGCCTCGGCAATGCCGATGGTGCCGCCGGCACCGGCGCGGTTGTCGGGCACCACGGTCCACTTGCTGGTCTCGGTGAGCTTGTTGGCGACCAGCCGCGACAGGATGTCGGTGCCGCCGCCGGGCGGGAAGGGCACGATCAGGCGCACCGGCTTGGCGGGGTAGGGCTGGGCCTGCGCGGCGGTGAATGCCAGCGCCAGGGCGGCGATGGTGAGCAGCTTTCGGATCATCGGGGAGTCTCGTCGTTCGGGCACCGCGGTGCGGCGCACATGCGCCGGGAGTGTGCCCCAACGAGAGGTGCCCAGGGCTCGCGATTGGAGATGCCCGCCGTCTCGAACCGAGAGTTCGAGCCGCGTCAGTGGATCGCGGGCGGCCCGAAATCCTCTCGCGGGTCCACGTAGGCGGTGACGATCGGGAGGTCGCGCGCGTCGGGCCCGCGCGCATCGGCGCGCCGCTGCAGCGCCGCGATCCCGGCCATCATGGCCGCGCCGTAGGTGGGCATCGGGCCCTCGGCGGCGTCGATCGGCCGGCAGTCGCCGCCGTCCTGCTTCTGCAGCACCCAGTAGAAATGGCCGGCGATCGGTTCGTCGACGATCAGTGCGATGGCATCGGTGTCCATGGTGCGCCCCTTGCTCAGTTCATGGGACCGGTTGTACGCACCCGATGCGCGCCCGCACAGCAAGGAATTCACGCCGCGGCGCCCCCGGTTGCAACAGTCGCGGCTTGCGTGAAAAACGCACGGCGCCGAGGGCGCTGTCGCCGGTCCGCCCGGACCGCGCGAATGGCGGAGAATGCTCCGCCGAGCCTGCCGTTTCCGCGGGAAGCGCGATCCGAACCCCAGCCAGACGTCCCCATGCCCGATATCCCCGCACCCTCCCGTCTCAACAAGCGCATGGCCGAGCTGGGCCTGTGTTCGCGCCGCGAGGCCGACGACTGGATCGCCCAGGGCTGGGTCAAGGTCAATGGCCAGGTGGCCGAAATGGGCGTCAAGGTGCTGCCCGCCGACCGCATCGAAGTCGACAAGAAGGCGCAGAACCAGCAACAGCAGCAGGTCACGATCCTGCTGCACAAGCCGATGGGCTACGTCAGCGGCCAGGCCGAGGACGGCCACGAGCCGGCGATCGTGCTGATCAACCCGCGCACCCACTGGCGCGAGGACCCGAGCCGCAACCGCTTCTCGCCGCCGCAGCTTCGCGGCCTGGCGCCCGCCGGCCGGCTCGACATCGACTCGGTCGGCCTGCTGGTGCTGACGCAGGATGGCCGGGTGGCGCGTCAGCTGATCGGAGAGGACTCGGGCATCGAGAAGGAATACCTGGTGCGGGTCTCCTACGGCCCGGTGGCGCAGAACTCGCAAGCCGCCTTTCCGCGCGAGGAACTGGCCCGGCTGCGCCACGGCCTGAGCCTGGACGGCCAGCCACTGAAGCCGGCCAAGGTCGACTGGCAGAACCCCGAGCAGTTGCGCTTCGTGCTGACCGAAGGCAAGAAGCGCCAGATCCGCCGCATGTGCGAGCAGGTCGGGCTCAAGGTCGTGGGCCTGAAGCGCATCCGCATCGGCCACGTGGTGCTGGGCAACCTGCCGGTCGGGCAGTGGCGCTACCTGGGCGTTGGCGAGAAGTTCTGAGCGCGGGGGCTCAAAAGCGCACGACCACCTTGCCGAACGCGCCCTGCGCCAGGTGCGCGAAGGCGGCCGGCACATCCTGGATGTCGTATTCCGCGGCGATCACGGGTTCGAGTCGGTTCAGGTCGACGGCACGCACCATCCGTTCGAGCGCGCGCGCATGACCCACGCTGATGCCCTGGATCACGGCGCGGCTGCGGATCGCGTGAAAGGCCGAGCCGCTCATCCCGCCGCCTTCCAGCACGCCGATCACCGAAATCCGGCCTTCCTGCGCCACGGCTTCCAGCGAACGCCCGAGGTTGGCGCCGCCGACCAGCTCCAGCACATGTTCCGCGCCGCGGCCGTCGGTCAGCCGGCGCACTTCGGCCGGCCAGTCGCCGTCGCGCGCCAGGGCATGGGCGGCGCCCAGCGCGAGCGCCTTCTGCCGCTTGGCCGCGCTGCCCGACACCACGATCGCCTGCGCGCCGTGCATGCGCGCGAACTGCAGGCCGAACAGCGCCACGCCGCCCGTGCCGTGGATCAGCACGGTCTGCCCGGCGTGCAATGCGCCGGTCTCCACCAGAGCGAACCAGGCCGTGAGGGCGGCGCAGGGCAGGGTCGAGGCCTGCGCCGCGCCGAGCGTCGCAGGCGCGGCCACGACCCAGCGTGCGTCCAGCAGCACGTGCGACGCCAGCATGCCCGGGCCGGGGCCGCCCATCGGGGTGGCGTCGACGGGTGAAGTGCCGTCCAGCCAGCCGCCGACGAAGGTGCTGATCACGCGTTCACCGCCTTTCCATGGCGTGACGCCGGCCCCCACTGTGAGCACCGTGCCGGCCATGTCCGAGGCGGGCGTGAACGGCAGCGGCGGCGTCAAGCCGTAGGCGTTGTCCACGAGCATCAGGTCGCGGTAGTTGAGGGAGGCGGCTTCGACCTGGACCAGGACCTGTCCCGGTCCGGGCTGCGGGATGTCGCCTTCGGCATAGTGAAGATGCTGTCGGCCGAAGTCGGTGATGTGCCAGCGGCGCAGGGTGTTTGTCATGTGTTGCTTGCAGTGGAGCAATGAAAAGCTCATGCTATTGAATCTCTGTGCTCCGCAGTGACGCCATTTTTTCTATTGAATGGGGACTAAAGGGAACCAATGAGTGAACGTCTGAATGGCGTCGAGGCCTTCGTGGCGGCAGTCGATGCCGGCAATTTCGCGCTGGCAGCCGAGCGCCTGCACCTGACCCGTTCCGCGGTGGGCAAGAGCGTGGCGCGGCTCGAAGCGCGGCTGGGCACACGGCTGTTCCACCGCACCACGCGCAGCCAGAGCCTCACCGAAGACGGCCAGGCCTACTACGAGCGCTGCCGCCGCGCGCTGGCCGAGCTCGATGCGGCCGATGCGGCGGTCGAGGCCGGTCGGCGGACGCCGAAGGGGCGCGTTCGCATCACCATGCCGGCGCTGATCGGCCGGGCCCGCATCGCACCGCTGCTGCTCGAACTGGGCCGGCAGCATCCGGAGCTGGCGTTTGACGTGTCGTTCAGCGACCGCCGCGTCGATCTGGTCGAGGAAGGCATGGACCTGGCGATCCGCAGCGGCCCGCTGGGCGACAGCGCCACGCTGTCGGCGCGGCTGCTGGGCCGGCAGTGGATCGGCATCTATGCGGCACCGGGCTATCTCGCGAAGCACGGCCGTCCCTCAGGCTTCGCGGAACTGGTGGCCAGCGCGTCGGCGCACAGCTTCGTCGGCTATGCGCGGGAGGGCTGGCCGCATCCCTGGCGCTTCCACGACGCGCAGGGCCGCATCGTCGAGTTCGAGGTGCCGGCCCGCTTCCCCTTCAGCTGCGACAGCCTGGAAGTCAGTGCCATGGCCGCCATCGATGGTGTGGGGCTGGCGCGCCTGCCGATCTGGCTGGCCGCCGAGGCACTGGCCGCCGGTGCGCTGGTCCGTGTCTTCGAGGAGGCGCAGCCCTATGGCTACGAACTGAATGCCGTGTGGCCGCAGGCGCGCGCGTTGCCGCAGAAGACGCGGGTGGTCATCGACACGCTCGCCGAGCGGCTGCCGCCGTTGCTTGCGCTGCCTTGAAAGCCTGTGGCATTCGGATGGAAGCTAGCCCTCATGCATGCCTAAGAAATCAGGCGTAGTCTCGACAGGAACGGTGTGTCGGACCCAAGGAGAGACCCTGTGCGCGCCTTGCTCGTGGAAGACGACGAAATGATCGGCCGCAGCCTCGTGCATGCGCTCGACAACGCCGGATGGTCGGTCGACTGGGTGCGCGACGGTGCGCTGGCGCACAGCGCCCTGGCCGACGGCGGCTACACCTGCGTGCTGCTCGACCTCGGTCTGCCCCAGGAAGACGGCACCGAAGTCCTGCGCCGCGCGCGCAAGCGCGGCGACGCCACGCCGGTGCTGGTGCTCACCGCGCGCGACGGGCTCGACGACCGCATCCAGACCCTCGACCTCGGCGCCGACGACTACCTGCTGAAGCCCTTCGAACTGCGCGAGCTGCTGGCGCGCATGCGCGCCGTGGTGCGGCGCCGCGATGGCGCGGCGCACTCGGTGATCGGCACCGCGGCGCTCCAGCTCGACCTCACCACGCGCGACGTGATCGTCAACGGCGTGCGCGAGGTCCTGACCGCGCGCGAGTTCGCGCTGCTGCACGCGCTGCTGGAGCGCCCCGGCGCGATCCTGTCGCGCGAGCAGCTCGAGGACCGCATCTACGGCTGGGGCGAGGAGGTCACCAGCAATGCGATCGACGTCGTGATCCACGGCATGCGGCGCAAGCTCGGCGCCGAGGCGATACGCAACGTGCGCGGGCTCGGCTGGCGGGTCGTTCCGGCGTGAGGGCGCCCTTTCGGCTCCGGTCGCTGCGCGGACGGCTGCTGCTGTGGCTCGTTGCGCTGCACCTGGTGGCGATCGCGGCCACGGTCTGGCTCTCGTACGGGGCCTACGGCCGGCTGGTCAACAACTTCATGGACGACCAGATGCGCCTGGTGGCCGATTCGCACGCGAGCCACGGCCGGCCTCCGGCCTTGCAGCCTGCCTCCGGCGATGACGCCATCCGCCGCGGCAGCTTCGTCGTCCAGATCTGGAGCGCGGACGACCGCACGCTGCTCGACTCCTCGTGGCCCGGGCTCGACCTGGCGCTGCAGGCGGAGCCGGGTTTCAGCGACGTGCGCACCGGCACCCGGAGGGAGGACGCCTGGCGCGTCTACACCGCCGAGGCCGGAACGCTCGCGGACATGCCGCGCGTGCAGGTGGTGCAGAACGACAGCTTCCGCCGCAACCGCATCGTGCGCCGCGCGCTGCTGGAGAGCCTGCCGATCCTGGTGATGCTGCCCGTCACGCTGCTGATCCTGCTGTTCATCGTGTCGGCCGCCTCGCGCTCGCTGCGCGCCGTCGCGCGCGATGTGGCGGCGCAGAACGAGGGCGATCCGGCCGAGGTCCCCATCGCCAGCGTGCCGGAGGAGATCGCGCCGCTGGTCATCGCCTTCAACAGCCTTCTCGGCCGGCTGCGCAATGCGCTTTCGACGCAGCGTCGCTTCATGCAGGACGCGGCGCACGAGCTGCGCACGCCGATGGCCGCGATCGGCCTGCAGATCGAGAATCTGCGCGCCCACGTGCCGGCCGGCGTGGCTGTCGAACGCTTCGCCCAGCTCGAAAGCGGCGTCAAGCGCGCCCAGCATCTCATCGAGCAATTGCTGCGGCTGTCGCGCCAGGATGCGCCCGCGGCGAGCGCGCGTGGACCGGTCGACGTGGCGACGCTGCTGCGCGACAGCGTGGGCCAGCTGATGGTCCTGGCCGACCAGCGGCGCATCGACGTGGGCTTCGAAGGCGGCATCGCGCCGCTCATCTTGGCGCCCCCGGCCGAGCTGCGCAGCGTGTTCGACAACCTCATCGACAACGCCGTGCGCTATGCGCCGGAAGGCGGCGTGGTCGACGTCCGGCTGCACCTGGTCGATGGACATCCGGTGGTCGACGTGCTCGACGACGGGCCGGGCATTCCGGCCGACCAGCTCGAGCGTGTCTTCAACCGCTTCTTCCGCGTGGCGGGCGCGCCGGCCGGCGGCAGCGGACTGGGCCTGGCCATCGCGCAGGCGGCCGCGCTGCGAAATGGCCTGCGCATCGTGCTCGCGAACCGGTCCGATGGCGCGGGCCTGCGGGCGCGGGTGTACCTGCCGGGCTCATCCTGAACTCATTCTTCGCTCATTCCCGTCTCAGACTGGCGGCCTAGAGTGGCAACAGGCTCCACGCGCCGCCCATGGCACGGCGCGGGGCGTGGGGCCTGTGCAACTCCAGGAGATCCTCATGCATGCATCCGTCAAAGTCATCGCTCTTGGCGCTTTCGCAACCCTCGCTGCCTTCGCTTCGATGACCGCGAGCGCGCAGTCGGACGGCTCGGACTATCGTCCGATGCAGACCAACAACTCGGCGCCCGATCCCCAGGTGAGCGCGGGCGCCAGGGCGGCGGCACGCCCGGCTGCCACGGAGTCCGTCGGCGAGTCCACCGCGGCGGCGCCGGTCAGGTCGCAGCTCACGCGCGAAGAGGTCTACAAGGGCGCGGTCGAGGCGTCGCACCCGACGAACACCGAGTCGATCGGCCAGTCGACCGGGATGGCCGGCATCACCTCGGGCACGCCGCGCTGAGCGGGCGCCGCCAGGCGCTATCCTGCGGTTTCCTTCGTGAAACCCGGGATACGCCATGCGCCGCTTCGTTTCCAGACCTCTTGCCGTCGTCGGCGCCCTGCTGGGACTCCTGGCGGCGACAGACGCCCGCGCGCAAGGCACGGTCAACGCGCTTTGCAGCACCGACTCCGGCTGGTGCGAGGCGGCGGCCGCGGAGTTCACGCGCGCCACCGGCATCCGGGTGCTGCAGGCGCACAAGGGCACCGGCGAGATCGGCGCCCAGTTGCGGGCCGAGGCGGCCAACCCCAAGACCGACCTCTGGTGGGGCGGCACCGGGGACCCCTTCCTGCAGGCGGCCGAGGAAGGCCTGCTCGAACCCTACCGCCCGGCCTACGTCAACGACCTGTACGACTGGTCGGTGCGGCAGTACGCGATGTCGGGCAACCGGGTCGGCGGCTTCTACACCAGCGCGATGGGCTTCGGCTTCAACACCGAAGTGCTCAGGAAGAAGCAGCTGCCCGAGCCGCGCTGCTGGGCCGACCTGATCAAGCCAGAGTACAAGGGCGAGATCGAGATGTCGCATCCCGCCACCAGCGGCACCGGCTACACCATCATCGCCGGGCTGGTGCAGCTGATGGGCGAGGACGCCGCCTTCGACTACCTGAAGAGGCTGCACCGCAACACCACCGCCTACACCCGCAGCGGCCAGGCCCAGGCGCCCAATGTGGCCAAGGGCGAGGTCGCGGTCGGCATCAGTTTCATCTTCGGCTTCGACAAGTGGCGCCACGACAAGTACCCGGTCAAGACCGCGGCGCCGTGCGAGGGCACGGGCTACGAGGTCGGCGGGATCGCGCTGGTGAAGGGCGCGCGCAACCGTGCCAACGCGCTGCGCTACTACGACTGGCTCATGAGCCCGGCCGGGCAGTCGATCGGCGCCAGGGCCGGCAGCCTGCAGTCGCCGGCCAACAGGACTTTCAAGCCGGATCCGCGAATCCCGTCGATGGACGGGGTCAAGCTCATCAAGTACGACTTCGAGAAGTACGGCCAGGCGGCCGAGCGCAAGCGGTTGATCGACCGCTGGACGCGCGAGGTGGAGTCGCAGCCGCGCTGAGACTCGTAAGCCTTTGAAACCGGCCGGCCCTTGCGAAACGGGCCGGGCAACCCCAGGTCTTGTAAAGTTGAACGTTCGCCGCTGGCGAACCGTTTGTCCCCCTTTGATTGTTCTCGCGCCATGACCCTCTCCAAGACCAAACTCCCGTTCCAGGCCGAAGTCGCCCAGTTGCTGCACCTGGTCACGCATTCGCTCTACTCGAACAAGGAAATCTTCCTGCGCGAGCTGATCTCGAATGCCTCGGATGCCTGCGACAAGCTGCGCTTCGAAGCCATCGACCAGCCCGCGCTGTTCGAGGACCAGCCCAAGCTCGAAGTGCGCGTCGCCTTCGATGCCGAGGCCAAGACCCTGACCATCACCGACAGCGGCATCGGCATGAGCCAGCAGGAAGCCATCGACCACCTCGGCACCATCGCCAAGAGCGGCACGAAGGAATTCATGAGCAGGTTGTCGGGCGACCAGAAGGCCGACGCGCAGCTGATCGGCCAGTTCGGCGTCGGTTTCTACTCGGGCTTCATCGTGGCCGACAGGATCACGGTCGAGTCGCGCCGCGCCGGCCTGGCCGCCGAAGAGGGCGTGCGCTGGGTCAGCAGCGGCGCCGGCGACTTCGAGGTCGACACCATCACCCGCCCCGAGCGCGGCACCAGCGTCACCCTGCACCTGCGCGACGATGCCGGGGAATACCTCAACGCCTGGAAGCTCAAGTCGATCATCGGCAAGTACTCCGACCACATCTCGCTCCCGATCCTGATGGAGAAGGAAGAGTGGAAGGAAGGCGAGGAGAACAAGGGCGGCGCCATGGTCAAGACCGGCGAGTGGGAGCCGGTCAACCAGGCCAACGCGCTCTGGAGCCGGCCGAAGAAGGACATCAGCGAAGAGCAGTACGTCGAGTTCTACAAGAACGTCAGCCACGACTTCGAGGCCCCGCTGGCCTGGAGCCACAACCGGGTCGAAGGCAACACCGAATACACGCAGCTGCTCTACATCCCGGCCAAGGCGCCGATGGACCTGTGGAACCGCGACAAGGGCGCGGGCGTCAAGCTCTACGTCAAGCGCGTCTTCATCATGGACGACGCCGAGGCGCTGCTGCCGAGCTACCTGCGCTTCGTCAAGGGCGTGATCGATTCGGCCGACCTGCCGCTCAACGTCAGCCGCGAGCTGCTGCAGGAGAGCCGCGACGTCAAGGCGATCCGCGAGGGCAGCACCAAGCGCGTGCTCGGCATGCTCGAGGACCTGGCCAAGAAGCAGAAGACGGCGTCCGAGAGCAGCGAAGGCAAGATCGACGTCGGCTCCGGCGAATCCGTGCCCGCGCCCGAGCCGACCGAAGGGGTCACCGACGTGGTCGACAAGAAGGCCGCCGAGCGCATGCCGGCGGCCGAGGCTGCGGCCGAGTACGCCGACGAGTCGGGCAAGTACGCCAGGTTCTATGCCGAATTCGGCTCGGTGCTCAAGGAAGGCCTGGGCGAAGACTTCGGCAACCGCGACCGGATCGCGAAACTGCTGCGCTTCGCCTCGAGCACCACCGACACCCAGAGCGTGAGCTTCGCCGACTACAAGTCGCGCATGAAGGAAGGCCAGGACGCGATCTACTACATCACGGCCGACACGCTGGCCGCCGCCAGGAACAGCCCGCAGCTCGAGATCTTCAAGAAGAAGGGCATCGAGGTGCTGCTGATGACCGATCGCGTCGACGAGTGGGCGCTCAACTACCTGACCGAGTTCGACGGCACCGCGCTGCAGAGCGTGGCCAAGGGCGCGGTCGACCTGGGCAAGCTGCAGGACGAGGCCGAGAAGAAGGCGGCCGAGGAAGCGGCCGAGTCCTTCAAGCCGCTGCTGGAGCGGCTCAAGGAGGCGCTCAAGGACAAGGCCGAGGACGTGCGCGTCACCACCCGCCTGGTCGACTCGCCGGCCTGCCTGGTGGTGCAGGACGGCGGCATGAGCACCCAGCTCGCGCGCATGCTCAAGCAGGCCGGGCAGCCCGCGCCCGATCTCAAGCCGGTGCTCGAAGTCAACGCCGAGCATCCGCTGGTCAGGAAGCTGGAGGGCTCGGCGCATTTCGACGACCTGGCCCACATCCTGTTCGACCAGGCGCTGCTGGCCGAAGGGGGCCTGCCGGCCGATCCCGCCGCCTACGTGCGCCGGGTCAACGCCTTGCTGGTCTGACACGCGCGCCGCACCACGCCGCCATGTCCGGATACTGGTTGATGAAGTCCGAGCCTGAGGAGTGCTCGATCGACGACGCGCTCGCAGCGCCCGGCGCGACCGTGCCCTGGACCGGCGTGCGCAGCTACCAGGCGCGCAACTTCATGCGCGATGCGATGCAGGTCGGCGACGGCGTGCTGTTCTATCACTCCAGTTGCCCCGAGCCCGGCATCGTGGGCATCGCGCGCGTGGCATCGGGCACGCGGCCCGATCCGACGCAGTTCGATCCGAACTCGCCTTACTTCGATGCGGCGTCCAAGCCCGAACAACCGCGCTGGCTGCTGCTGGACGTGCAGGCCTTGCGCAAGACCCGGCTGCTGTCGCTGCCGGAGTTGCGCGCGACGCCCGCGCTGGCCGACATGCTCGTGCTGCGCAAGGGCAACCGCCTGTCGATCACGCCGGTCGATGCGGCCCACTGGCAGCTGATTGCCGAGCGGATGCTGGCTTGACGTCCGCTGCCGCGTCCGGATGGTTCACCTCGACCGAGATGTGGACCAGTTCTTCGTGGATGCGCAACTGCTGCTTGAAGTAGTCGGGCCCCACGTCGCCGTGGTTGGCGAGCGAGACGATGCAGGCGTACTTGCCCTTGCCCACGCTCCAGACGTGGAGGTCGCAGAGGATCGCCGGCACCGGGTCCAGCCAGCTTGCACCCCACAGCTTGCCGCCGAACAGGGCGACGATCAGCAAGCGCGAAGCTGCTCGCGCGGGTGCGCCGCATCAGGGGCCAGACGGCCGCGTTGGAGAGTTCGCTGGGCGAGGGAACCGAGTGCATGGCGATCCTGCAGCAGATCGCGGCGATACGCGGCGCCGTCAGCGGGCTGATGCTGGAGGTGCTCGAAGGCCACATCCGGGAGCATCTGGGCGCGAACGCGAGCGACGAGGCGCAGCGCGCCGAGGACACGGAGGCGGTGGTGTCGCTGTCACGGCCGACAACTTCGTGCGGGCGGAAACCGACCCGTATGTCGGCGCCCTCGCTATCTCAACGTCACGCCGGCGAAGAACGACGGCAGCACGGTCTATCGCCTCGACGTCAAGGAGGTGCCCGTGGACGCCTTCGGCCGGTCGCCGCACGTTAGGCGAACTTCTCTCCCGGCGTCAGCGGCGCATGCCGGTAGCTGGCCGGTGTACGGCTCAGCTTCACGGGCGATGCGATGCCGCGGTAGCCGCCTTCCATCTCGACCACCATGCCGCGGTGCGCCGTGTGCGGGTGTTCGAGCGCCGCATCGACCGACAGCACGGGTGCCGCCGGCACGCCCGCGGCCATGAGCTGGTCGACCAGCTGGCGGCCGTCGAAGGTCGCCAGCTGCGCCTCGAGACGCTGTTTCAGGCTTTCGCGATGGACCGAGCGCAGACCGGCGTCGCGGTAGAGCGGATCGTCGCTGAGCTCGGGCAGGCCGATGCAGTTGCAGAAGTTCGCGAACTGTCGGTCGTTGCCAACCGCCAGGAAGATCGGATCGGTGCCGGTCTTGAGCGCGTCGTAGGGATAGATGTTCGGATGCGCGTTGCCGGTGCGGCGCGGCGGCTGGCCGTCGAGGAACCAGTTGGCCGCGTGCGGATGCAGCAGCGACAGGCCGCTGTCGTACAGCGCCGCCTCGACAAACTGGCCGCATCCGCTGCGCTGGCGCTCCTGCAGCGCGAGCAGCACGCCGATCACCGCGTTGAGCCCGGTCACCATGTCGACCACCGGCAGCCCGACGCGCAGCGGCCCGCCATCGGCCTCGCCGTTGATGCTCATGATGCCGGTCAGCGCCTGCACTGCGGCGTCGTAGCCCGGCAGTGCGCCGAGCGGGCCGTCGGCGCCGAAGCCCGATACGCGGCACCAGACCAGCCGCGGGAAGCGCTTCGACAGCGCGTCGTAGCCGATGCCCCAGCGTTCCATGGTGCCGGTCTTGAAGTTTTCGATCAGCACGTCGGCCTCGGCCAGCAGCGCCAGCAGCGCCTCGCGCCCGGCCTCGCTGCCCAGGTCGAGCGCCATCGTGCGCTTGTTGCGGTTGAGCCCGTGGTAGTAGGAAGCCACGCCGTCCTTGAAGGGCGGGCCCCAGGTGCGCGTGTCGTCGCCCTGCGGTGGCTCGACCTTGAGCACGTCGGCGCCATGGTCGCCGAGGATCTGGCCGCAGTACGGGCCGCCGAGGATGCGCGAGATGTCGAGCACGCGGATGCCGGCCAGTGCGCCGGTGTTGGCAGTCGCGGTCATTGGTTGTTCCTTGGGTGAGAGGGGAGAGGCAGGCCGTCGCGTTCAAGCGGGTCGCGACACGCTCTACCAGCTTGAAGGTCGTCGATGACGTCAGTCCAGTTGCGCGCCGGACTTCTTCACCACGTCCTTCCACTTCGCGGTTTCGGACACGATGAAGCGGCCGAGCTGTTCCGGCGAACCGTCCGCGGCCGGCTCCAGGCCCTGGGAGGCGAACAGTTGCTTCACCTTGGGCGTGGCGAGCGCATCGGCGAAGGCCTTGTTGAGTTTTGCGACGGTGGCCGGCGGAGTGCCGGCCGGCGCCACGATGCCGAAGAACACGCTGACGTCGTAGCCCGTGACGCCCTGTTCGGCCAATGTCGGCAGGTCGGGGAGCGCCCGCGAGCGCTGCGCGGTGGCGATGCCGAGCGCGCGCAGCTTGCCGGCCTTGACGTAGGGCAGTGCGGTCAGGACGTCGGTGAAGCTCATCGACACCTGGCCACCCAGCAGGTCGTTGAGCGCGGGGCCGGTGCCTTTGTAGGGGATGTGCTGCAGGTCGGTGCCGGCGATGCCGTTGAACAGCACGCCCGCCAGGTGCGAGGAGGCGCCGTTGCCCGACGATGCATAGCTGAGCTTGCCCGGGTTGGCCTTGGCGTAGGCGATGAGCTCGCGCACGTCCTTCGCGGGCACCGCCGGGTTCACGACCAGGATGTTGGGCAGATGGCCGACCTGGATCACCGGCGTGAAGCTCTTGACCGGGTCGTAGCTGATCTTGCGGTAGAGGCTCGAATTGATCGCCAGCGGACCCGAGGTGCCGAACATCAGCGTGTGGCCGTCGGGTTCGGCGCGCGCCACGAAGTCGGCGCCGATGTTGCCGCCGGCGCCGGCGCGGTTCTCGACGATCACCGGCTGCCCGAGCTGGTCCCGGATCTCGGCCGCCAGCGTGCGTGCCATCGCGTCGGTCGGTCCGCCCGGCGGGAACGGGATGATCAGCGAGATGGGCTTGGTCGGGAAGCCCTGCGCCTGTGCCGTCGACAGTACGGGCAGCACCGGCAGCACGGCGACGCCGGCGGCGAGGATGAGGGTCTTGAGCAGTTTCATGTGGTCTCCTTGATTTCTTGTCTTCGTCGCGCGTCAGGCGGTGGCCGCGCGCTTCTCTGGTGCCGCGGCGCTCCAGGACGCCGGCACCCCATCCGGCGCCAGAGGGTCGCGCGGCAGCACGCGGTGCAGCAGCACCAGCTGCGCCCACTCGACGCGCTGCGCCGAGCCGCCGCGCACGCCCTCCCAGGCCATCGCGATCGCGCTGCAGGTGTGATAGAGCGCCGAGGCCGCCTGGCGTGCGAGCACGTCGCCACCTTCGTGCGCCGCGGTGGCGGTCAATGCCGACGCCCGCACCAGGGCTTCGCGCAGGGCCTGGGCGAAGGCCGGCGCCACGGGCAGGTCGTCCAGCAGCGCACCGAAGTGCGCCTGCAGCGCCGGCAGCGATTCCTCGCGCTTGACCGCGCGGATCACGTCGAGCGCGACGATGTTGCTGGTGCCTTCCCAGATCGAACCGAGATGGGCGTCGCGCACCAGGCGCGGGTCGCTCCATTCCTCGATGTAGCCGCAGCCGCCGCGCACTTCCATCGCGTCGCCGGTGACCTTGCGGGCGTCGCGGCAGGCGCGGAACTTGATGAGCGGCGTCAGGATGCGCAGCAGCGGGTAGGCCGTCTTGTCGCCGCCGTCCGAGCGCGCCAGCGCCAGCGCGGTCTGGAACACCATGGTGCGCGACTGCTCGGCCGGCAGCCTGAGCTTCTGCAACTGGCGCTGCATCAGCGGCATGTCGGCCAGCCGGCGGCCGAAGGCGCGGCGCTCGCCGGCCACGTATTCGGCCTCGGCCACCGCGCGGCGCATCAGGCCGGCGGCGCGCACGCCGTTCGACAGGCGCGAGTTGTTGACCATGTCGGCCATCTGCTGGAAGCCGCGGCCGGCTTCGCCCACCAGGTAGGCCACCGCGCCTTCGAGGCGGATCTCGCCGCTGGCCATCGAGCGCGTGCCCAGCTTGTCCTTGAGGCGCAGGATCCGGTAGTGATTGGCGCTGCCGTCGTCGAGCCGCTTCGGCAGCAGGAACAGCGACACGCCCTTCATGCCGGCCGGGGCGTCGTCGGCGCGCGCCAGCACCATCGCGAAGTCGGCGTCGGGGTTGGAGCAGAACCACTTGTCGCCGCCGAGGCGCCATTGGCCCGCCTCGTCCTGCCAGGCGCGCGTGACGGTCGCTGCGATGTCGGAGCCGGCCGCCTGCTCCGTCATGAACATTGCGCCCTGGGCCAGCGTGTCGAAGTCGAGCGACTGGAAGCGCGGGAGAAAGCGCGCCACCAGTTCGGGGCTGCCGTACTTCTTGAGCGTGCGCGCCAGCGAGTCGGTCATCGAGACCGGGCAGCACAGGCCGAACTCGGCCTGCACGAAGAGGTAGGTCAGCACGTACTTGACCAGCGGCGGCATCTGGCCCTTCCAGCCCAGGGTCTCGTCGCGGTGCGAGATCGCGGCCAGGCCGAATTCGCTCAGCGCGAGCCGCTCCATCTCGATGTAGGCGGGATGCTTGATCACCTTCTGGTCGTCGATGCCGGTGCGGGTGCGCAGCGACAGCGTCGGCGGGTTCTTGTCGGCGGTCTGCGCGAGTTCGTCGAGCGGGCCGCCAGCCAGGGCGCCCAGGCGCTCGAAGTGCGGTCGCATGTGCTGCAGCAGCTCGGGCGGCAGGTAGAGCGCCAGCAGCTTGTGCAGCTCGGCGTCGGTGGTGAAGAGGTTCTGCCCGTGGCGGTCGGGCACGGGATGGGCGGCGGCATCGACGCGGGGCGCAGCGGTACTGGACATGTCGGGTCTCCTTGTCGGTCGGATCTTTCCGCCGTTGACGATTCCTGTCCAATATCAGATATGACTTGATTGATTTGATTTGCCTATTGTGAAAAACTGAGCCGCATGGAACTGCGTCACCTGCGTTATTTCGTCGTCCTGGCCGAGGAGCTGCATTTCGGCCGGGCGGCGCGGCGGCTCGCGATCTCGCAGCCGCCGCTGAGCGTCGCGATCCGCCAGCTGGAAGAGTCCGTCGGCGCGCGGCTGTTCGAGCGCAACAGCAAGGAAGTGCGGCTCACGCCCGCCGGCGGCGTGTTGCAGATCTCGGCGCGCCTGCTGCTGCGCCAGGCGGAGGAGGCCGCGCTGGAGGCCCGCGACGTCTCGCAGGGCTCGGCGGGCCGCCTGCGCATCGGCTTCGTCGGCGCCATGCTCTACCGAGGCCTGCCGCAGGCGCTCGCCAAGTTCCAGGCGAAACACCCTGCAGTGCGCATCACGCTGGCCGAGCTCAATTCGGGCGAGCAGATCGCCGAGTTGCTGCACGACCGGCTCGATGTCGGCTTCGTCCACACCAGCCGCATGCCCGCGGAGCTGAGCCATGCGTTGCTGGTGTCGGAGCCTTTCGTGGCCTGTCTGCCGGTCGGGCACCGGCTGGCACGGCGGCGCAAGGTCGCCACCGCGAGCCTGCGCGACGAACCTTTCGTGCTGTTTTCTCGCAATGCCTCGCCCGACTACCACGAGCGCATCCTCTCGATCTGCGCCGATGCGGGCTTCCGGCCCGAGGTGCGGCACGAGGTGCGCCACTGGCTCTCGGTCGTGTCGCTGGTGTCGCAGGGCATGGGCGTGGCGCTGGTGCCGAGCGCCTTGCGGCACGCGGCGCTGCGCGGCGCGGTGTTCCGGCCCCTGGAGGAAGAGGTGTCGCGCTCCGACGCCTACTGCGTCTGGCGCGAGGGGCCCGAGAACGCGGTGGTGCAGGGCTTCCTGCGCGCGGTGCAGGCAGGCCACCCGGCCCCGAGCGACTAGGCCGGCGCCGGGCCGCCAGCGCGGCGAAGTCCGCGCTTCGCGCAGACGGGCGGCCTGCGATCCCCCCCTTGGGGGGCAGCGACCCACACGCAGTGGGGGAGCGTGGGGGCCCTATGCATACAGCGGCTCTTCGGCCATCTGCTCGCACTGCTCCTGCAGCATCAGGATCTGGCCCTTCCAGTAGTCGCTCGAGCCGAACCACGGGAAGTTGATCGGGAAGATCGGGTCTTCCCAGCGCCGTGCCAGCCAGGCGCTGTAGTGGATCAGGCGCAGCGTGCGCAGCGGCTCGATCAGCGCCAGCTCGCGGCGATCGAAGTCGCGGAACTGCTCGTAGCCGTCGAGCAGTCCGCTCAACTGCGCCGTGCGCTGGGCGCGGTCGCCGGAGAGCAGCATCCACAGGTCTTGAACCGCGAAGCCGGTGCGGGCATCGTCGAGGTCGACGAAATGCGGGCCGCCGTCCGGCCGGTCGGTGGGCGTCCAGAGGATGTTGCCGGGGTGCACGTCACCGTGCAGCCGCAGCTTCTTCAGCGCCGAGGCGTTGTCGCCGTCGTGGCGGGTGCCGAGCGCGGTGGCCGCGATCATCTCGAGGGCCGCGTTGCAGGCCGTCTCCCATGCGCGCTGGACATCGAGCGGCACCATCTGGTGGCCCAGCAGCCAGTCGCGCGAGGCGATGCCGAAGGTCTGGAGGTCGAGTGCCGGACGCGCCTCGAAGGGCTTTTGCGCGCCGATGGCGTGGATGCGCGCCAGAAAGCGGCCGACCCACTCGAGCACCTCGAAGTCCTCGAGTTCCGGCGCCCGTCCGCCGCGGTACGGGCTGACGCTGAAGGCGAAGCCGCCATGCCGGTGCAAGGTATGGCCATCGACCGCCAGCGGCGCCACGGCGGGCACCTCGGCCGCGGCGAGCTCGAGCGCGAAGCCGTGCTCCTCGAGGATCGCGGCATCGTCCCAGCGGCCAGGCCGGTAGAACTTGACGACCACCGCGCTGCGGTCTTCGAGATGGACCTGGTAGACGCGGTTCTCGTAGGAGTTCAGGGCGGTGAGCCGCCCGTCTCCATGCATGTCCAGTGTGGCGAGCGCATCGAGCACCACGTCGGGCGTGAGGCTCTCGTAGGGATGACCGGCCGAGGCCGATGGCGGGGAAGGAGTGGGGGAGGGAGACACCCCGACATTGTCGGGCCTGGCGGGTGAGTGCTCGGCCTTCATGCCGCAGCTTGATTTTTGCCCTGCTTGGGACGACAGTGCAGCGTCGCCTGGGTGGCTGCCGTTGAACCGTGGCGACCCGTGAGGCGTCGCGCCACAGGCATTGCACAGAAGTGGGCGTTTGTCATGCGTGTCGAACCCTGCGACAGGCGCCGCGGCCTGCGCTAGTATTTTTTCAAGCCGGGCAGCCCGCCTCGTATCCGCAGTTGCGGAACGGCGGAAGAACAAGCGAGCCATGATGAATTCAATGATCGCCTACTGCGGCGCCGCCGCGGTCCCTGACGATGTGTGGTCGCGCTGGAATGCCGATCCGCTGCTGATCGCCGCGCTTGCGGCGCTGGCCTTCGTGATCGCTCGCAGTCGGTCGTCCGATGCTCGCGCAGGCTGGGGCGCCATCGCGCTGATGGCCGTGGTCTTCGTCTCGCCCCTGTGCGCCCTGTCGTCGGCGCTCTTCTCGGTGCGCGTCCTGCATCACGTCATTCTCGTGAGCGCCGTGGCACCTCTGCTGGCGCTCGCCTTTCCTCAGCGGCGCGCGGGCCCTGTTCCGCTCGCCATGTGGGTCGCGGCCCATGCGGTCACCCTGTGGCTCTGGCACGCGCCGGGGCCCTATGCCTGGGGTCTCGCCAGCGTGCCCGGCTATTGGCTGATGCAGCTGTCGCTGCTGGGCAGCGGCTGGCTGATGTGGCGGGCGATACTGTCGCCGGCCACGCCATCGGGCACCGCGCTGGTGGCGCTCGGGGTGACCATCGGGCAGATGGGCCTGCTCGGCGCCCTGATCGTTTTCGCCTCGGTGCCGCTCTACCCGGTGCATTTCGCGAGCACCCTGGCCTGGGGCTTCACGCCGCTGGCCGACCAGCAGCTCGCCGGGCTCCTGATGTGGGTGCCGGCGATGCTGCCCTACCTGGCCGCCGGTCTCTGGCTTGCCTGGTCGAGCCTGCGGCCCACCGAGGCCGCCTTGTGACGACGGCCCTGAAGTTCATTCACCTGGCCGCGATCGCGATCTGGTCGGGCGGCCTGCTCGCCTTGCCCTTCCTGTTCTGGCAGCGCCGCGCACTCGAGGCCGGTGCGGATCTGGACCGGCTGCACCGGATCGTCCGGCTCGTGTATGTGGAGCTGACCTCGCCGGCCGCCTTCTTCGCCATCGCCAGCGGAACGGCGCTGATCTTCCTTCAGGCCACCTTCGAGGAATGGTTCTCCATCAAGATGGTGCTGGTGGGCATCATGGCGATGCTGCATGTGGTCGCCGGCCTGGTGGTGCACCAGCTGTTCTCGCCCAAGGGCCGCTTCGGGCGGTTCTCGTTCGTGGCGCTGTCGGGCACCTACGCGGTGTTGATCGTCGCCATCGTCTGGGTCGTGCTGGCCAAGCCCCAGATCGACTCGAACCAGTTCGCGGCGCACCTGTTCGAGCCCGGCGGGCTCTCACGCCTGTGGCATCAGTCCTTCGGCGACACGAGGATGCCGATCCCATGATCGAACACCAGTTTGCCCCCATGCCAGCCGGCGAAGCCGACCATGACCGAAGCCAGCACCGACAGCACCAGGCCGTGCGGCAGCACGGAGGCCGGATCGGTCAGTCGCAGGCCCCAGCTGGCCCCGGCGATCGCGACCAGCGTCATCGCCGCGATGGCGTGCGACCAGCTGGCCTCGTGCAGGCGGATGCCGCGCACCAGCAGCAGCTCGCCGGTGCCGACGAGGCTCGCGGCGACGCCGCTCCAGAACGCCATGCCGGCCGACCACAGGCCTGCTCGCAGCCAGAAGACATCGCCCGACCACCAGTAGAAGACGTCGACGCCGAGGGTCGCGACCACGAACGCGACCGGGAAATGCACCAGCATCACGTGCAACGGATGGCCGACCAGCGCGACCGCGGAGCCGACGTCGAGCCGCTGCAGTTCCAGCAGAACTTCGCTCCGGGGTTGAGACCTGTCGCCTGTGTCCGCCATGGTTCTTCTCCTTTGCAGCGGATGTTGCATCCGGTGAGCGGCGATCGTAGCGTCTTGCGCGTGGGGCTCCAAGCCGGATCGCTGGCGGCGTTGTCCGGTTGCAGCGGGCCGTTGTCGACGCTCGATCCTTCGGGGCCGGCCGCGGCCTCGATCGCCACGATGTGGTGGGTGATGCTGATCGGCTCGGCCGTGCTCTTCCTGCTCGTCATCGGCATCTTCCTCCAGGTGATGAGGCGTCCGGGCTGGGGCTCCAGCGTGTCGCCGACGCGCTGGATCGTGCTGGGTGGGCTGGTGCTGCCGGCGATCGTCCTGCTGCCGTTGCTGGCCTATGGGCTGGTCACCGGCGAGCGCCTGCTGCCGCTGCCGGGCAGCGCGCCGCCGCAGCGCATCGAGGCGGTGGCGGCGCAATGGGTCTGGACCTTCCGCTATCCCGAACATGGCGGCGTCGAGACGCGCAATGTCCTGCTTGTGCCTGCGGGCAAGCCGGTCGACATGGTCGTGACGAGCAAGGACGTGATCCATGCGTTCTGGGTGCCGCGCTTCGCGGGCAAGATCGATGCGGTGCCAGGCAGGGTCAACCGGCTGCGCATCCAGGCCGACCAGCCGGGCCGCTATGAAGGCACCTGCGACGAATTCTGCGGCCTCGGCCACGCGGGCATGCGCTTCGTCGTCATCGTCCACCGACCGGAGGACTTTTCCGCTGCCCTGACGCAGGCGCTCGCAGCGCCGGAGGCGAAGAAATGAGTGGATCCGTCGACCCGCAGCCGGAAGGCGGCGCCCGCGCGCTGCGGCTGCACCGGCAGCTGAACAAGATCTGGGCCACCGGACCGGGATGGCAGCGGCTGGCCGCCGTCAATCATTCGGTCATCGGCATGCGGATGTTCATCACGTCCTTCGTCTTCTTCCTCATCGCCGGCGTGCTGGGCATGCTGACGCGCGTGCAGCTCGCGACGCCGCATTCGGCCTTTCTCGACCCCGAGACCTACAACCAGGTCTTCACGGTGCACGGGTCGATGATGCTGTTCCTGTTCGCCATTCCGATGGTCGAGAGCTTCGCGGTCTACCTGACGCCGAAGATCCTCGGCACGCGCGATTTCGCCTTCCCGCGGCTGACCGCCTACGGCTACTGGTGCTACCTGTTCGGCGCCTCGATCGTCACGGTGTCGCTGGTCCTGGGCGTCGCGCCCAATGGCGGCTGGTTCATGTACACGCCGCTGAGCTCCAACGTCTACACCCCGGGCGTCAACGCCGACATCTGGCTGCTCGGCATCACCTTCGTCGAGATCTCCGCGCTGTCGCTCGCCATCGAGATCATCGTCTCGGTCCTCAAGATGCGCGCGCCGGGCATGTCGCTCGACCGCATGCCGATCTTCGGCTGGTACATCCTGGTCACGGCCCTGATGATGATCGTGGCCTTTCCTCCGCTGATCCTGGGCTCGATCCTGCTCGAGCTCGAGCGCGCCTTCGGCCTGCCCTTCTTCGATCCGACGCGCGGCGGCGACTCGCTGCTGTGGCAGCACCTGTTCTGGCTGTTCGGCCATCCGGACGTCTACATCATCTTCCTGCCGATGGCGGGCGTGCTGTCGACGATGATCCCGGTGTTCGCCAACCGGCAACTGGTGGGCTACCGGGCGATCGTGGTCGCCATCATCGCGCTGGCCTTCCTGAGCTTCGGCATCTGGGTGCACCACATGTTCACGGTGGGCATTCCGCATCTGGCGCTGGCCTTCTTCTCGGCCGGCTCGGCGATCGTCGCGGTGCCGACGGCGGTGCAGGTCTTCGCCTGGCTGGCCACGCTGTCGCACGGCAAGCCGCGCTGGGACGTCCCGATGCTCTACGTCTTCGGCTTCTTCTTCGTCTTCGCGATGGGCGGGCTGACCGGCGTGATGCTCGCGATGGTGCCCTTCGACTGGCAGGCCCACGACACCTATTTCGTCGTCGCCCACATGCACTACGTGGTGGCCGGAGCGCTCGCCTTCCCGATGGTGGCCGCGCTGTACTACTGGCTGCCGCTGCTGACCGGGCGCGCCGCGGTGGAGCGGCTGTCGGTGCTCGCGTTCTGGCTGATCTTCATCGGCTTCAACATGACCTTCTTCATGATGCACCTGACCGGCCTGCTCGGCATGCCGCGGCGCGTCTACACCTACCGCGGCGACGAAGGCTGGAACTGGCTCAACCTGCTGTCCTCGGTGGGCGGCTTCGTGATGACCATCGGCTTCGGACTGCTCGTCATCGACGTGGTGGTTCAGCTGCGCTACGGACGCCGCGTGCGGCGCGACCCCTGGCGGGCCACGACCTTCGAATGGGCGATGCCGATTCCGCCGGCGCCGTATGCCTTCGCCTCGATTCCGCACCTGGGCCCGCAGACCGACAAGATCCCGAAGGGCGAACTCGCCGTCTCGCTGGCACGCGGCGAAGGCTACCTGGGCTCCACGCGCAACGGCTGGCAGGAGACGCTGGGCGTGCACATCACGAGCGGCAAGCCCGAGCAGCTGATCGTGCTGCCGAACCCGACCTACCTGCCGCTGGTCACGGCGCTCTTCACCGGCGGGGTGGTGCTCGGCTTCCTGTTCAAGGCCTATTGGGTGTCGCTCGTGCTGGCCCTGGTCACGCTGGGCCTGTTCGTCTTCGCGGGGCGGCGTGCCGGCCTGCCGCGCGACTATGGGCCGCTGCCGGTCGGCCTCGGTGTCGAGGTGCCGCCGCACACCGAGGCCGCGAGTGCACCGTCCTGGCTGGCGCTGATCTGCGCCCTGGTGGCCAACGGCACGCTGTTCACGTCGCTGGTGTTCGGTACCTTCTATCTCTGGCTGGCCGGCGGGGACTGGCAGAAGATGACGCCGCCCGAGCCGAGCCGGCTGCAGGCCCTCGGCGCCATCGCCTGCCTGCTGGTCGCTGCGCTGGCGGCGCGCGCTTCGCTCAGGGTCGTGATCGCCAGCGGCAAGGCCTCGGGCTGGATGGCGCTCACCGCGATCGCGCTGATCGCGGCCGTCGCAGCGGTGGTGGAGCTGATCATGGGCGTCGCGCCGCATCCGCGCGCGCATGCGCTCGGCGCGACCGCGTCGGTGCTGCTGGGCTACGTGGCCTTGCATGCCGGCGCCGGGCTGCTGTTTCTCATCAGCAACTTCCAGCGTGTCCGCAGCGGCTACATCTCGCGGCGTCGCTGCACCGACCTGCGCCTGACCCGGCTCTGGCTCGACTACACCCTGGTGACGGGCATCATCGCGCTGGGTCTGGTGCTCGCGCTGCCTGCGCTGGTCACGGTGCTTGGAGGACGGCCATGAGCGTGACGAATGTGCTGACGATCCCGACCCGGCGCGTCTGGTGGCTCGCGGGCGGCTTCGCCGTCTGGTGCAGCGCGCTCGTGGTGCTCTATGCGCTCCATGCGATCGGCTGCGCCTTCGGCTGGCCGGCCGGCGCGCTGCGCTGGAGCCTGGTTCTCGTGTTCCTCGCGCATCTTGCGGCGGTCGGATGGATGTGGCGCAATTTCGCCAGGGCACGCCCCGATCACGACCATGGCCCGACCGGCAGCTTCCTGCATGCGGCGATCGTCTGGACCACCATCGCCGCCTTTGCCGCCACGCTCCTGACCTTCGGCCCGCCGCTGCTGCTCTCCACATGCCTCTGAGCGTGCGCCACCGCGATCTCGTGCGCCGCAGCGTCTGGATCGCGGTCTACCTGCTGTTCATCCTGGCGCCGCTGTTCGCGCTGCTGGCGGGTGCGCTGCCGCCCGCGCGCGACTTCTGGACCGAGTTCTCGGTCGCGCTGGGCTACTCGGGCCTGGCGATGATGGGGCTGCAGTTCGGCCTGACGGCGCGCTTTCGCCACGTCACCGAGCCCTGGGGCGAGGACGTCATCTATCACTTCCATCGCCGGGTCTCGCTGATCGCGGTCGCCCTGGTGGTGGTGCATCCGCTGATCCTGCTGGCGACCGGGTCGGACAAGCTGGCGCCGCCCGAGTCGCTGGCGGACGTGCCGCTGGGCGCGGTGTTCGCGGTGCTGTCGCTGGGCGCGCTGGTGGCGCTGGTGGTGATGGCGCTGTGGCGCACCCGACTGAAGATCAGCTACGAGCTCTGGCATGCCACGCACATCCTGCTGGCGCTCATCGCCGTTGGCGGCGGGCTGCTCCACATGGTCGGCTGGGGCTTCTACCTCGCCGACCCCTTGAAGCGCGCGCTGTGGATCGGCATGACGGTCTTCTGGATCGCGCTGCTTTGCTACGTGCGCGTGGTCAAGCCGCTGTTCATGCTGCGCCGGCCGTACCGCGTGGCGGAGGTGCGCCAGGAGCGCGGCGACACGACGACGCTGGTGATGCGGCCCGACGGCCACGCCGGCTTCCGATTCAGGCCCGGCCAGTTCGGATGGCTGACGCTGTGGGGGAGCCCGTTCAAGATCACCGGCCATCCGTTTTCCTTCTCGTCGAGCGCGGAGGCCGCGGACGGGCGCGTCGAGATGACGATCCGCAACCTCGGCGACTTCACGAGCGGGATCGCCAAGGTGCCGGTGGGACAGCGCGTCTACCTCGACGGGCCCTACGGCGCCTTCACCATCGGCCGCCCGGCGGACATGCACGTGCTGATCGCGGGCGGCATCGGCATCACGCCGATGGTGAGCATGATCCGCACGCTGGCCGACCGCGGCGACAAGCGCCCGCTGATCCTGCTCTATGGCGGCAAGGACCTGGAGTCCCTGACTTTCCGCGAGGAGCTGGACGCGCTGGCAACGCGGATCGACCTGACGGTGGTCTACGTGCTGTCGCAGCCGCCGGAAGGCTGGACCGGCGAGCGCGGCTACATCGGCGCCGAGGTGTTCAAGCGCCATTTGCCGCCGCGCTACGCCGACCACGAGTACTTCATCTGCGGCCCGAACGTGATGATGGACGCGATCGAGGCGGCGCTGGGCGAGATGAAGGTGCCGCTGTCCAAGTACCACTCGGAGCGCTACAGCTTCGTCTAAGTCGTCTAGGAGATCCCGATGCGCCGCTTGTTCGCCGATCGACTGCTTCTCGCCACGGGCGTCGTCGTGGTCCTGGTGGCCATCGTGTTCGCCCTCTGGCGCGTGAGCACCTGAACCTTTTCCCTCGGGGGGGCTCGAAGCCCCTCTTGCATGCGCGATTCGAGTTGTCTAAACTGAGTTCAATTAAGAAAGTGAAAAGGAGACATTGCATGCAGGAACGCAATCCCTTGCTCGGCACGTGGCAGCTCGTCCGCTGGGAGATCAGCTACGGCGACGGCCGGCCCGCCACGCTGCCTTATGGCGAAGCGGCGGTGGGGCTGATCCTCTACAGCACCGACGGCTGGATGAACGCCTGCATCGCGCGGCCCGACCGGCCCAGGCTGTCGAGCGACAGCGTGCGAAGCGCCCCGGAGCGGGAGCGCCTGGCGGCCTTCGAGAGCTACTTCCAGTACGCCGGCCGCTACGAGATCCGGGGCGAGCCCGGCGCGCAGCAGGTGGTGCATTCGGTCACGCAGTCGCTGAATCCGAACTTCGTCGGCACGCAGCAGGTGCGGGACATGCACTTCGATGCCGAAGGACGGCTCACGCTGTCGGCCTCCGACACGGTGCCCGGTACGGCCGTGGCGCGCCATCACCGGCTGATGTGGAAGAGGGCCGCTGCATGAGCGACGCACGGGCGGCGCCGATGCTGTACGAGAAGCATCGGGCCACCTTCGAACGCGCGGTGCTGGCCTGCCGTCAGCGCCACTGCTGGAGCCCTTATCCCGAGATGCCTGGCCAATATCCGGACGCCGCCCGCGCGCAGGCCGCCGGCGTCGAGGCCTTCCGCAGGCAACTGGGTCAGCGTTTCGTGCTGGACCAGCCCGGCATCACAGCCGAAGTCGGCGAAGAGATCTCCCCCTACACCCAGCAGCCGCTTGGCATCCTCTATCCGCAGTCCGACATCGACCGCCTGTTCGACGCCGGCGAAGCCGCGATCCCGGCCTGGGCCGACGCCGCGATCGACACCCGCATCGGCGTCCTGATGGAGGCGCTCGACACGCTCTACCGCGAGCACCTGTTCGAGATCGCGCACGCGGTGATGCACACGGCCGGCCAGAGCTTCAACATGGCCTACGCCGGCTCGGGCGTCAACGCGCTCGACCGTGGCATCGAGGTGCTGGTGCACGCCCGCCAGGCGATGAAGGCGATCGCGCCGAGCGCGCGCTGGGAGCGCAACTTCGGCGCCGCGCGCATCGCGCTCGACAAGACCTATCGGCTGGTGCCGCGCGGCGTCGCGGTCTGCTTCAGTTGCGCCAGCTTCCCGACCTGGAACGCCTGGCCCTCGATGCTCGCCAGCCTGGCCACCGGCAATGCGGTGATCGTGAAGCCGCATCCGGCGACCGTGCTGCCGATGGCGATCACGGTGCGCGCCTTTCGCGGCGTGCTGGAGGCGGCGGGCTTCGATCCGAACCTGGTCACGCTGGCCCTCGATACGCAGGCCTCGCCGATCGGCAAGCAGCTGGTTCGGCATCCGCAGACCGCGATCGTCGATTTCACGGGCAGCGTCGCCTTCGGCCAGTGGGTGGAGCAGCATGCGCATCCGGCGCTGGTCTTCACCGAGACCGCCGGCTGCAACACGGTGGTGATCGAGTCGGTGGAGGATCTCGACGCCGTGCTGCGCAGCCTCGCCACCACGCTGTGCATGTTCGGCGCCCAGATGTGCACCAGCCCGCAGAACATCTACCTGCCGGCGCAGGGCGTGCGCACGCCGCAGGGTGTCGTGAGCCTCGACGAGGTCGCGCGCCGGTTGGCCGCTGCGGTCGCAGCCATCGCGGGCGAGCCGAAGAAGGCCGCGATGATCCTCGCCGCGCTGCAGTCGCCGCAGAGCATCGCCTTGCTCGATCGCCTGGAACGCGAGGGCGAGACCCGCGGCCGGGTGCTGCTGCGGCCGGCGTCTTACGTGCACCCCGAGTTTCCCGAGGCGCGCACGCGCACGCCGTTGATGCTCCAGGTCGGCAAGGGCGAGCGCGACCTCTACGGCGAAGAGCGCTTCGGCCCGGTGAGCTTCGTGATCGCCTGCGACGACGCGGCCGATGCACTGGCCCAGGCCACGCGTGACGTGCGCGAGTTCGGTGGGCTCACGGCCTTTGTCTATTCCACCGACGAGGCCTTCGTTGCCCGCGCCGAAGCGGCCTACGCGAGGGCCGGCGCGCAGCTCACGATCAACCTCACCGGGCCGATGCCGCTCAACTTCGCGGCCGCCTACAGCGACTACCACGTGACCGGCCTGAATCCGGCGGGCAACGCCAGCCTCACCGACCTGGCCTTCGTCGCCGGCCGCTTCCGCATCTCGCAATCGCGCCGGCCTTCGCGCAGCGCGCACCCCTCGAACTGAAGGAGAACGACATGGGACAGAACGACATACCCGTCCTCACGGGCGGCTTCGCGCCGATCGATGACGAAGTCACGCTCGAACTCACCGAAGTCGAGGGCGAGATCCCGCGCGACCTCACCGGCATGCACGTGCGCAACGGTCCCAACCGGCGCTTCGAGGCCCCGGGCCGCTACCACTGGTTCGACGGCGACGGCATGCTGCATGCCGTGCGTTTCGAGGGCGGCCGAGCGCACTACCAGAACCGCTGGGTCATGACCGACAGCCTGAACGAGGAACTCGCGGCCGGCTCGGCGCTGTGGCAGGGCATCAAGGACCCGCCGCGCAAGGACCGGCCCGACATGCCGGTGAAGAACACCTCGAACACCGACGTCAAGTTCTACGCCGGCCACCTGGTCTCGATGTGGTACCTGGGCGGCTCGGTCTACCAGTGCCGGCCGAACGACCTGTCGACCGTCGGCAAGCTGGAGTTCGATCCGCGCATGAAGGGCCTGCCGGTGTCGGCGCATTCGAAGGTGGACGAGCGCACCGGCGAGTTCCTGTTCTTCGCCTACGGCAAGGAGTCGCCCTACATGCACTACGGCGTGATGGACCGTCACGGCGCCTTGCAGACCTTCATGCCGGTGCAGCTGCCCGGCCCGCGCCTGCCGCACGACATGGCGATCACGCCCAACTACACGATCGTGCACGACCTGCCGCTCTTCTACGACATGGACGCCTTTGCGGCCGGCCGCCACAAGCTCAAGTTCCATCACACGCTGCCCTCGCGTTTCGGCGTCATTCCGCGCCATGGCACACCCGAGCAGATCCGCTGGTTCGAGGCCAGCCCGACCTACATGTACCACGTGTCGAACGCGTGGGAAGAAGCCGATGGCCACGGCGGCATCGAGATCGTGATGACCGGCACGCCCTTCCGCCTGCCGCGCGACTGGCGCGGCAACGTCGAGGTGGACCGCTTCCCCAAGATGCTCGCGAACCTGGAGCACGACTTCATGTTCTACGAATGGCGCTTCAACCTGCGCACCGGACAGACTCGCGAGCGGGTGCTCGACGACATCGTCAACCAGGAGTTCCCGGTCATCAACTCGTGGATGCAGGGCCACAAGACGCGCTACTCGTGGAACGTGCTGATGGGTCGCAGCAACCGCGCCGAGGATCCGCGCTTCTGCGGCTTCGTGCGCCAGGACCTCGAGCGCGGCATCAGCACCAGCTACCACGAGGGCGTGCACAAGTGGTTCAGCGAAGCGCCCTTCGCGCCGAAGGACCATTGGAAAGCCGAGGACGACGGCTACCTGGTGGGCTTCATGTGGGACGACGAGAAAAAGGCGTCCTTCGTCACCGTGTTCGACGCCAGCGACGTCGCGCAGGGCCCGGTGGCACGCATCCGCATTCCGCACCGGGTGCCCAACGGCTTCCATGCCACCTGGGTCAGCGGCGAGCGCCTCCAGCGCGGGTACTGAGAAACGGACGCCGCCATGATTCTCGTGCCGCAAGACAAGATCGACGACTACACCGCGCGTGGTTGGTGGGGCAGCATCACTTTGTGGGAGCTGTTCCGCAACAACCTGGCGGCACATCCGGATGACGAGGCGGTGGTCGATGCACCGAACCGCGCCGACTTCGCGCACGGCGCGCCGCGCCGGCTCACATGGTCGCAGCTCGGCGACGAGATCGACCGCTTCTGCCTCATGCTGGTGGCGGAGGGCATCCGCCGCGACGAAGTGATGGTGGTGCAGTTGCCCAACTGCATCGAGCAGTTCGTCGTCTACCTCGCCTGTGCGCGGCTGGGCATCATCGCGACGCCGGTGCCGACCCAGTACCGCGAGCACGAGCTGGCGCAGATCCTCGAGATCACGCAGGCCAGCGCGGCCTTGAGCTTCTCGCGCATCGGAAAGGCCGAGGGCGGGCATGCGGCCGCGCGCATGTTTGCCGGCCTGCGTGCCGCACACCCTTCGCTGCGCACGGTGCTCGCCTGGGGCGACGACGTGGACGAGGGCATGGTCGACGTCGCGGCGCATCTGCGCCTGCCGCCGGGCACCGGCGACCTGCAGCGCCTCGCGCAGGCCGAGCGCGAGGCTGCCGTCACGGCCAACGACGTGTTCACGATCTGCTGGACCTCGGGCACCGAGGCCAGCCCCAAGGGCGTGCCGCGCAGCCACAACGAGTGGCTGGTGATCGCGCCGTCGATCATCGAGGCCGGCGAGATCCGCGAGCGGGCGCGCCTGCTCAATCCGTTCCCGCTGGTCAACATGGCAGGCATCTCCACCGCCTTCGCCGCCTGGCTGGTGCTGGGCGGCACCGTGGTGCAGCACCAGCCTTTCGCGCTGCCGGTGTTCCTGCAGCAACTGCGCGACGAGCGCATCGACTACACGGTGGCGCCGCCGGCGATTCTCAACATGCTGCTGCAGAACGAGCAACTGCTCGAGGGCATCGACTTCGGGCGGCTGGCGCGCATCGGCTCGGGCTCGGCGCCGCTGTCGGACTGGATGGTGCGCGGCTTCGCCGAGAAGCGCGGGGTGCAGATCGTCAACTACTTCGGCTCCAACGAGGGCGCCGCGCTGTCCGGCAACCATGTCGACATCCCGGACCCGGGGCTGCGCGCCCAGTTCTTTCCGCGCGCCGGCGTGCCGGGCCATGCCTGGAGCATCTCGACCACGCGCAAGATCCGCACCCGGCTGGTGGACTGCGAGACCGGCGAGGACATCGAGGACGGCGGCCGCCCCGGCGAGATCCGCTTCGACGGCCCGACCATCTTCAGCGGCTACTGGAACGCGCCCGGGCTGAGCCGGCGCGCGTTCGACGAACAGGGTTTCTACAAGACCGGCGACCTGTTCGAGATCGCCGGAGATCGCCTGCAGTACTACCGCTATGTGGGCCGCTCCAAGGACCTGGTGATCCGCGGCGGCGTCAACATCTCGTCGGAGGAGATCGAGAGCCTGCTAATGGCCTGCCCCGGTGTGCGCGAGGCGGCGGTGGTCGGCGTGCCCGACGAGGTGCTCGGAGAAAAGCTCTGCGCCTGCGTCGTCTCGGCCGATGCCGCCGCGCCGGTCACGCTCGAGGCGATCAGCGCTTTCCTGCGCGAGCACAAGCGCGTGGCGGTCTACAAGCTGCCCGAGTACCTGCTGCCGCTGGCCGAGCTGCCGCGCAATCCGGTCGGCAAGATCCTCAAGCGCGAGCTGCGGCTGCGCGCGCGCGCACTCGCCGACGCGCCGGGAGTCGTTGCATGAAGCCGGTGCTCTTGCTGATCCCCGGCATGCTGAACACGGCCGCGGTCTGGCGCGAGGTGGTGCCGCTGCTGGCGCCGCGCTTCGATGTCCGCATCGCCGACGTACAGACCCAGTCCAGCATCGCCGAGATGGCGCGCGACGCCTGGGCCCGTGTGGCCGATGTGCCCCCCGGCGTGCCGGTGCGGGTCTGCGGCTTCTCGATGGGCGGCTACGTGGCGATCGAGATGATCGCGGGGCAGGGCCGGCGGGTCGACGGCCTGGTGCTGCTCGACACCTCGGGCCGGCCCGAGACGGCCGAGGGCGCGGCGCTGCGCGAGAAGACCATTGCCGCGATCGGCCGCGATTTCGACAAGGTCACGGCCGGTGTCGCGCAGTTCGCGACCGACGATGCGCGCCATGTCGACGAGCCCTGGATGGCCGCGCTGCGCACGCTGCTGCGCGAGGTCGGCCCCGAGGCGGCGATCCGCCAGAACCGCGCGATCGTCGGCCGCGCGGACCATCGCGAAGCGCTGGCCGCGCTGCGGATTCCGGTGCGCGTGGTGTGCGGCCGAAGCGACCGCATCACGCCGCCCGAGCTGTCGCAGGAACTGGCCGCGCTGATGCCGTCCGCGCGGCTCGAATGGATCGAGGGCGCGGGCCACATGACGCCGCTGGAAGCGCCGGCGCAGGTGGCGGCCGCGATCGGCTCGCTGCTAGACCCCTCTACAGGAGACAAGACATGAACCGACGCATCGCCTGTTTGCAGCTCGGCGGCCTGGCGCKCGCGMGCGCCGCACCGTGGGCCCGCGCACAGGACCCTGCTGCCTTCCCGGACAGGCCGCTGCGCATCGTGGTGCCCTTCGCGCCCGGCAACACCCTCGACACCGCGCTGCGCCAGGTGGCCGAGGAGTTCAAGAAGAACGCCGGCCAGCCGCTCCTGATCGACAACAAGCCCGGCGGCTCCGGCATCATCGCGGCGCAGACCGTGATGAGCGCGCCGCCCGACGGCTACACGCTGCTGCTGGCCAATACCAGCATGTTCACGGTCAACCCGCACACCTTCGCGCGGCTGCCCTACGACCCCGAGAAGAACTTCAGGCCGGTCAGCAACTTCCTGGGCGCCTCGATGGTGATGGCGGTCAACAACCAGGTGCCCGCCAACGACATCAAGGAATTCGTCGCCTGGACCAAGGCGCATCCGGGCAAGGTGTCGTTTGCTTCCTTCACGGCCGGCAACTCCTCGCATTTCGCCGGCGTTCTGCTGAACCAGCGTGCCGGCATCGACATGGTGCATGTGCCTTTCAACGGCACGCCGCCGGCGGTCACGAACCTGGTCGGCGGCCAGGTCGATGCGGCCTTCCTGCCGCTGCTGGCGGTCAAGCCGCAGGTGGACGCGGGCAAGGTCAAGGTGCTGGCCGTGACCAGTCCGCAGCGCTCGGCGCTGATGCCGCAGGTCGCGACCTTCCGCGAGCAGGGCTACCCCGATCTCGAGATCTACATCTGGGCGGCGATCGCGGCGCCGGCCGGCACGCCCGATGCGGTCATCGCCAGGCTCAACGGCGAGTTCGTGAAGATCCTCCGCTCGGCCGAACTCAAGGAGAAATGGAAGACCATGGATTTCGAGACCCTGCCTTCGACCCCGCAGGAATTCACCCGCTTCGCCCAGGCCGACTCGAAACGCTGGGCCGAAGCGGTGCGGATCTCGGGCTTCAAGGCCAGCGAATGAGGCACGGCGACATGACGACGAATTCGACCTCTGCCTTCCAGCTGCGGCTGCCGGTCATCGCGGCGCCGATGTTCCTGATCTCCGGGCCGGCACTGGTGCTGGCCGCCTGCCGCGCCGGCATCGTCGGCGCCTTCCCCACGCCCAACGCGCGGCCGATCGAGATGCTCGACGCCTGGATGCGCGAGATCACCGAAGGCCTGGCGCGGGCGCGCGACGCGCAGCCGGCCGCCACTATCGGCCCCTGGTGCGCGAACCTGGTCACGCATTCGTCGAACACGCGGCTGGCCGAAGATCTCGACCTGGTCGCTCGCTACAAGCCGCCGATCGTGGTCACGGCGCTCGGCAGCCCCAAGCCCGCGATCGAGGTGGTGCACCGCTATGGCGGCCGCGTGTTCGCGGACGTCATCAACCTGCAGCTCGCGAAAAAGGCGGTGGCGGCCGGCGCCGACGGGCTGGCCTGCGTGTCGGCCGGCGCGGGCGGCCATACCGGCTTCCTGTCGCCCTTCGCCTTCGTCAGCGCGGTGCGCGAGTTCTTCGACGGCTCGGTGGTCACCGGCGGCGGCATCAGCGACGGCTGGGGCGTGGCCGGCGCGATCGCCTCGGGTGCCGACTTGGTCTACATGGGCACGCGCTTCATCCCGGTGGCCGAGAGCCTGGCGCCGGACGCCTACAAGAAGATGCTGGTCGACAGCACGGTCGACGACCTGGTGGTGAGCGCGGGCGTCACCGGGACGCCCGCGAGCTGGCTGAAAGCGTCGCTGCGGGCCAACGGCCTCGATCCCGACAACATGCCGAGTGCGCCCCAGCGCCAGTACGACAGCGGCCAGCCGATGGCGGCCCGGCGCTGGAAGGATGTGTGGGCCGCCGGCCAGGGCGTCGGTGCGATCCGCGAGGTCGAGACCGTGACCGCGGTGGTCGACCGGCTCGAGCGCGAGTATGTGCAGGCCAGTGCACGATTCGCCGGCATGGCGCAGCCTGCTGTGCGCGCTGCCCCGAAGGATCCGCGACCCACGCCTGAGAGCTCGAATTCGGCGAGATGTGCGCAACCGTCGTAAGCTTCGTGGCTGAGCGCGGCGGCGCACGACCCACGAGCTGACAATCACCCGGTGCCACTGACTCCCGAAGAACTCGACCTGCGTCGCGACGCGCTGGCCACCAGCACCCTCGACCACGGCCTGCAACTGCTGGGCGACCGCTGGACCATGGCGGTCGTGCTCGGCGCCTTCCTCGGCGTGCGTCGCTTCGACGAATGGCAGAGCCGCCTGGGCATCCCGCGCCACACGCTGGCCCAGCGCCTGCGCGCGCTCACCGCGCTCGGCCTGCTGCGCCAGCGCCCCTACCAGCAGCGCCCGCTGCGGCATGGCTACCACCTCACGGCCAAGGGGCTCACGCTCTACCCGCATGTGCTCATGATGTGGTCGTGGGAGCGGCGCTGGGGGGCTCGTGCCTCAGACCTGCCCGAGCGCCTGGTCCACATAGGCTGCGGCCAGCCCTTCGTGCCCTGGCTGGCCTGCGGGGCTTGCGGCGACAAGGTCGGCATCGGCGACCTGAGCTTCACGCTGGAGGCTGTCGACGCGCTGCGCGAACACCCGCCCGCGCGCGGTCGCGCCCCCCGGCTCGCGCAGGCCGAAGGCCGAGAACCCGGCCTGGGCCTTCGGGTGGACCGCTGGGCCTTGTTGATCATCTCGGCCGTGCTGCTCGGCTGCCATCACTTCGACGAACTCAGTCATGTGCTGGGCATCGGCAGCAGCGTGCTCACGCGCCGGCTGGCGGGCATGGTCGACACGGGGCTGCTGCTGAGCCAGGCCGACCTGGCCGACGGCCGGCGAAGGATCTACCGGCTGACGCCCGCGAGCCGCGACCTGTTCGGCTACATCCTGTGCTTTTCGAGTTGGGCCAGCCGCCATCACTTCATCGAACCGAGCTCGATCCGGCCGACGCACCGGGCCTGCGGACATGCGTTCGCGCCGCAAGTGGTGTGCAGCCACTGCCAGCAGCCCTTGCTGGCGCGCGAGGTGCGGGCGGAAGGCCCTGCGGCGCATCAGGTCAAGACGCGGCCACGACCCGCCACGCCACCACCCGGCGCTGAAACCCCTTGAGCTCCAGTTCACCCGCCCCCTCGATCGACCATTCGGCGGTCTTCGGTGCGACGTCCTGCAAGGCCGCCTGAACGCGCTGCGAGATCAGGATTTCGCCACCGGCCGCTTCGCCGCACAGGCGCGCGGCCAGGTTGGTGACCGTGCCGATGGCCCCGTAGTCGATGCGCCCGTCGAAGCCGATGCCGCCGAGCGTCGCGAAGCCCTGCGCGATGCCGATGCCCATGTGCAGGTCATAGCCGCGGCGGCGCCATTGGCCGCTGAGGGCCGCCATCTCGCGCTGCATCTGGACCGCCATGCGCAACGCGCGCGCCGGCGCATCGGCCACGGGCTGCGGGTCGTTGAAGAAGATCATCATGCCATCGCCCGAGAAGCGCTCCAGCGTGCCCTCGTGGGCAAGCACCAGCTGCCCCATCGCGGCATGGTATTGCGCCAGCACGGCCATCACTTCCTCGGGCTCGGCCGTTTCGGTGAACGCGGTAAAGCCGCGCAGGTCGAGAAAGACGACGGTGATCTCGCGCCGATGGCTCCTGAGCGGGTCGTCGGCGCCGCCGGCAAGAATCGCCTCGGCCAGCTGCGGCGAGAAGAAGCGCTTGAGCTGCCCCACGCGTTCCAGCTGCCGCACGCTTTCCGCCACGCGTTGTTCCAGCGTGGCGTTCCAGGCCTGCAGCAAGGCCTTTTGCTGCTGGACTTCGTCGTACAGCGTCTTGACCCGCAACAGGGAGCGCACGCGCGCCATCAGCTCCGCCTGGTTGATGGGCTTGCCCAGGAAGTCGTCGGCGCCGGCCTCCAGGCCCTTCACGCGCTCCTGCTCCGGATCGAGTGCGGTCACCAGCACGATCGGCAGCACCGCGCAGGCAGGATCGGCGCGGAGGGCGCGGCACACGTCGTAGCCGTTCATGCCCGGCATCATCACGTCCAGCAGCACCAGGTCGGGCGGGTCGGCCGCGATGCATGCCAGGGCCTCCTCGCCGGACGCCGCAGTGCTGGTCCGGTAGCCGCGTGCCGTCAGGACGTCCGCGAGCAGCCGGACGTTCTTGGCGACGTCGTCGACGACCAGGATATGCGGACTCATTTCCAGCGCCCCCCGCACGGCAGCCGAAGCGCGGCGGCCAGCATTGTTTCGACGATCAGGACCCTGTTCATCCGATGGCCTCCAGGCTCTGCAGCGGCAGCTGGAAGGTGAAAGTCGAGCCTTCGCCGGGGCGGCTGTCGACGCGCAACGTGCCACCGTGCAGCTCCACGAAGCGCTTGGACAGCGACAGCCCCAGCCCGGTGCCCTCGGCCTTGCGCAGATAGTCGCCGCCGGCCTGTCGGAACTCGTCGAACACCAGCGAGTGGTCTTCGGGCGCGATGCCCACGCCGGTGTCGGTCACGCTCACCTCGACCATGGCCGGGCCGGCTGCCGTCTCGATGCGGCGGGCGTCCAGGCGCACGCGGCCGCCGGCCGGCGTGAACTTCACCGCATTGGACAGCAGATTCACCACCACCTGCTTGACCTTTCGTGCGTCCGCCACCCATTCCGTCAGCCCTTCGCCCACCTCCAGCGACATCGACAGGCCGTTGCGCTGCGCGCGCTCGCGCACCAGGGTCAGGGCGTTGTCCAGCAGCAGGCCGAGATCGAAGCAGCTCAGGTCCAGCTCCATGCGTCCGGCTTCGATCTTCGACAAGTCCAGCACGTCGTTGATCAGCGTCAGCAGGTGCTGGCCGGACGAGTGGATGTCCCGCAGGTATTCCATCTGCTTGGCATTGACGTCGCCGAACATCTGCTCGGTCAGCGCCTCGGAAAAGCCGATGATGGCGTTCAGGGGCGTGCGCAGTTCGTGCGACATGTTGGCCAGGAACTCCGACTTGTGGCGGTTCGCCACTTCGAGCTGGCGGCTCTTGTCCTCGATCTCCTGGAACAGGCGCGCATTCTGGATCGCGATCACCGCCTGGTCGGCGAAGGTCTCGACGAGGCGGACTTCGGCCTCCGAGAAGCGCCGCACCTCCCTGCGAACCACGGCGATGATGCCGAGCGATGCGCCTTCGCGAACCATGGGAACGCCCAGTACGGTGCGGAATCCGTGGCGCGTCTGGGGGTCGCGCGAATCGGGGTAGTCGGAGTCGATCAGGCGGGCGACATCCTCGACGTGGACGGTCCGGCGCTCCAGGAAGGCGCGTCCCACCACCGATCCGCGCGTCAGCGGCAGGACTTCATCACGGCCCGATTCGGCGCCGTCGCTGGCGCCCTGGTAGCCGGTCATGGCGCGCAGGTGATCGTCCTCCGGCAGCCAGACCCGGCATCCGTGCGCCCGGCACAGCACCGCGGAACGCTCGGCGACGGCCGACAGGACGGGCTGGAGCTCGGTCGGCGAACGGCTGATGACCCTGAGAATCTCCGCTGTCGCGGTCTGGTACTCGAGCGACGCCGTCAGTTCGGCGGTGCGCTGCTCGACCTTGCGCTCCAGCTCGCCGTACGACTCGCGAAGCTGCGCCGACATTCGGTTGAACTGCTGGGCCAGGCCTTCGAGCTCGTCGCCCGTGTCGACCACGATCTCCGGGTTCAGATCGCCCCGGCCGATGCGCCGCGCACCGCGGGCGAGGGTGCGGATCGGCCGCACCATGCTGCGCGCGAGGACCGATGCCGCCAGCGCCGAGATCGCCAGGCCCGCGAGCAGCAGCACGGCGGCGCGCAGGATCGACGCGTTCAGCTTGGCATACACCTCCGCGATCGGCTGTTCGACGAACACTTTCCAGCCCAGCGCATCGATCGGCGCCATCGAGGTCAGCACGGAGGCCCCCTGGAGGTTGCGCGACACCATCGCCTGCGGCTTCCCCGACGGGCCGTCGGCCGCCGCGGCAGCCTGGACATGCGGCAACGATGCCAGGCTGGTCTTGCGCAGCACCAGCCCGATGTCGGGGTCTGCCACGAGCAGGCCGTTGCCGTCGATCGCATAGGCCTTGCCCGCGTGGCCGATCTCGATGCGCGACACGACATCCCAGATGAACTTGAGATTCAGCTCGGCCACCGTGACCGGCCCCTTCGCGCCGCCGGACCGGATCGCCACCGTCATGTAGGGCTCGGTGTCCCGGTTGAAATACACCGGCCCGAACCACGCCGCATCGGGCTCGGCGTCGCGGAACGGCGTCTCCGACGACCGATCCCTGCCGGAGCCCACGACGTCCATGCCCAGCCGCGATACCGCGATCTGTTCGCGACCCGCACGGTCGAGCTGCGCGATGTCGGTCACTTCCGGCGCCAGGCGCAGCAGCCGCCAGAATTCCGCGCGCCGCGACTCCAGGTCCGAGGCGTCGAGCTGGGCCAGGGACGCGTAGGCCAGCTGCTGGGACACCTGCTGGACGTACTGCTCGATCCGGGAGGCCGCGCCGACGGCCTTTTCATGCTGCAAGCTGGCCAGGGCCGCCTTGTTCTCCTGATAGGAGAAATAGAGGCTGATCGCGCTGGACGCCAGCAGCACCGTCGTCACCAGCGAGAGGATCAGCAGCAGGTATTTGCGAAACAGGCGCCCGCGGTGGACATCTCGCGTGGCCTGTGACGACACCGCGAGGCGTCGGCCATCGGCCGGCGGTGCGAGCTCGCCCGTCGGTGAAACAGGGGACGAATCCGGGGGCATCATGGCCTGCCCATTGGACATCGCCGCCCACCCGATGGGAAGACCGGGCGCGTAGGCCGATCGGCCGACCCGGACCCCACGCACGAGGCACAGGCGGCGGGCCGGAAGCGGCGCAAAATCGCCTTCTGCAGACGCTGGCAACAAGGAGATGTCCGATGCGCAGCAAGATCCTGTGGCTTCTTCTTTGCACCGTGCTGGCGGTTGCCGGTTCCCTGGCCCGGGCCCAGCAGCCGAAGAAGGTCGCGCGCGTGGGTTATCTGGCGGCCGTTTCGGCCAGCGCCGACGCGCCGCGCCTGGAAGCGTTTCGGCAAGGGCTGCGGGATCTCGGCTATGTCGAAGGGCAGAACATCCTGATCGACTACCGCCACGAGAGCCAGGATCTGCGGCGGCTCCCCAGCCTGGCGGCCGAGCTGATCCGCCTGGACATCGACGTGCTGGTCACGGTGACGACCAACGCGGCGCAGGCCGCCAGGAAGACGACCACGACGGTGCCCATCGTCTTCATGGGCGTCACGGATCCGATCGCCACCGGGCTGGCCGAGAGCCTTGCGCGGCCCGGCGGAAACAGCACGGGCATCACCAACGTGGCGGCCATCCTCACCGGCAAGCGGCTGGAGCTTCTCAAGGAAATCAACCCCAGGATCGCCCGTGTGGCGGTGCTGTGGGACCCCCAGGCGCCCGGCTCCGTCCCGCAGTGGGAGGCCAGCCGGCTGCCGGCCGAGAAACTCGGCCTGGAGCTCTATTCGATGGAGGCCGGCAGCGCCGACCGCTATGCGGCAGCGTTCAAGGAAGCCGTCCAGGCGCGCAGCAACGCCGTGTGGGTCACGCTGAACCCGGTGGCCAATTCAAACCAGAAGCTGATCGCGGAGCTGGCCATCGAAAATGGGTTGCCATCGATCTGCGCGCGGGGCGACTATGCGGAAAACGGCTGCCTGATGGCCTACGGACCCGGCTACGGCACCGAGGGCAAGGACGGCGCCCGCTACGTCGACCGGATCCTGAAAGGCGCCAAGCCCGCGGACCTTCCGATCGAGCAGCCGACGAAGTTCGAATTGCTGATCAACCTGAAGACGGCGAAGCGGCTCGGGTTCGCGGTCCCTCAGTCGGTTCTGAACCGGGCGGACAAGGTGATCCAGTGATTGTTCGACGCGCGAGCGGTCAGTTCTCCCCAGGCGTCGCGCTGCTCAGCTGCAAGACCGCCATCGCGTTGCTCGCCGTGGTCGCCAGCGTATTGATCGTGCGCGTGCGCAGTGCGCCGAGCATCGCCGTGACCTTGCTCGATTCGGCCACGATCGCGATCACGTCGGGGATGCGTTCCAGGTCGTTGCGATTGAGCCCCACGACCCGCCCCTGTATCGGCGTCATCGCCGGCCGGCCGTGGATGTCGATGAAGTCGTAGCCCATCATGTCGCCGACCGTCCCGGTGCGCTTGGCGTCGCTGATCTCGCGGGCCGAGAACCAGCCCATGCGGACCATGTTGCTGTCCTCGCTCACGTCGCCGACGCCGATCACGGCAATGTCGGCGCGCCGCGCGCGGTCGAGCGTGTGGCGGACGGTGTCGTTCTCGAGCAAGGCTTGTCGCACGGCGGGGTCCCCGACCAGCGCGGGCGCGTAGAGCGATTCGGATTCGCCGCCGAAACGCGCCGCCAACCGCCGCGCGATGTGGTCGGCGTTCATCGTCTCGCCACCCCGGTAGCTGCCGCCGATGGCGCTCACGAAGACGCAACTGCGGCGCGTCGCCGAGATCGCGTGTTCGCTGACCGCGCTGACGTTGCGCCCCATGCCGACCGCGACCACGCTGTCGTCGACCAGGATGCGGTCGAGGTAACCTGCCACGACGCCCGCCAGCAGCGCGCGCTGGCTTTCGGGTTCCTTGTGGTCCACGGAGATCAGCGCGCGCTGGATGCCGAAGCGCTCGACCAACTGCTTTTCCAGGTCGGACGTGAGCGCTGCATGCGGACGCACGCGGATCTCGACGATGCCGGTCTTCTGCGCCTTGCGCAGCAGGCGGCCGATGGTGGCGCGCGAGATCGCGAAGCGTTTCGAAAGCTCTTCCTGGGTCTGCCCATCGATGTAATACAGCGTGGCGAGCTGAGCCAGGTCGTTTTCCGTCATGCAGCGGTTATATCAGCGCGCCACCCGCCCGGCGCCGGCAGGCTCAAGGTGCCGGCTTCAGCAGCACCTTGATGGAGTCCGTCGAATCCGCGAGCTTGATCGCCGCATCCCACTCGGACAAGGCAAAGGTGTGGGTCACGATGCCCGCGGACTTGACGAGGCCGCGGGCGAGCAGGTCGATCGCAACGGGATAGCAGTCGCCGCTCAGGTGGGCGCCCCGAAGGTCGAGCTCCTTCTCCTCGCCGATGATCGACCAGTCGACCGTGGTGTCGCGCCCGAAGACACTGAACTCGACGAAGCGACCGAGCTTGCGGATCATGTTCAAGCCCTGCGTGACACCGGCCGGCGCACCCGTCGATTCGATGTAGACGTCGCAGCCGTAGCTGTCCGTCAACGAGCGAACGATGGCCTCGGCATCCTCTTGGCCCGGGTTGATCACCACGTCGGCGCCGAAGCCCCGCGCCAATTCGAGGCGCTGGTCGATCATGTCGATCACGATCAGCTTCTTCGGTGTCTTGAGGCGCGCGACCTGGACCATCAGCAGGCCGAGCGTCCCGGCGCCGGCGATGACGACCACGTCGTCCAGTTGGATGTCGGCCCGGTTGACCGCGTGGATCGCGCAGGACAAGGGCTCGGTCATGGAGGCATCCTCGAACGAGATGTGCCCGGGGATCTTGTGAATCACGGCGCGTGCCGACAAGCGCATGTAGTCCGCCATGCCGCCGTCCGCCACTTGCCGCTGGAAGCCGTAGACGTCGTGCACCTCGCACATCCAGCGGAAGCCCGTCTTGCAGTAGCGGCATCGGGTGCAGGGAACGATCTGTTCGGCGATCACCCGGTCGCCGAGCCTGACGCCGTGGAACGCCTCGGCGCCTGCGCCGATCTCGACCACGTGGCCCCAGAATTCATGGCCGGGTATCACGGGCGGCTTGACGTAGGCCGGCTTGTTCCTTGATGGGTCGCCCCAGAAGCGGGCCGCCCCCGAGTGGCATTTGCAGTCGCTGGCGCAGATGCCGCAGGCGGCGATCTTGATCACTACCTCGTTGGCGCCGGCCGCCGGTCGCTTGACCCGCTCGAGACGATAGTCCCGGGGCGCATGGCAGACGACCGCCAGCATGTCCGCGTCGTGAAAGTTCATTGTCTCGTTCTCCCTGGAGTGCCGATCACTGGGCTGTGTAGCCGCCATCGACGATGATGTTTTCTCCTGTGACCATGGCCGAGGCGTCGCTCGCGAGGAACAGGATGACGCCGGCGATCTCGTCCGGCCTGGCGAAGCGGCCCACCGGAATCCGCGTTCGCATGGCGGCGCCCGTTTCGCCGGCCCATGCCTTCCTGCCCAGGTCGGTGTCGACCACCGTGGGCGAGATGGCGTTGACGGTGATGCCGTGCGGGGCCCACTCGAGTGCCAGCACCTTGGTCAGGCCGATCAGTGCGGCCTTGCTGGCGCAGTACGCCGCATGGCGGTCCAGTGCGATCACGCTGGCCTGCGAGGCCAGGTTGATGATGCGTCCGTAGCCTCTCTGCTTCATGCCGCGCCCGACCGCCTGCGCGAGCAGAAAGGGGGCCTTCAGGTTGATGGCCATCGTCCTGTCCCACGCCGATTCGGAAAGGTCTTCCGCCTCATCGAGAAGCGCGACCCCGGCGTTGTTCACCAGGATGTCGACGGCACCGAAGCGGTCGTGCGCCTGCGCGATCGCCTCGGCGATCGCGGCGGGTTCCTCCAGATCGACAGCGCATGCCAGATGGCGATCGAGACCGCCTTCGAGGTCGGCTGCGACGCCGGCCACCTCGCCGCGAAGATCCAGCAGGGCGAGGCGGGCGCCGCACTGCGACAGCAGCTCGGCGGCCGCCAGCCCGATGCCGCTGGCGGCGCCGGTGACCACCGCCACCTGCCCCGAGAGATCGAAGCCGTGGGTCCAGTGGGAGCTCGCGGCGGTGTCCTCGCGCGTCATGGCGCCTTGACCTTGTTCAGGAAGGGCGCTGCATTGGCCGGCGTGATCTCGGTCCAGGGCACCGTGTACGACTTCGCCGTACCGTCGCCCCAGGGCATCTGCTGCGCATACTCGGCCCAGATGGTCGAGCGCGGTGTGTAGGAAGGTCCCTTGATCGCGCGCAGCGCAACGTCCATCGCGCCCTGCGCCTGGGCCTGGGCGTCCTGGAAGTTGGTCGTCATCTCGTTGCGCTGCACTGCACCGATGGCGGCGGCGATGCCGTCGATGCCGACCACGGGGATCTTCCGGATGTCCATCCCCTTGGACTTGATCGCCTGCACGGCCCCCAGCGCTTCGTCGTCGTTCTGCGCGATGACGCCGTCGATCTTTCCGGGGAACGCCGTGAGCCAGTTCTCCATCAGCGCCATCGATTCGGCGCGCGACCAGTTGCCGGTCTTGCGTGCCAGCACCTTGACTTCGGGGTGTCGGGCCAGCACTTCGTCGTTGCCCTTGGCGCGCTCGATCTGGGCGGACTGGCCGATCGGCCCTTCGATGACGACGATGTTGCCTTTGCCGCCGATCTTCTTCATGAGCGTTTCGGCTTCCATGCGGCCGGCGACGACGTCGTCGTTGCCGACGTAGGAGGTCAGGACATCGCCGGCGACGCGGGTGTTGGAGCCGACGACGGGGATGCCGGCCCGGATCGCCTTCTGCACCGGTGCGGCGCCGGCCTTGAGGTCGATCGGCACGAAGATGATCGCATCGTATTTTTGCGTGATCATCGTGTCGAACTGGTTGCTCTGCGTGAGTGCGTCGTAGTTGCCGTCGAAGATCGTGATCTTCACGGAGCCGTCCTGCACGGAAGGGTGCGCCTTCAGCTGTGCGCTCCACATCTGCATGAACTCGCCCTTGAGGCCATAGATCGCGGCCCCGACGCGCAAGGGTTTGTCTTGTGCATGCGCGGCCACGGAGGTCGCCAGAGTGAGGGCCAGAGCCAGATTCTTCAGTCGTGTCATGTTGTCTCCCTGTGTGAAAAACTGCCTATGTGTTCTTCTTGCGTGACGTGTCGAGCAGCACGGCGCCGACGATGATCACGCCCTTGATCACCTGCTGGTAGTACGAAGAAACGCCCAGCAGGTTCAAGCCGTTGTTGATGACGCCGATCAGCAGCGCACCCAGCAGGGTGCCGCCCAGCGATCCGGTGCCGCCCGAAAGACTGGTGCCGCCGATGACCACGGCGGCGATGGCATCGAGTTCGTAGGAGATGCCGGCCTGGGGCAGGGCGGCGGTGGTCCTGGCCGCGAGCAGGATGCCGGCCAGACCTGCCAGCAACCCGCTCACCGCGTAGACCGCGAACACGACTTTGCGCGTGCCGATGCCGCTGGTCTTGGCGCTCTTCACGTTGCCGCCGACCGCATAGATGTAGCGCCCGTAGATCGTGTAGCGAAGCACGAACCAGAACACCCCCATGACGACCGCGAAGATGACGATCGGCAACGGCACGCCGCCAAGGCGACCGTCGCCGATCGCGAGGAAGCCGGGCGGAAGGTCGGAGACGGGCATGCCGTCGTTGAAGATGTAGGTGAAGCCGCGAGCGGCGCTCAGCATGCCCAGGGTCGCCACGAACGGCGGCACCGAGAAGCGTGCGATCAGCAAGCCGTTGACGGCGCCCAGCAACAGGCCCACGCCCAGTCCCGCGAGGACGCTGCCGGTCACGCCGTAGGATCCGCCGCTCGCGACCAGCCAGGCGCTGACGATCCCCGAGAAGGCCAGGATGGCACCCACCGACAGGTCGATGCCGCCGGTGAGCACCACGTAGGTCATCCCGACCGCCAGGATGCCGTTGATGGAGGTCTGGCGCAGGATGTCGGCCCAGTTGCCCCAGGTCACGAAGAACTCTGTGGCGAACGACAGCGAGATGCAGACGACGAGCAGGGCCGCAAGGATGCCGTAGCGGCCATAGAGCTCGCGCAGGTCCAGCGAGGAACGGCCGGAGCCTTGGGGCAGGTGAAGGGCGTTGTTCGTCATCATGAAGCCAGGTGCAGGAGTTCCTCTTGGGTCGCGCGGCTGGCGTCGACGACGGCAACCAGGCAACCCGCCTTGAAAATCGCGATGCGGTCGCTGGCGTCCAGGACTTCCTGTGCCTCCGAAGACACCAGCAGGACCGCGCCGCCGGACAATGCGAATTCGTGCAGCAGTTGATAGACCTCCTGCTTGGCGCCTTCGTCGATGCCCCGTGTCGGCTCGTCGCACATCAGGCACAGCGGCTGGGTGGAGAAACAGCGCGCCAGCACCACCTTCTGCTGATTGCCGCCACTCATGGACGAGACCGGCAGCGCCGTCGAGCGGGTCTTCATCCGCATGCGCTCGGCCATCGCCGCGACCAGTTTCCTGACGGCGCGGTGGTTGATCAGCGAGAGGGTCGTCATGCGCCGATAGGCCGACAGGGCGATGTTCATGGCGATGGAGCTGGTCAGGACGAGTCCTGTTTCCTTGCGGTCCTCGGTGACCAGCGAGAGTCCGGCCGCGATGCTCCTGGCGGGGCTGCCGATGGCGAGCGTCTTGTTGCGCAGCTTGATTTCGCCGTGCTCCGGCGTACTCAGGCCGTAGATGCAGTTGAGGAATTCGCTTCGGCCAGCACCCATCAGGCCGTAGATCCCCAGAACCTCGTTCTTGTGTACGGTCAGCGAAATGTCCGAAAACTCACCGCGCCGCCCGAGCGCGATCGTTTGAAGTACCGGGGCCCCGGGTGCGCGGCGCGCCTTTTCGGCCGGCTTCAGTTGTCGCCCGACGATGGTGCTGACCAGGTGGCCACGATCGATCTCGCCGATCAGGCCGCTTTCGACGAAGCGGCCGTCGCGAAACACGGTGTATCGATCGGCGATCCGGAAGATTTCCGACAGGCGATGAGAGACGTAGACGATGCCGGCGCCATGGGCCGTCAGGTTGCGGATGGCATCGAACAGCACCTCCGTCTCGCGCTCGCCGATGGCCGAGGTCGGCTCGTCCATGATGATGATCTCGCTGTCGCGGCTGAAGGCCTTGGCGATCTCGACGAGCTGGGTCTGCGCCAGGCTCAGGCGGTGCATCGGCGCTCGAGGGTCGATGTCGAACCCGAGCCGCTCCAGCAACCGCCCGGTGGTCGCGAAGATGCGCGGGTAGTCCATGACCATGCCGATGCGCCGGGGTTCGCGGCCCAGGTAGATGTTCTCGGCGACCGTCATTCCCGGGATGGGCGAAAGCTCCTGCGTGATGATCGAGATCCGCGCACGCAGGGCGTCGTCCGGGCCATCGAAGTCGACCAGCTTGTTCCTGACCTGGATGGCGCCGCCGTCCCGCTGGAGGATGCCCATGAGGATGTTGAGAAAGGTCGATTTGCCGGCGCCGTTGCCGCCGCACAGGGCGTGGACGCTGCCCGGTTCCAGCGTGAGGCGGCCGTCGATCAGGGCGGGCACGCCGCCGAAGCTCTTGGCGACGCCTTCGGCCTTCAGCAGGGGCGGGTTCATGGGGCTCTGAGCTCAGCGGTCGTTGCCGGCGTGTTGACCCTCGTCTATCGCGGTCGACGGGCGGCCGGTTGCTTGGGCCTTGCGTCCCTCGTAGGCGGCGATCACGGCCAGCTTGACGCTCGACGGCCCGCCTTCGAAGCGCGCGCCCAGATAGCGGTCGACGATGGCCTTGGCCAGTTCCGGTCCGACCACCCGCGACCCGATGGTGATGACCTGGGCATCGTTGCTGCGGCTGGCACGCTCCGCCGAGTAGGTGTCGTGTGCCTGAGCCGCACGGATGCCGGCGACCTTGTTGGCCGAGATGGCCATCCCGATGCCTGTGCCGCACAGCAGCACCGCGCGCTCGTGCTTTCCGCCCGCCACGGCTTCGGCGACCGCGATGCCGATGTCCGGGTAAAGCGCCGATTCATCGCCGTGCGTGCCGAAGTCCGTGACCGCATGGCCCTGCGCGCGGAGGTGGTCCTTGAGCACGGTTTTCAGTTCGCGAGCTGCTTCGTCGCAGCCAATGGCCACATTCATGTTTGTTCTCCCTGACCTCATGAGCGGAAGTCGATCGCCCGCTTCGGTCGGGAGTATTGCCACAAATGATCATTTGTCAATTGAAAGGTCGAATGATCTATTGGGTTTTCATGATATTGATTGGATTTACTGAAATTGACAGTTGAAAACTCCATCAAATCTCAAATTGGTAGAACGTAAGACCTTCTTGTTGACGTATCAAAAGATCAAATGAGCAAAAAATGATCATTTGAGCTATCTGTTGCCTAGAATCTGCCGCTTGACCAAGCAGTGGAGGGGGAAAACATGGCTTCGAACCGCGTCATCAACAGTCCGGACGAGGTGGTCGACGACATGCTCGTCGGCTGGCTCCAAGCGCATGGCAGTTCGATGCGCGCGTGCGTCGGCAACCCGCGGGTCGTCCAACGCCGGCAATCGCCAGAGCCGGGAAAGGTCGGTGTGGTGACGGGTGGCGGCTCGGGCCATGAGCCGGCTTTCCTCGGCTATGTCGGCGACGGCATGCTCGACGCGGTCGCCATTGGGGAAATCTTCTCGTCGCCAACGGCCAGGAGCTTCCTTGATGCAATACGTGGCGCGGACGGGGGCGCCGGCGTGGCCTGTCTTTATGGCAACTACGCCGGCGACAACATGAACGTGAAGATGGCCGTCGAGCTGGCCGCGCGAGAAGGCATCACGGTTCGAACCGTCACCGCGAACGACGACGTCGCGTCCGCGCCGCGCGGTGACGAGGCCAAGCGCCGGGGCGTGGCGGGCGAAATCCTGATGTGGAAGGTCGGTGCTGCCAAAGCCGCCATGGGCGGGGCGCTGGCGGAGGTGATCGCCGCCGCCCAGAAGGCGATCTCGAACACCCGCAGCGTGGGTGTCGGGCTCTCGGCCTGCGTCATTCCGGCGGTCGGCAAGGCCAATTTCATCGTCGAGCATGGAACGATGGAGGTCGGCATCGGCCATCATGGCGAGCCCGGCATCGCCGTGCGTCCCACGGTCTCGGCCGCCGAGATGGCCGAGATGATGCTCGGCGCAGTACTGCCCGACTTGCCGTTCGGGGCCGGCGACCGTGTGGCCGTCCTGGTCTCCGGGTTGGGCGCCACGCCCGTGATGGAGTCGTACATCCTCTACGGAGAGGTGGCACGACGGCTCGAGGCCCACGGCATCGCGATCGCATTCAATCGCGTAGGCAACCTGTTCACCTCGCTCGAGATGATGGGCGTGACACTGACCTTGATGAAGCTGGACGAAGAACTCGAAGCCTGCCTGAGCTACCCATGCAGCAGCGTCGCGTTGACTGTCGCTGGAAGCATGTCGACGGGCCGCGCCTATGCGAACTCGATGGCGTCATTGGCTGCGTCCGAAACTGGCGCGATCGCTGCTGCAGTGCCACGGGCTGTGGTGGGGGCCGCATTGACGCTTGCCCGATCGGGCGGATGGGTGCGCGACCTGATCGATGCGGTGATCGCCAACCGCCAGCACCTGAGCGAGATCGACGGCTTGATCGGCGATGGGGATCATGGCGTCAACATGGCCAAGGGCTTCGGCCACTGCGCTGCGCGGCTCGATGCGCTCGGCCCACAGGCGAACGAGCTTCCGGCTGCGCTCGACCAGCTCGCTCAGGCATTGCGCGATGACATCGGCGGATCGATGGGCCCGCTCTACGGCAGTTTCTTCGGTGAAATGGCCGCCACCTTGGCGCCCCATTCGCAGTTGGACGCCGCGTTGTTCGGTGACGCCTTGTCGGCCGGAGTTCTCGGGGTGCAGCGCGTGGGCCATGCCAAGGTGGGCGACAAGACGCTGATCGACACGCTCGTGCCGGCGCTCGAAGCCTATCGCGCGACGCTGGCCGGCGGCGCGGATTTCGCAGCCGCGCTGCGCGCGATGAGCGCAGGCGCCGCCGCCGGCAGGGATTCGACGAAGTCGCTGCAGGCGAAGGTGGGACGCGCTGCGCGCCTGGGCGCACGATCGATCGGCGTGTTGGACGCGGGGGCGACCAGTTGCTGCCTGATTCTGCAGACGCTGGCAGCCTCGGTGCAGCGGCGGCTCGCGGAGGGTTGAGCGCCGCGGCAGCTGAGGTGCGTTCGAATGAGTTCAGGAAAGCGACAGGATGTGCCCCACCCGCGGATCCCCTCGCCCCGCCAGCACCCCCGCATAGGCCGCCTGCACTGCCGCGCCGCCCGCATGGTGCTCGACGCGCAGCCAGGGCGTGCGTGGATTCGCCGCCCGGGCAGCGAACGCCTGCCAGGCTTCGACCATCCGCTGTCCGAACACCTCGCCGCCCCAGTCGCCGATGCGCTTCCTGATCTGCGCCGGCGCGAAGAACAGCGTGGCGCGCGGTCCGGGCAGGGTCTTGCCCGCGCCGCTGGCCGCCAGCTGGTCGACATGGGTGCCGCCGATCGACGCGCTGTGCTTCAAATTCCCGAAGCGCGTGTGGATCTCGCGCCGCAGGCTTGCGTTGCCCGCGAAGTCCACGTAGACGCAGGGCGTGTCGGCGGCGACCTGGTCGAGTTCCTCGTAGGCCAGCACGCGGTCGTAGCAGCCCAGGCTTTCGCAGAACGCCCGGTTGGCGGCCGAGGTCAGGCCGATGACCTCGATGCCCTTGCGCTGCTTCAGCTGGAAGGCCGTGCCGTAGGCGGTCTTGCTCGACGCGCTGGACAGCAGCGCGGCACCCGGTCGCGCGCCGAAGAAATCGTTGTCGTCGAGGAAGTCGTCGATCAGCCACGAGGTGATGAAGAGCGGCCGCAGCAGCGCTTGCAGGTCTTCGGTGTCGGCCGTGTAGAGCGGGTCGGAACGCGTGCGCTGGTACTGGTTGTAGACCACGGGCAGGGCGCTGCGATGCGCCGCGCCGTCGCTGAGCCGATCGGGCGAGAGGCGCTCGGGTGTCAGCACCGCGGCCGAGGCCATCGGGAAGTAGCCGTAGAGCCTTTCGCCCACCGCCACGCCCGGATGCAGCGAGTGCGACACGCTCGCGAAGCCCCATACCGGGATGATGCCCCAGCCTTCTTCGCCGCTCGGGAAGAACTGCCAGTAGCTCATCGCTTCGCCGAAGGCGGCGTAGGTGATGTTGTTCGAGGTCAGCGCGAAGCGCTCGATGCGCACGCGGACCTGCCCGTCGGCCAGCCGCGCGTCGGCGGCGGTCTGCAGGCGGGTGGAGGAAAGGTCGTCCTTGCGGACCAGCAGGGTGGTGGTGCTCATCGGGGAACCTTAGCGCAGAGGTTTGCCGAACGCACGAGAAAAAGCCCGGCAACGGGTCGCTCGGGCGACTCCTTGCCGGGCTTCGACGGCTGGCGTGGCGCTCGCCGCTGCCGATCAGACGATCGAGAGTTCGACGTCGATGTTGCCGCGCGTGGCGTTCGAGTACGGGCAGACCTGGTGCGCGGTGTCGACCAGCAGTTGCTTCTGCGCGGCGTCAAGGCCCGGCAGCGTGATCGCGAGCTTGACCGCGATGCCGTAGGCCTTGCCTTCGTTGATCGGGCCGAGCGAGACGTTGGAATCGATCGCCACGTCGTCCGGCACCTTGACGCTGATCTTCGGGCCCACGGCCTTCATGGCGCCGATGAAGCAGGCGGCGTAGCCGACCGCGAACAGCTGCTCGGGGTTGGTGCCGGGCTTGCCCGAGCCGGGCGAGCTGAGCTTGACGTCGATCGCGCCGTCGCTGGATTTGCCGGCGCCATCGCGGCCGCCGATGGTGTGGGCTTGCGCCGTGTAGAGAACCTTGTCGAGCTTGGTGGTCATGGTGATTCCTTTGCTGGGGTGGTGGGAGGGAGGGAAACGGAACGAAAGCGGGAGCCTCAGGCGGCGTTTTTTATGCGGTCGCGCAAGGACTGGATCTGCTGCGTGAGTGCGACGAGTTCGGGCACCGAGCATTCCGAGGCCGCCATCAGGCAGCCGGGCACCTGGGCGGCGCGTGCCTTGAGCCTGCGGCCCGCGGCCGTGAGGCTCACATGCACGCGGCGTTCATCGGCCACGTCGCGGATGCGGGCCACCAGGCCGTTGGCCTCGAGTCGCTTGAGCAGCGGCGTCAGCGTGCCCGAGTCGAGCGACAGCCGCTCGCCGAGTTCGGACACCGTGAGGCCGTCGCGCTCCCACAGCACCAGCAGCACGAGGTACTGCGGATAGGTGAGGCCGAGCTTCTCGAGCAGCGGCTTGTACAGCCGCGTCATCGCGAGCGAGGCGGAATACATCGCGAAGCAGAGCTGGTTGTCCAGCTTCAGCAGGTCGTCGGCGGAGAGCGGCGCGGAGGGCATGGAGCGAATTGTAGCGAGCAATTAAATTGTGTGCAATATAAATAAATCTCCAAGGCGGCCTGCGGCCCCCTCGGGGGGCAGCGACCACACGAAGTGAGGGAGCGTGGGGGCCAGTTCAGGCCGGCGCCGGGCCGCCCCAAGGCGGCCTGCAGCCCCCTCGGGGGGCAGCGACCACACGAAGTGAGGGAGCGTGGGGGCCAAGTTCAAGGCTGCATCAGCGCCTCGGCCACGGCCTGGAAGGCGGGCAGGGTCAGCGGATCGTTGGCGCCGTTGGCGGCTACCGGATGCGCCGCATAGCGCACGATCACCATTTCGGCCTTCGGATCGACGTAGATGCTCTGGCCGTGGATGCCGCGCGCCATGAAGGCGCCGTTCGGGTTGTTCGTGATCCACCACATGTTCCGGTACGACCAGTTAGGCAGCAGCGTGTAGCCGGCTTTCGCGAACTTGGCCGGGTCGCCGCCGCGCGTGATGTCGGCCACGGCCGCCTTGGGGATTGCCTGCTGCCCGTTGGGCGCGCGGCCGCCGTTGCGCATCGTCTCGCCGAAGCGCGCCAGGTCGCGCAGCGTGGTGTTGAGGCCGCCGCCGCCCGATTCGGTGCCGATGCGGTCGACCATGAAGTAGGCGTCCTGCTCGGCGCCGATGCGGCGCCAGATCTTCTCGCTCATGAGATCGGCCAGCGACTGGTTGCTGGCCCGGCGCAGGATCCAGGCCAGCACCTCGGCGTTGACCGTCTTGTAGGCGAAGGCTTCGTCGTGGGCGCCCTCCTTCTTGAGCGTCACGAGGAACTCGTAGAAGGACTTGGGGCCGGTGTAGTTCGGGCCCCGGGAGAGCATGCCGCCGGCGCGCGCATAGTCCCAGACCTCGGCCTTGGCATCGGCGTAGTTCTCGGAGTAGTGCACGCCGATGGTCATGTCCATGACCTGGCGCACCGTGGCGTCGCCGTAGGCCGTGCCCTTGAGTTCGGGCAGGTACTGGGTGACCGGCGCCGACGGGTCGAGCTTGCCTTCGGCGACCAGGATGGCCGCAAGGGTGCCGACGAAGGATTTGGTGACCGACATCCCGAGGTGCGGCCGCTGAGCGCGCGGCGTCGCCGGCTGCGGGCTCGGCAGCCCGCTGCCGCGCCAGACGTTGGCGGTGGGCACGGTCTCGCGCACGTGCGAGTAGGACCAGCGGGTGCGCGGGTAGACGCCGCCCGCCGGGTTGTCGAAGGTGATCTGCTTGTCGGCCGCCGGCGGGAAGCCCTGCATCCAGCCGAGAGTGCCGACCGAAGTGGCTGCCGGATCGGGCAATGCGGGCGCCGCAGGGGCCGCGGCGGTCTGGGCGTGAAGGGCGCTCATGGCGGTCAGGCTGAAGGCGACGGCAAGCGCCGCAGGTGCGAAACGGAAAGACGAAGGCATCGGAAAGCTCCTGTGAAGTTCATCAACGGCCACTGAAACGCGCCGGCCGGCGCTCGATGAAAGAGCGCACGCCCTCGGCGGCATCCTCGCTGTTCGCGAGCTGCTTCTGCGTCTCGATGAACTCCGCCATGGCAGCCAGCGGCCCCTCTTCGATCGCCTTGACCACGTTTCGCCGCGTCGCCACCACGGCCAGCGGCGCCTGCGCGGCGATGCGTTGCGCCACGGCCAGCGCCTCGTCGAGCTCGTGGCCGGCCGGCACCACCTTCTGGACGAAGTTGAGCCGGAATGCCTCGGCGCTGCCGAACTCGTCGGCCGTCAGCAGATGCAGCATGGCGTTGCCCAGGCCGGCGCGCTCCGCCATGCGCAGGGTCGCGCCTCCCGTGGCCATGATGCCGCGCTGCACTTCCATCTGCGAAAAGCGGCAGTTGTCGGCCGCGATCACGATGTCGGCGCCCAGCATCAGCTCGATCCCCACGGTGAAGCAGATGCCCTTGACCGCGACCACCATCGGCTTGCTGCGGCGGCGATAGCCGGGCGTGCCGAAGTCGTGCGGCTCGACCAGACCCGGCGGCACCGCCTTCTCGCCGCGCTTCATGAACTCGGTCACGGCCGGCAGGTCGAGCCCGGCCGTGAAGTGATCGCCGAAGGCGTGCAGCACGCCCACGCGCAGCGCCGGATCGTCGTCGAGCCGGGTGTAGGCCTCGGCCAGCTGCCGGAACATGGCCGGTGTCCAGCCGTTGCGCTTGGCGGGGCGGTTGATGCCGATCAGCAGCACGTGGTCGAGCACCTGGGTGTCGATGCAGCCTTCGGTGGGCGGATTGCTGGGTGTCGCGGTCATGGGTCTCCTTTTGTGATGGCATTGCGGGTCCGGCGCTTCCCCTTCGGGGGCCGCCTCGGAACCGGCTTCGCCGGGCCGAAGGGCGGCGCCCCCTGGAAGGGGGGGCGGCTACACGAAGTGAGCCAACCTGGGGGTCAGTACATGTACACGCCGCGCTTGGTCTTGCGTCCCAGCTGTCCGGCCGCCACCATTTCCTTCAGCAGCGGGCACGGGCGGTACTTCGAGTCTCCGAACTGCTCCAGGTAGACCTCCATCACCGCCAGGCAGACGTCCAGCCCGATCATGTCGGCCAGCGCCAGCGGGCCGATCGGCTGGTTGCAGCCCAGCTTCATGCCGGCGTCGATGTCCTCGGCGGTCGCCAGGCCCTCGGCCAGCACGAAGAAGGCCTCGTTGATCATCGGCACCAGGATCCGGTTGACCACGAAGCCCGGCGCGTTCTTCACCGTGATCGGCGACTTGCCGAGCTTCTCGGCCAGCGCCTTGACCGCGTCGTGGGTGGCGTCGCTGGTCAGGTAGCCGCGGATGATCTCGACCAGCGCCATCATCGGCACCGGGTTGAAGAAGTGCATGCCGATGAAGCGGTCGGCGCGCGAGGTGGTGGCGGCCAGCTGGGTGATCGAGATCGAGGAGGTGTTCGACGCGATGATCACCTCGGGCGGCAGCAACGCGTCGACCTGCTTGAGGATCTTGAGCTTGAGTTCGTGGTTCTCGGTCGCGGCCTCGATCACCAGCTGGGCCGACTTCAGGTCGTCGTAGTTCGTCGAGCCCTTGATCAGCGCCAGGGCAGCGTCCTTCTGGGCCGGCGTGAGCTTGTCCTTCTTGATCAGTCGGTCGAGGCTGCCGGCCACGGTGGCGACACCCTTGTCCACCGCGGCCTGCGCGATGTCGACCATGACGACGTTGACGCCCGCGACCGCGCAGGCCTGGGCGATGCCGTTGCCCATCGTGCCCGCGCCAATGATGCCGACGGTCTGGATAGCCATGAGAAATACTCCTTGAACAGAAAAATGAAAGGGGAGGGTCCCGCCCGGGGCAGGAACCGTGACCGGGATTGTGGAACAGAGCGCGGCCGACCGGGTTCCCGTCCGTGACAGCGCCGCAGGCCGCGCGAGTGATTTAAAGTGCCGCGTTCACTCCCTCAGCTACGGACCCGCACCCATGACCACCCTCGGCACGCCCCTGTCCCCCTGCGCCACCCGCGTGATGCTGCTCGGCTCCGGCGAGCTCGGCAAGGAGGTGCTGATCGCCCTGCAGCGCCTCGGCGTCGAGACCATCGCGGTCGACCGCTACGAGAACGCGCCCGGCCAGCAGGTGGCGCACCACGCCCGCACCATCACCATGAGCGACCCGGCCCAGCTGAAGGCGCTGATCGAGGCCGAGAAGCCGCAGCTCGTGGTGCCCGAGATCGAGGCCATCGCCACGCCGATGCTGCAGCAGCTGGAGGACGCCGGCGTGGTGCGCGTGATCCCGACCGCGCGGGCGGCCCGGCTCACGATGGACCGCGAGGGCATCCGCCGCCTGGCCGCCGAGACGCTGGGCGTGCCGACCAGCCCCTACAGGTTCTGCGATTCGCTGGCCGAGCTGCAGGCGGCGATCGACGGCGCCAACGGGGAGGCGATCGGCTACCCGTGCGTCGTCAAGCCCGTGATGAGCAGTTCCGGCAAGGGCCAGAGCAAGATCGACGGCCCGGCCGGTGTGGAGAAGGCCTGGGACTACGCGATGGCCGGCGGCCGCGTCAGCCACGGCCGGGTGATCGTCGAAGGCTTCATCGACTTCGACTACGAGATCACGCTGCTGACGGTGCGCGCGCTCGACGGCACCGGCACCGTGCAGACGCAGTTCTGCGAGCCGATCGGCCACCTGCAGGTGAGCGGCGACTATGTCGAGAGCTGGCAGCCGCATCCGATGGCGCCGGCCGCCTTGCAGCGGGCGCAGCAGATCGCGCAGGCCGTGACGGCCGACCTCGGCGGCCAGGGGCTGTTCGGCGTCGAGCTGTTCGTGAAGGGCGACCAGGTCTGGTTCAGCGAGGTCAGTCCGCGGCCGCACGACACCGGCATGGTGACCATGGCGACGCAGTGGCAGAACGAGTTCGAGCTGCATGCCCGCGCGATCCTCGGGCTGCCGGTGGACACCACGCTCAAGAGCCCGGGCGCCAGCGCCGTGGTCTACGGCGGCGTCGACGCCGCCGGCATCGTCTTCGACGGCGTGGCCGAGGCGCTCGCGGTGCCGGGCGTCGACCTGCGCCTGTTCGGCAAGCCCGAGAGTTTCACGAAGCGGCGCATGGGCGTGGCGCTGGCGCACGCGTCGGATGTCGACACGGCGCGCCGCAACGCCCGCGAAGCCGCGTCGCGCGTGAAGCCGCGCCAAGCCTGATTCCTTCAACCTCGGAGCCACTGATGCTGCATCCCCAAGCCAAGGCCTTCATCGACCTCCTCGAGCAGCGCGGCGTGCCGCCGACGCACACGCTGACGCCGGCCGACGCGCGCAAGTTCTACCGCGAGCGGCGCGCCATCACGCAGCCCGAGCCCGGCGAGGTGGCCGAGGTGCGGGAGCTGCAGGCCGACGGGCCGCACGGACCGATCCCGATGCGGCTCTACCGGCCGCGAGGCTCCGCTGCCGCCAGCGTGCTGCCGGTGCTCGTGTACTACCACGGCGGCGGCTGGACCATCGGCGACCTCGACACCCACGACACGCTGTGCCGCGAGCTCTGCAACCTGTCGGGCTGCGCGGTGGTGGCGGTCGACTACCGCATGGGCCCGGAGTACCGCTTTCCGGCGGCGGTCGACGATGTGCTTGCGGCCACGCGCTGGGTTCGCCGGGAAGCCGCCGCGCTCGGCATCGATCCCGCTCGGCTCGCGGTCGGCGGCGACAGCGCAGGCGGCAACCTGGCGGCCGTCGTCGCGATCGCGGCGCGCGATGCCGGCGACCTGCCTGTCGCTTTCCAGCTGCTGATCTATCCGGCCACCGACATGCGCTGCGTCCATCCGTCGCACACCAGCAACGGCCAGGGCTACCTGCTGACCAGCGACACCATCCGCTATTTCCACGACCAGTACATCACCGATGCGGCGCACGACCTCGACTGGCGCGCCTCGCCGCTGCTGCGCGAGGACCTCGCCGGCCTGCCGCCGGCCCTGGTGCTGACCGCGGGCTACGACCCGCTGCGCGACGAGGGCCTGGACTACGCGCGGGCGCTCAGCGCCGCCGGCAACCGCACCAGCTACGTCTGCTTCGAGCGCCAGATCCATGGCTTCATCACCATGGGCCGGCTGCTCGACGAGGCCAATGCCGCCGTTTCGATGTGCGCGGCCGAGCTGCGCCGAGCGCTCGAGCCTCGAGGCTAAGGGAAAGTCCCCGCGCAATCGCCGGCACCGGGCCGGCGTCCCCCGCTACGATCAGCCGATGGCGACGCCGGCCACCGGGCCGTCCGTCGCCGAGCGGAGGAGACGGCATTGGTCAGCAGGCAACCGAAGCATGCGCCGCGCGGCGAGCACCGCGACGAGCGCCTCATGTGGATCACACCGCAGCGCGTCTTCTACGCCGGGCTTCTGGGCGCGGCGACGGAACGCACCATGGGCGGCCACGGCATCTACCTCTCGCCCACCGGCGCACCGCTGCGCATCCGCATCGGCGGCGGTGCCTGGCAGAGCGGCGAGCTGATCGTGGTGCCGCCGCAGGTGCCGCACCAGGTGGAGACCGAACACCGGACCATCCTCAGCCTGCTGATCGAATCCGAATTCGTCGATCCGGCGCAGATGCCGGACTTCCTGCAGCGCTGCGGCCCGGTGGAAGCGCCGGCCTTCGTGCGGCGGGTGCGCGACGTGCATGCGCAGCTGGCCGAAGCCTCGGGGCGCGAGAGCTTCGATCGCTTCGACTTCGACGCGCTCTTCTTCGGCGGCCCGCTCGCGCCGCGGCCGCTCGATGCGCGCATCCGCAGGGTGATCGAGCGCATCAACGCCGATCCCGCGGCGCCGACCTCGGCCGACGAATGCGCGGCCGCCGTCAAGCTCTCTTTCTCGCGCTTCCTGCACCTCTTCAAGCAGGAGACCGGCCTGACCTTCCGCGCCTTCCGGGCCTGGAAGCGCGCCCGCAGCCTGCTGCGCCACGTGCGGCAGAGCGCCACGCTGACCGACATCGCGCTCGACACCGGCTATCCGGACTCGACCCATTTCAGCCATTCGATCCGCCAGGTGTACGGCCTGCGACCCAGCGACATCCTCGCGGGATCGCGGCGGCTCGCCGTGCACCAATGAGGCGCGCGACCGCCCGCGAGGCGCTGATGCGGGACAACCCTCTGCGTCGCGCGCACGAGTCCCCGCTATAAACCGCGAAACCCGGACGAGACCCCCTCTTGCAAATACTCCAGCTCCTGCTCTCAGGCATCGCTCAAGGCTGCATCTACGGCCTGATCGCGCTGGGCTTCGTGCTGATCTACAAGGCCACCGAGACCGTGAGCTTCGCGCAGGGCGAGCTGATGATGGTCGGCGCCTTCTGCGCCTTCGCCGGCATGTCGCTGTTCGGGCTGCCGTTCTGGCTCGCGGCGCTGCTGGCGGTGGCCGCCATGGTCGCCTTCGGCGTGCTGCTCGAGCTGGTGGTGATCCGGCCGATCCTGGGCCAGCCGCAGTTCTCGATCGTGATGCTGACGATCGGCATCGGCTACGTGGCGCGCGGGCTGGTCACGATGATCCCGGGCATCGGCACCGACACCCACACGCTGCCGGTGCCCTACAAGGACCAGATCTGGAAGCTGGGCGAGCTGGTGGTCAACCTCGAGCAGCTGGCCATCATCGTCGCCACCGCGGTGCTGTGCGGCCTGCTGTTCGCGATGTTCCGCTACAGCAAGCTCGGCATCGCGATGCAGGCCTCGTCGCAGAACCAGCTGGCGGCCTACTACATGGGCATCCCGGTCAAGCGGCTCAACGGCCTGGTGTGGGGGCTGGCCGCGGCGGTGGCGGCGATCGCCGGCATGCTGCTGGCGCCGATCACCTTCGTGCACGCCAACATGGGCTTCATCGGCCTCAAGGCCTTCCCGGCCGCGGTGGTGGGCGGCTTCGGCAGCCTGCCGGGCGCGATCGTCGGCGGGCTGGTGATCGGCATCGTCGAGTCCTTCGCGGGCTTCTACCTGCCCGACGGCTTCAAGGACACGGCGCCGTACATCGTGGTGCTGGTGATGCTGATGGTCAAACCCAATGGCCTGTTCGGCGAGAAGCTGCGCAAGAAAGTCTGAAGGTCGATCACTTCCCATGCGCTTCATCTTCAAGACCAGCTACGCCCAGGACATCGATCTCGCCAAGCATGGCGGCCAGGTGTTCTGGTACAGCCTTCTCGGCGTGGCGCTGATCGCGGCGCCGTGGGTGGTGCCCGAGTACTGGCTGGCACAGCTGACCTTCGTGCTGATCTACGGCATCGTCGGCCTCGGCCTGATGCTGCTGGCCGGCTTCACCGGACAGTTCTCGATCGGGCACGCGGCCTTCCTCGGCACCGGGGCCTACACGCAGGCGGTGTTGAGCAACATGGGGGTGCCGTTCCCGATCGCGCTGGTTGCCGCCGCGGCGCTGTCGGCCGCGGTCGGCGTGGTGGTGGCGCTGCCGGCGCTGCGCGTGAAGGGCATCTACCTCGGCATCGCGACGCTGGCCTTCGGCTTCATCGTCGAGGAGGTGTTCGCGCGCTGGGAGAGCGTCACCGGCGGCAACTCGGGGCTGCACGTGAAGTCGGCCAGCCTGCTCGGCTGGGAGCTGAACTCGAGCGAGAGCTTCTACCTGGTGTGCCTGGTCATCGCCGTGCTGTGCACGCTGGCGATCCTGAACCTGTTGCGCTCGGCCACCGGCCGCGCCTTCGTCGCGATCCGGGATTCCGAGATCTCGGCCCAGAGCATGGGCATCCACCTGGCGCGCTACAAGACGATGTCTTTCGCGATCTCGGCCGCGCTGGCCGGACTCGGCGGCGCGCTGTACGCCCACAAGCTGAGCTTCATCGCGCCGGACCAGTTCAACATCCTGCAGTCCATCGACCTGCTGCTGCTGGTGGTGATCGGCGGCCTCGGTTCGGTGCACGGCGCCTTCCTGGGCGCGATCTTCCTGATCGCGATGCCGCAGCTGATCGCATCGGCCAAGGACTGGCTGCCCCCCGCCATCGGCCAGGCGCCGGGCCTGCAGGGCCTGGTCTACGGCCTGGTGCTGATCGCCTTCGTCCTGTTCGAGCCGCTCGGCCTCTACGGGCGCTGGCTCAAGGTGCGCACCTGGCTGCAGCTGTTCCCGTTCTATCGCCGTGGCCTCTTCAAGCGGCAGAAGTCGTTCACCAAATCGGACCGCTTGAGATGAGCGCCGACATCCTGCTTTCCGCCAAGGACCTGAGCGTGCGCTTCGGCGGCGTGCTGGCGGTCAACAAGGTCAGCTTCGAGGTCCGGCGGGGCGAGGTCTTCACGCTGATCGGTCCGAATGGCGCGGGCAAGACCACGGTGTTCAACCTGATCAGCCGCATCTACACGCCGACCACCGGCGAGATCGTCTGGCACGGTGGCGCCGAACCGCTGGCGCTGACGCAGCAGGCGCCGCACGAGATCGCGGCGCTCGGCATTGCGCGCACCTTCCAGAACATCGAGCTGTTCGAGCACGCGACCGTGCTGCACAACCTGCTGATCGGTCGCCACACGCACCGCCAGACCGGCTTCTGGAGCGAGCTGTTCTTCACCCCCGCCACGCGCCGCGCCGAGATCCAGGCGCGCGAGAAGGCCGAGCAGGTGATCGACTTGCTCGACCTGCAGCATCACCGCGATTCGATGGTCGCGGGGCTGCCCTATGGCGTGCGCAAGGTGGTGGAGCTGGCGCGGGCGCTGTGCACCGAGCCCAAGCTGCTGCTGCTGGACGAACCGTCGTCCGGATTGAACGTGGAGGAGACCGCCGACATGGCGTTCTGGATCCAGGACATCCAGCAAGAGCTTGGCATCTCGGTGCTGATGGTGGAGCACGACATGTCGCTGGTGTCGAAGGTGTCGGATCGGGTGCTGGCGATGAACATGGGGGAGGCGCTGGCTTCGGGGACGCCTTCGCAGGTGCAGTCGGATGCGCGGGTGATCGAGGCGTACCTCGGGACTGTCGATGACGTGAGCAGCTTGCGGAGGGTGGCTTGATGTTCTCGTTGTCTTTCGTTGGCGTTGGAAGCGCGCCCGGCACGCGGTACGGGCCGAGCGACCCCTCTGCGCCGGCCCTTCGGGCTGCCTTGCGCTGCTCGCCTTTCGCGGGGTCTCGCTCAAACTCGCCTTCGGCTCAGACAGTCGCGAGCCCTGATCCGCGAAAGGCTGCGCTGCTCAGCGGCGCAGAGGGGATCGCCCGTCCCGCACCGCAT
>NZ_JBFUFO010000028.1:0-86539 GCF_056403395.1 Variovorax sp. P2_H12 | reverse complement strand
GACCGCCATCGTGATGTCGCCATGGCCGCTGATGAAGACGATCGGGATTCGCGCGCCGATCGCGACCAGGCGCTGCTGCAGCGCGAGCCCGCTCATGCGCGCCATGCGCACATCGAGCACGAGGCAGCCGGGCCGCGACGGATCGAAGGTCCCGAGGAACTCCAGCGCCGAGCTGTGGACCTCGGTGGCGAGGCCGATCGAGTTCACCAGTTCGCGCACCGAGTCGCGATAGGCCTCGTCGTCATCGATGATGAAGACAGTCGGTTCGTCCATGGCGTGGGCTAGGGGAGCCGCGGAAGGGTGAAGCTGAACACCGCCCCGCCGCCGGGATTGTGCGAGGCCCAGAGCTTGCCGCCATGGGCCTCGATCAGTTTGCGGCAGATCGCCAGGCCCACCCCGAGACCGCTGGACTTGGTCGAATAGAAGGATTCGAAGACGCGCTCCAGGTCGCCTTCGTGGATGCCGACGCCGCGGTCGGAAATATCGACCCGCACCTCGTCGTGCTCGCCGGCCTGGATGGCGATGCTGATCTCCCGGGCACCGGCCGGCGGCGCCAGTTCGATCGCCTCCATCGCATTGCGCAGCAGGTTCAAAACCACCTGCTGCACATGGATTTCGTCGACGACCACCACGGGCAGGGGGCCCGTCGGCGGCAACTCGATGCGGATGTCGCGAAGATCGCAATCCAGCTTCACCATGCCGACGCATTCGCGCACCGCCTGGTCGATGCGAATCGGCTTCGGGTCCAGCTCGTGGCGCTGCACCATGCTGCGCATTCGCGTCACCACATCGCCGGCGCGCGTCGACTGGCCGATCACCTTGTCGAGCAGTTCCGTGACACGGACCATGTCGGGCGATCGCTCGCCCGCGCGGCGTCGCGCGGCGAGCGCGTAATTCTCGATCGCACCCAGCGGCTGGGTGATCTCGTGGGCCAGTGCGACCGACATTTCTCCGGCCGTGTGGACCCGCACCAGGTGCGCCAGACGTTCGCGCCAGTGCGCCGCCTCGACTTCCGCGGCCAACCGGCGGCGCTCGGCAGATTCGCGCGCATGCAGGCTGCCGAAGACTTCAGCCAGCAGCTGGACCCCGGGGAGCAGCGCGTCGGGCCAGGCATGTTCACGCCGGACCGTCGCGATCGAGAGGGCGCTCGCCTGTTCCCCCGCGACCGGCACCACGAGCAACGAGCGGATACCCAGTGCCTGCAAGGTGTTGCGGTCCTGATGCGCCGAGACTGGAAGCTCGTCGAGACCGGTCAGCCGGACCACCCGGCCGGCAGCCACGCGGCTGCCCAGCCACGGCAGGCAACCCGTTGCGTGCGTACCCGGCGGTGCCGCGAACCCTTCGGCATGCCAATGCCGCGCCGGCTCGTAGCGCCCGTCGCTGTCGATCCCCTGCCAGAGGGCGACTCGCTCGGCACCCACGAATTCGCCGATCTCGCGCAATCCGTGCAACACGGCCTCGCCTTGCTCGTCCGGTCTGGCCAGCACCAGGGAAGCCAGGATGCTGCTGGCCAGCCGCTCGAAGCCGATCGCGAGCTCGAGTTCTTCCTGGGCGCGCTTGCGCGCGAGGGCGCCGCCGAGGATTTCCGCCAGCAGACGCATCCGCTCGAGAAGTTCGTCCGACCATTGGCGCTCGAACCGAATGGCGCTGAAGACGAGCGCGCCGTGAAGATGCCCCGCCACCATGATGGGCATCATGACGTGTGATTTCAGACCGAGCCGGCGCCAGCTCTCCTTGTCGACGCGGGCCTCCGGCGGCAGGTCGTCGAGGCGGGAAAACGCGATCGGCCTGTTCGCGATCGCCATCGAAAGCGCCCACGGATTCGAATCGCGCACGTCGAGGCAGTGCTGCACCGGTGCGATGCCGTCTCTGGAGAAGGAGTGCGTGACATGGGCGCTTCCGGTCAGCGTGAACACGCGCGTCAGCGTCGACCGGTCGATGTCGAGGGCCTTCACGATGCGCGCGAGGCTGTCCTCGATGGCGCGGCCGATGTCGTGCAGCGGCACGGCCACGAAGGTGGCCGACAGGTCCGACAGCAGGCGCTCGAAGCGCAGCAGGCCCTGCAGGTCGCGAGGAGGCGGGCGCGAGGCCCATGGAAGGACTGAGGCCGTCATATCGGCGCCCGTGGCGGGAACCCTCCTTGTGTGTCGGCGTGATGATCCCGTGTCATTCCGGGGCGCCGGAGCCGTCGCGATCGATCACGTCCGAGGCTCCTCGCGGCATTGCGGTGATTTCCGATCGGATCCGGATGCATCGCGACGGCCGCATGCGCATCATCGCCACTTCGTTTGCGCACCGTCAACCCGGCTTTCGGGATATGGCGACAGTCGTCGACGGGGAGCGACGGCGGTCATCGGGTTGTCACATTTCCGTGTCAAGACGAGTGCGGCGAGCTTCATGTGTGCGGGGTCGCCGCAGGCACCGGGGACAGGCCGGGCCAGTCCGCGCCGAGCGCCTGGCACTCGCGAATCGCCAGATCGGCCGCGGGCGAGAGGGTGCGGCCCTTCAGCCAGATCGCGTGGACATCGGCGAACAGCGTCGTTTCGGCCGCGAACATGCTTACCGGACGCAAGTCGATGCCGAGGACCGCCGCCAGCCCGTGCGGCAGCAAGGCCAGCAGGTCGCCCTCCAGGGCCAGCCTGGCCAGCGTGGGCAGGTCGTCGCATTCGACCGCCAGCGGAAACCTCCCGGGATCCTCGAAGCCGATGGCCTGCGCGACCATCCACAACAGCTCCGGCTTGGTCGAGACCATGCCGATGCCATGGCGGCGCAGGCTCTCCGGCGTCGCCCTTTTGTCCCGCAGCAAGGGGTGGTCGGGTCGGCAGTACAGCGCCCCGGCGATCTTCATGATCGGCACCATGTCCAGCGGGGCATCGCGAACGAGCAGACGCGGATCGGCGACAAAGAAGTCGATAGACTCGGCCAGGAGCAGGGCGAGCAGGCTGTCGACGTTGCCGCTGCGCACGCGCGCAATCACCTGCGGGGCCTTGCGGCGCAAATCGGCCAGCAGCCTCGGCACCAGGATGGCGGCGGGTATGGGCCCCATGCCGATGCAGAGTTCGCCCAGTTCGCCCTGGCGCAGCAACTGGGCGTCGCGTTCCAGGCATCGACTGTCGAAGACCAGGCGTCGCGCGCGCTCGACCAGGGTTCGGCCGGCCGGCGTCAGCGTCGCGCCCTGGGGACCCCGTTCGAACAGCCGCAGGCCGAAGTGTTCTTCCAGCGACTGGATGCTGCGGCTGAATGCCGCCTGGCTGAGATGAACCTTGTCGGCTGCCGCGACGAAGCGCCCTTCTTCGGCGAGCGCGATCAGATGACTGAGTTGTCGCAGGTTCACTATGCACTCCACGCAATGAGTGGCTCCTGATTATGCATTGGACGGATGCATCTCCCTTCGGCATTCTTCGGGTCCACGGACCGGCCCCCGTGATCCATGCGCCGGCGCAAACGATGAGAGACAACGATGGAATTCGACTACGTGGTGGTGGGGGCCGGATCGGCCGGATGTGTGATCGCCTCGCGCCTGAGCGAGGATCCGGGCGTCACGGTCGCCCTGCTGGAAACGGGCGGGCCGGACAAGAGCGTGCTGATCCACGCGCCGGCCGGCGTGGTGGCGATGGTGCCCACGCGCATCAACAACTACGCCTACCAGACCGTGCCGCAGCCGGGCCTGGGTGGCCGCCGCGGCTACCAGCCGCGCGGCAAGACGCTGGGTGGCAGCAGCTCGATCAATGCCATGCTCTACGTGCGCGGGCACCGCCATGACTATGACCACTGGGCCGGCCTCGGCAATGCGGGCTGGGCCTACGACGAGGTGCTGCCCCTCTTTCGCAAGGCCGAGCACAACGAGCAGTTCGGCGGCACGCCCTGGCATGGCCAGGGGGGCCCGCTGAACGTGGCGGCGCTGCAGTGTCCCAGCCCGATCAACAAGGCCTTCCTCGCGGCCGCGGCACTGCAGGGCGTGCCGACGATCGCGGACTACAACGTCCCGGACCCGTTCGGCGCCTTCATGTACCAGGTGACCCAGCGCAACGGGGAGCGCTGCAGTGCCGCGAAGGGCTATCTGACCCCGCACCTTGCGCGGCCCAACCTGCAGGTCGTGACCCATGCCGTGGCCTCGCGCATCGTGCTCGCGTCGGGCCGGGCGGTGGGCGTCGAGTACCTGCACGGCGGCGCGACACAGCAGCTGAGGGCGCGGCGCGAAGTCATCGTCTGCGCCGGCGCGTTCGGTTCGCCGCAATTGTTGATGCTGTCGGGCATCGGTCCCGGGGGCCATCTGCAGCAGATGGGGATTCCGGTGCAGCGTGACCTGCCCGGCGTCGGGCGCAACCTGCAGGACCACATCGACTACGTGCAGACGTGGCGCACCCGCAGCGACAGTCGCACCTTCGGCGTCTCGTTGCGCGGCGGCCTCCAGCTCGGTGCGGCCATGCTCGAATGGAAGCGCAAGCGCACCGGCCGCATCACGAGCTCGATCGCCGAGTCGGGCGCGTTCCTGCGCTCGTCCCCCGAGGTCGAGGTCCCCGACCTGCAACTGGTGTTCGTGATGGCCATCGCCGACGACCATGCGCGCAAGCAGCACCTGGGGCATGGCATCTCCTGCCATGTCGACGTGCTGCGGCCGCACAGCCGGGGCAGTGTCGAGCTGGCGGGCCTCGATCCGGGCCAGGCGCCGCGCATCGACCCGCGTTTTCTCGAGGACGAGCGCGACCTGGCGCTGCTGGTCAAGGGCGCGCAGGCGCAGCAGCGCATTGTCGAATCGGCCCCCTTCGACGGCATCCGCGGCGCGATGCTGTACCCGGTGGCCGCCGGCGACACGAAGGCGCTGGTCGCCGATATCCGGGCCCGCGCCGACACCCAGTACCACCCGGTGGGCACCTGCAGGATGGGTTCGGACGAGCAGGCCGTGGTCGACGCGCGGCTGCGTGTGCGCGGCATCGCCGGCCTGCGCGTCGCCGACGCCTCGATCATGCCGACGATCGTCGGCGGCAACACCAATGCGCCCACCATCATGATCGGCGAGAAGGCCGCCGAGATGATCTGCGCCGATGCCTTGACCGCGCATCCGCACTGACAGACAGACCCCAGACTCCGGAGACTCTCCCATGAAGCCAACTCTCAAGGCGCCGCTCGCGGCGGCGCTGATTCTCATGCTGGCCGCCTGCGGCCCACGCAACGCCGCTCCCACGGGCGATGCGACGGCCCCGACCGTCGCGGCCAACGCGGTGTTCGAAGAAATCCTGCCGCTCGGCGATCGACAGGCGTTCGAAGACGCCCGACGGGGCCTGATCGCGCGCCCCGAAGGCAAGATCACGGCCCCCGACGGCCGCGTGCTGATCGACTTCGATGCCTTCAAGTTCGTCGATGGCGCCGCGCCGCCGACCGTCAACCCCAGCCTGTGGCGCCATGCCCAGCTGAACGCGCAGACCGGGCTGTTCAAGGTGACCGACGGCCTCTACCAGCTGCGCGGCTTCGACGTGGGCAACATGACGCTCGTCGAGGGCAAGACCGGATGGATCGTCATCGACGCGCTGACGGCCAGGGAGACCGCCGCCGCGGCGCTGGCCTTCGCGCGCAAGCACCTGGGCGACAAGCCGGTCAGCGCGGTGGTCTTCTCGCACAGCCACATCGACCATTTCGGCGGTGCGCTGGGCGTGATCTCGCCCGAGGAGGCGGCGACTCGCAAGGTGCCGATCGTCGCCTCGACAGGGTTCATGGAGGAGGCGACCAGCGAGAACGTGATGGTCGGCACCGCCATGGGTCGGCGCTCGTTCTACCAATTCGGCAAGGAGCTCGAACGGTCGCCCAAGGGGCTGGTCGACACCGGCCTCGGCAAGGCGGTGGGCTATGGCACCTTCGGCATCCTGCCGCCGACCGTCCTGGTCACGCAGCCGACCGAGGAGATGACGCTCGACGGCGTGCGCTTCGTCTTTCACAACGTGCCGGGCGCCGAGGCGCCGGCGGAGATGACCTTCTCGATTCCGGCGCTGAAGGCCTATGGCGGCGCGGAGAACCTGGCGCAGACCATGCACAACCTGCTGCCGGTTCGCGGCGCCAAGGTGCGCGATGCGCTGAAATGGGCCGACTACATGCAGCAGGCGCTCGACCAGCTCGACGGCGCCGAGGTCTATTTCGGCCAGCACAACTGGCCGATCTGGGGCCACCAGCGCATCGTCGACTTCATCACCAAGCATCGCGACGTCTACAAGTACACGCACGACCAGACGGTGCGCCTGATCAATGCCGGCCTGACGCCACGGGAGATCGCCGACCGGATCAAGCTGCCGAAATCGCTGCAGACGCACTTCGGCGCGCGCGGCTACTACGGCGACCTGCGCCACAACGTCAAGGCGGTCTACCAGTTCTACCTCGGCGCCTACGACGGCAACCCGGCGAACCTCGATCCGCTGCCGCCGCAGGAGTCGGCCAAGCGCTACGTGGCGCTGGCCGGCGGCGCCGATCGCGCCCTGCAGGCGGCGCAAGCCGCCTTCGACAAGGGCGACTACCGGTGGGCGGCCGAACTGCTCAGCCACGTGGTGTTCGCCGACAGCGGCGACAAGGCCGCCCGCGAGCTGCTCGCGCGCACCTACGAACAGCTCGGCTACGTGGCCGAGGCCGCCACCTGGCGCAACAGCTACCTGAGCGCTGCGGCGGAACTGCGCCAGGGGCCGCCCACGAAGGGGGTCGATCGCTCGGGCTTCGTCGACATGCTCACGCACACGCCGGTCGAGCGCTTCCTCGAGGCCATGGCGGCTGGCCTGGACGGCCCTGCCGCCGAGGGCAAGGACACGAAGATCAACCTCGTCTTCAGCGACACCGGCGAGAGCTTCCAGCTCTGGCTCGAGAACTCGGTGCTGCACCACCGCAAGGCCGCGCCGGCGGCCGACGCCAACGCCACGCTGACGCTGACCAAGCCGATCTTCGTCAAGATGATGGCCGGCACCGCGGGCGTGAAGGACACGCTGCTGTCCGACCAGCTGTCGATCGACGGCAGCAAGATCGACCTCGTGCGCTTCCTGTCGCTGATCGACAAGGCACCGGGCACCTTCCCCATCGTGACCCGGTGATCCCCTGCGGTCGCCCCGGCCTCGGGCCTCAGGTGCCGGATGACCGGTCGCGGGTGCCGGCGCCGCCGGGGCGGGAGTCGTCACGCCCGGTCCGCATGGCTGGCGCGAACCGTTGCACGAGCAGCGGCCCGAGAATGGAGGTGGCCAGAACCATGAGCAGGACGCCGTTGAACATCCGCGCGTCGAGCAAGGGCTGCCCCGCGGCGTTGAAGGTCTTGGTCGCCACCAGGGCGGCCGCGAGCGTTGCGGCGACCTGGGGCAGGGTCAGCGCCCACTGGGTCCTGCGCGCGGCGGGCGCATAGCCGAAGGCCCGCCCGCAGGATTCCGCGGCGATCCACTTGCCCACGAGCAGGGCCCCGATGATCCCGACGGCCAGCAGGGCGTCCGCCGACAGGCTGCGCGCGAGCGCGAACGGATCGATCAGGAAGCCGGTGACGACGAAGAAGACCGGAATGAACAGCGTGGTGCCCATGAATTCCAGCTTGGACTTGGCGGGCTTGTCCTTCACGGCCGCGTTGACCGCGAGCCCCGCCATGAACGTGCCGACGATGCCCGGCAGGTTGATGTACTGGGCGAGCAGCGCGGTCAGCGCCAGAATGCCGAGCATCAGGACGAAGTACGTCTCCTCGTCGTTCTCCACCTTCTTCAGGATGTAGCCGGCCGCGCGGCTCAAGCCGGCGAGCACGAAGACGACGAACGCCACGATCTCGGCGACCTGCAGGATCAGCGCCGACGCCGAGAAGCCGCTGACGAACATCGGCACGCAGACCGCGAACACGAGCAGCGACAGGGTGTCCGACATCATCGTCGCGCCGACCGCGACCACGATGGCTTCCTGGCGTTGCACGCCCAGGCTGGTGACGATCGGCAGCGCCAGCAGCGTGTGCGAGGCGAGCAGCGACCCGATGACGATCGCCGGCAGCACCGCGTAGCCGAGCCACAGGGAGACCAGCGTGCCGAGAAGCAGCGGCAGGGCGGTCGTGGCCACGCCGAACACGATCGAGCGGAAGATCTTCTGCCGGAACAGGTCCAGATCGATTTCCCAGCCGGCGAAGAACATCAGCAGCAGCATGCCGAGCTCGGAGAAGAATTCGGCGACCGGATGCTCGCGCGGGAAGACATCGAGCATGTGCGGCCCGAGCAGCACGCCGCTCAACAGCAATCCCACGACCGTCGGAATGCGAAGGACCCGCGAGATGCGCGGAATGGCGAGGATCAGCGCCATCATGATGGCGAAGCGGGCGAGCACGGGCAGGAGGTCGATGGCCCGCTGAACGATCTCGATGAACGACATGACGTCTCTCCGGTGGGGAAGTGCGGCCATGCACCCGGACCCATTGGAGCGCGCTTTCGCCAGCCGCGGCCCCTGTGTGGCCACGTACGTGCTCGTCGGCGCGGCGCGTCCACGTACGTGGTTTGAGTAGTTGCCGGGATTGACGCCGGCGCGTGGGCCGGCCGACCATCTCAGGATTACTCACTGGGTAAACGACCATGACTCAACGATTCGACGCATTGAAATACCTGACCGTCGCGGCTTCGTTCGTGCTGATCGCCGGCTGTGCCACCAGCAACACGGCGCTCAGCAATGACAATCTTGCCATTGCCGCCGGCTTCAAGGTCATCACGCCCACGAAGCCGGACCAGCAGGCCATGCTCGCGAAGCTCCCCAAGGACAAGGTATCGCCCGTCACCTACCAGGGCGCCACCTACTACGTCCTGCCGGATTCGATGAACAACCTCGCCTATGTCGGCGGACTGCCCCAGTACCAGGACTACCAGCGGCTGCGCGTCGCCAAGCAGCTCAGCAACAACAATCTCGAGGCCGCCCAGATGAACGAGATGAATGCCATGGACTGGGGCGGCTGGGGCGGCTGGGGCGGCCCCGCATTCGTCGGATTCCGTCGCTAGCCGCAAGCCGACGGCGCATGCGGCGGCCGAGCAGGTGTTCGCGTCCCGGGCCGGCCTCCCACGTACGTGGTGCTGCGTGGTCGCCGGGATGGTCGCATCGCCCGGATGGTCGCACCATAGAGGACCGGTTCGACGCAGGTGAACGGAGGCGGCTTGAAGGCGTTGCGCGTGGTGTTGAACGCCTCGGCCGCATCGCGTGCGGATCGCTGCGCAAGCCCGACACTGCGGAAGAACCGGCACCCCCCAACGCAGTGGGAGACGCCGAAGCCATGTCCACCACCGTCTACGTCGTCGGTTTCAAGGCGGATGAGCGCGCCTGGATCGAATCGACGCTCGGGCGAAGCGTCGATGCCGTGGTCTTCGTGGACGACGGCGAGGCGTTGCTGGCCCGCTCGCCGAGTGGCCCGGGCCAATGCCTGATTGCGTCGGCCGATGTCGACGGGGCCGCAACCCTCAGGCTGGTGCGCGAGTTGAGGCAGCGGGGGATCGCGCTGCCCGTGATCGTCCTGGGCCCGCACACGGCGTTTCGCACGGCGGTCGACATCGCGCGACTCGAGGCGACCGATTTCCTGGAGCGGCCGGTCAGCGTGCGCGAACTGCGCGCCGCGGTGCGTCGGGCGCGATCGGATCCGAAATGAACTCGCGTCTGCGCTCCAGCGTGTGCCACGCCACGTACGTGGCCGCAGGGATGGCAAACGCGCGCGCTCAAGGCCATCATTCGCTCCGTTTCGGTCCACAAGAGGACTCTCATGGCTGATTTCGACTGCGACGGCTCCTTGCCCCCCTTCTGAAAGCACGAGGTCCATCCATCATGTCCCTGCCCGACTACGCCGCCCTCGTCGCCAGCCAGCGGGCGTTCTTCCTGGAAGGCCATACGCGCCCGGTCGCGTGGAGAAAGTCCCAGCTCGAGTCCGTCCGGGCCATGTTCACCGACCATCACGACGCGTTGTGCGACGCGCTCTGGAAAGACCTGCGTCGCAACGTCAACGATGCCGACCTGATGGACGTCGACTACTGCGCCAAGGAGGCCGCCTACGCGCTCGAGCACATCGACGCGTGGATGAAACCCTTGCACGAGCCGATGCCGCTGGTGTTCGAGCCGGGCTACGTCCGGGTGAATCGCGACCCGCTGGGCGTGGCGCTGATCATCGGTGCCTGGAACGAGCCCTTCATGCTGGTGTTCGGGCCGTTGGTGGCGGCTCTGGCCGCGGGCAACACCGCCGTCCTGAAACCTTCGGAGGTCGCGGCCCATTGCGCCGCCGCGGCGGCGCGGCTGGTGCCCGAGTACTTCGATCCGCGTGCGGTCGCGGTCGTCGAGGGCGCCGTGCCCGAGACCACGGCCCTGCTGGCACAGCAGTGGGACATGATCTTCTTCACGGGCAGTCCGCCGGTCGGCAAGATCGTGCACCAGGCGGCCGCGAAGAACCTGACGCCGTGCGTGCTCGAACTCGGCGGCAAGAACCCGACCATCGTCCATTCGTCGGCCAACCTCAAGGCGGCCGCGCGGCGCATCGCGTATGGGCGCTACCTGAACTCCGGCCACATCTGCACCGCGCCCGACCACGTGCTGGCATGGCCGGAGGTGAAGGACGAATTCGTGCAGCACCTGAAGGACACGATCCGCGAGTTCTATGGCGACGACCCGAAGCAGAGCCCGGACTACGGACGGGTGATCAACCGTCGCAACTTCGATCGGCTGGCCGCGCTGCTCGGCAGCGGCCGGGCCGTCGCCGGCGGCCAGACCGATGCCGACGCGCTCTACATCGCGCCGACCGTGCTGGTGGACGTAGCGGTGGATTCGCCGATCATGAAGGAAGAGATCTTCGGCCCCATCCTGCCGGTGCTCGAGATCGGGTCGGTCGACGCGGTCGTCCAGTGGGTCAACAGCCGGCCGAGTCCGCTGGGCCTCTACATCTTCGCCGAGGACAGGGACGTGGTGGACAGGATCCTGTCGTCCACGCGCTCCGGCGATGCCGAAGTCAATGACTGCGCCATCCATCCGCTCTTTCCCGAGTTGCCGTTCGGCGGCGTGGGCAATTCCGGCATGGGCAAATACCATGGCCGCTGGGGCTTCGAGGCCTTCACCAATGCGCGCGGCGTGCTCCACCACAGCAGCGCCGTCGACCCCGGCGTGCGCTATCCGCCTTACGCCCGGCACGCCCTCGAGCGCGCCGTCGTCAACAAGCTGATGCCGTAGCCGCCGCGTCGCCATGGACCTCGATCCGGTCATGCTGTCGCGAATCCAGTTCGGGTTCGTGATCAGCTTCCACATCATCTTCCCCGCGTTCACGATCGGACTGGCGGCGTGGCTGGCCACGATCGAGGGCGCGCGGCTGGCGACGGGCAACCTGCTCTATCGCAGGGTGTTCGACTTCTGGCTGCCGATCTTCGCCGTCTCCTTCGGCATGGGTGTGGTCACGGGCATCGTGATGGCCTTCCAGTTCGGCACCAACTGGGGCGTGCTGGCCGTGAAGACCGGCGCGATCCAGGGCCCGTTGCTCGGCTACGAGGGCTTCACGGCCTTCATGCTCGAGGCGACCTTCTTCGGCGTGATGCTGCTCGGGCGCGACCGGGTGTCGCCGCGTTTCTATTTCTTCTCCTGCTGCATGGTGTCGCTGGGCACGATGTTCTCGTCGTTCTGGATCCTGGCCAACAACAGCTGGATGCAGGTGCCGCTGGGCCACGCGGTGGTGGACGGCAAGATCATTCCGACCGACTGGATGCAGATCGTGCTGGGGCCGGTGCAGATGGTGCGCTGGCCGCACATGCTGCTGGCCGCCTTGCTGACGACCGCGATGTGCGTGTCGGCCACCGGAGCCTGGTATCTGCTTCGCCGGGTGCACTTCGATGAAGGCCGGATGATGCTGCACTGGGGATTGGGGCTGGCCGCGGTCCTGATCCCGGTCCAGCTGTTCTTCGGGCATCTGACGGGCCTGTACGTGCTCGAGCACCAGCCCGCCAAGTTCGCCGCGATCGAGGCGCGCTGGAAGAACGAGCAGCCGGCCAGCGAAGTCCTGGTCGCCATCCCCGACGAGGCGAACCAGCGCAACCTCTACGCCATCACGGTGCCCAAGCTGGGCAGCTTGATCGCATCGGGCAACCTCACCGCCGCCGAGCGCGGCCTCGAGTCCTTTCCTCGCGAAGACTGGCCGCCGGTGCTGATTCCCTTCTGGACCTTCCGGCTGATGGTCGGCATGGGCCTCATCATGCTGGCCGTCTCGTGGCTCGGCAATTTGCTGCGATGGCGCGGCAAGCTGGAGTCGTCGCGCTGGTTTCTCTGGTGCACCTTGGCGGCCTTCCCGACCGGCTTCGTGGCCATCCTCACCGGCTGGTACACCGCCGAGATCGGACGCCAGCCCTGGGTGGTCTACGGGCTCCTGCGGACCAAGGACGCGGTCACGCCCTCCCTGACCACGGCTGACGTGCTGACCTCGCTGATCATCTACGTGGTGGTGTACTGGCTCTTCATTTCCTTCGGCATCTACTACATCTACAAGCTGTTGCGCCAGGGACCGCGTGCCAAGACGCAAGCCACGGCCAACGTCACCGGCAGCCGGCCGCTGGCCGTCGGCGCGCGCACGGACGCCCCGCCCATTGGCGGATCCGGAGGCACGCAGTGAGCCCGGCCGTGCCCAGCGACCTGGCGCTGTTCTGGGCGGCGGTCATCGCCATCTCGATCCTGGTCTACGTGATCCTGGATGGCTTCGACCTCGGCGTCGGCATCCTCTACGGCACCACGCGCGAGGAGAACCATCGCCTGAACATGATGGGCACCATCGCGCCGTTCTGGGACGGCAACGAGACCTGGCTGGTGATCATCGGCGCCAGCCTGTTCGCGACCTTCCCGGTGGTGTATGCGGTGTTCCTGGGCGCGTTCTACCTGCCCGTCCTGCTGCTGCTCGTCGGCCTCATCTTTCGCGGCGTTGCCTTCGAGTTCCGCTATCGCAGCGTGAAGACGCGTTGGCTGTGGGATGCGGGGTTCTTTCTCGGGTCGACGGTGGTGGCCTTCGTGCAGGGCGCCGCCGTGGGCGCATTGATGCGCGGCCTTCCGGTGGCGAACGACCAGTACGCCGGCACCTCGTTCGAATGGCTGCATCCGTTCTCGGTGCTGACCGGCATCGGCCTCGTCTTCGGCTACGCGCTGCTGGGCGCGGGCTGGATCGTGCTCAAGAGCGAAGGCGATCTGCGCGACTGGGCCTATCGTCGCATCCCATGGCTTGCGGCAGCTGTCTTCCTGGTGCTCGGCCTCGCGTTCGCCGTGTCATTGACGGTCGACGCTGGCGCCATCGCCCAGAGCCATCTCAAGGATCGGCCCTGGGGATGGGCTTTCGTTGCGGTGGCAACCGCCTCATTGGTCGGCGTGGTGGCGGGCGCTCGCGCGCGCCGCGATGGCGTCGCGTACGCGCTGACCGTGGTGTTCATCGCGGCGGCGTACCTGGCACTCGGCGTGATGTTCTGGCCCTACATGGTGCCGTACGCGGTCACCGTGGCCAGTGCGGCGGCGCCGGAGGCGTCGCTTCGGTTCCTGTTCTACGGCGGCGTGGTGGTACTGCCGGTGATCGCGATCTACACCTTCGGCGTCTACTGGGTGTTCCGCGGCAAGGTCCGCGGCGGCTACCGGTGACGAAAGGGCCAGCGCAGCGGAGCCGCTCACCGTGGAACTCATCATCGACGCCTTCGTCCGCTCCTGGACGGACATCACGAGCGGCCGGCACGCGCCGCTGGCCTTTCGCTTCATCCTTCAGCCTGCAGTTGCAGCCTTCTTCGCTTTCAGGGCCGGCAGGCAGGACGCACGAGACGGGCGGCCTCTCTATCTGTGGGCGCTCGTGCGGGATCGCGCGCAACGAAAGTCCCTGGTGCGCGAAGGTTGGCAGCACATCGGAAAGGTCTTCATCGTGGCACTCGTCATGGACGGCGTCTACCAGTTCATCTCGGTGCGCTGGTTCTATCCAGGGGAGGCCGTCATGGTCGCGGTGGTCCTCGCGGTCTTGCCCTACCTCGTGCTCCGCAGCCTGGTGAATCGCATCCTGCGTCGTCGACCGCCCACCTGAGCACAGTCCCAAGATTCATGCCACAGGCGCTCCCATCGACGACCATGCTGCGGACCACCGGCCTGACCAAGCGCTACGGCGCGCGGACGGCGTTGAAGGGCCTTTCGCTCACGCTGGCGGCAGGGCAGTTCGTGGCCCTGCTGGGGCCCAATGGCGCCGGCAAGTCGACGCTGTTCCAGGTGCTCACCGGGCTGTTTGCGGCCGACGAGGGCGAGGTCGAAGTGGCCGGTCATTCGCTCGCTCGGTCCGCGACGGCGGCGCTGCGCCACATCGGCGTCGTGTTCCAGCAGGTGTCGCTCGATCTGGATCTCAGCATCCGCCGGAACCTGCTCTTCCAGGCCGACCTGCACGGCCTGCCGCGGCGGCTGGCGGCGGCCCGCATCGCGGCGGCCTGTGCCCAGCTCGGCATCGACGCCGACCTCGATCGCAAGGTGCGTGAACTGTCCGGCGGCAATCGACGCAAGGTCGAACTCGTGCGCGCGTTGCTGCATCGACCCACCGTGCTGCTGATGGATGAAGCCACGGTCGGCCTGGACCCCAAGTCACGCCAGGACCTGATGCTTGCCCTGCATGCGAACGTGCAAGAGCGTGGTGTCTGCGTTCTGTGGGCGACGCACCGGGTGGAGGAGGCCGAGGGCGCCGACCGTGTGCTGGTGCTGCACAAGGGAGAACTCCTGGCCGACGGCACGCCCGTCGAGGTGACGCAAGCGCTAGGGGAGTCGACGCTTGAAGCGGGCTTCATCGCGCGCACGAGTTGAACGCAAAGCTGAATCACACAGGAGAGACATCGATATGAATGAAGTTGCCCCTGTCCTGAAGCGTGTGGCTCGTTCGGTTGCGGCCCTGTCGGGCGTATGCGTCGGCATGGCTGCGGTGGCGCAAGGCACCGCCTACGTGTCGAGCGAGAAAGACCAGGCGATCACGCTGATCGACCTGGCCATCCTCAGCGTCAGGGGCACCATCCCGACCTGCAATCGGGGACGGCACATCCAGCTCACGGCGGATCGCCTGATCATGCTCGCCTGCAGCGAGTCGAACGTCGCCGATCTGATCGACCCGGCGACGGGCAAGTCGCTGCGTCGCATTCCGCTGGGCGGCGAGCCCGAGGCGTTCGACCTGTCGCCGGACGGCAAGACCATCTATGTCTCCAACGAGGATGACGGTGCGGTCAGCTTCATCGACGCGGCGAACGGCAAGGTGCTTAAGTCGATCAAAGTCGGCAAGGAACCCGAAGGCGTGAAGGTCAGCGCAGACGGCAAGACGCTGTACGTGACGTCCGAAGTCGCCAGTCTCGTGCACGTGATCGACGTCGCCAGAGGTGCCATCGTCAAGAACGTGAAGGTCGGCAAGCGGCCGCGCCGCATGGCCTTCACACCCGACGGCAAGGAACTGTGGGTCACCAACGAACTCGACGCCAGCGTCAGCATCATCGATACGGCCACCCGCAGTGTGGTCGGCAGCCTGAAGTTCGAAGTCAAGGGCGCGCGCAGCGAAGACATCACGCCGGTGGGCATCCAGATGTCGCGCGACGGCAAACGCGCCTTCGTGGCGCTGGGAAGGGCCAACCACGTCGCGTTCGTCGACGTGCCGCAGCGAAAGGTCACGAATCTCGTCCTGGTCGGCAAGCGCGCGTGGAACGTCACGCTCGACAAGGCCGAAGCCCGGCTGTATGTGGTCAACGGCTTGAGCGACGACGTCACCGTGGTCGATGTCGCAGCGGCCAGGCCGATCAAGAGCATCCCCGTCGGCCGCGTGCCTTACGGCCTGGTGGTGGTCGAATGAAGTGGTGCGCCTGCTGCGTCGGCGTGTCGCTGCTGCTTGCGGGGTCAGCGTCGAGCGGACAGCCGAGGGGTGCCGTCACGCCATTGAAGGCGACGCTGATCTCGCCCGGTCCCGACGCGCGGCTCGAACGGTCGCGCGTTGAGCGCCATTTCCTGGGCCACCCTGAGGGCCCTGCGAGTGACGGCCTGCAGGTCGCGCTGGACGAAGGGCAGTTCGAGCTCGACTCCGTCGATGCGGCCGTCACGCTGGCCAAGCAGTCCGCCGGCTCGCCGGAGGCCGCACGCGCGGCCGCGCAGGCGGCCGAAAAGTCCGGCGCCGCCGTGCTCGTGACGGATCTTCCCGCGGATTGGACGCTGGCCGTGGTCGATGCCGTGAAGCTGCCGGTGATCAACATCGGCGAGGCCGCCGACCGCCTGCGCGAACAGGACTGCCGCGCCCACCTGTTCCACATCCTTCCGAGCGAGCGCATGCGCGCCGACGCACTGGCGCAAACGCTCGTGTCGCGCAAGTGGAGCAAATTGCTGCTGCTCGTGGGTCCGAGTGCGCAGGACCAGTTGCGCGCTGCCACGGCGCAGGCTTCGATCAAGCGCTATGGCTTGCAGGTGGTCGCGATGCGGCCCTTCAAGCTTTCTGGCGACCCGCGGGAGCGCGACCTGGCCAATCCGCTGCTGCTGACGGCCGGCAGCGCCTACGACGCCGTCTGGGTGGTCGACAGCGACGGCGAATTTGCGCGCGGCTTGCCGTACCGGATCGTGTTGCCTCGCCCGGTGGTGGGTGATACGGGGCTGGTGGCGCTGGCCTGGCATGCACAGTACGAGCGCTACGGCGCGCCGCAGGTGTCGCGCCGCTTCGCCAAGGCGGCCGGGCGGCCCATGGCCGCGAGCGACTGGGCGGCGTGGATGGCGGGCAAGGCGCTGGTGGCGGCCGCCATCGCGGCACCGAAAGGGCCCGCCGCCAGTTGGGCGCAGGCGCTCGCCAGAACGCCGCTCGATGGCTCCAAGGGCACGAATCTCACCTTTCGTCCCTGGGATGGGCAGTTGCGCCAGACCGTCCTGCTCACCGACGGCCAGGGCGTGATTTCGCAGGCGCCGGTCGATGGCCTGCTGCACCCGGGCAATGTGCTGGATACACTGGGCGCGGACGCCCCGGAGAAGCGATGCACGACGACGCGATGATCCCCGTCGAAGCCGGCGCGGCGGAACTTGCACCGCGCCGCGGCGTCGCGCATGCGCTGCAGGCCATGCAGGCGATCGTCATGCGCGAACTGCTCAAGTTCTCGCAGCAGACCGGCCGGCTGGTGTCGGCGCTGGTGCGCCCCTTGTTGTGGCTGGCGGTGTTCGCGGCGGGCTTTCGCAACGTGTTCGGCGTCGCGATCGTCGAGCCCTACGACACCTACATCCCCTATGACGTCTACATCGCGCCGGGCCTGGTGGGCATGGTGCTGCTGTTCAACGGGATGCAGTCGTCGCTCGCGATGGTCTACGACCGCGAGATGGGTCTGATGCGGCTGCTGCTCACCGCACCCTTGCCGCGCGCATGGCTGCTGTTTTGCAAGCTCTGCGCGACGGCCCTGCTGTCGGTATTGCAGGCCCTTGCCTTCGTGATCGTCGCGACCTTGGTCGGCACCGACCTGCCGCTGCTCTCGCTGGGCGGGTTGCATGCCTTGCTGGCGCTGGTCTGCGGGGCGCTGATGCTGGGCGCGCTCGGTCTGCTGCTGTCGGTGTACATCAAGCAGCTGGAGAACTTTGCCGGCACGATGAACTTCGTGATCTTTCCGATGTACTTCATGTCCACCGCGCTTTACCCACTGTGGAAGCTGCGCGAGTCGGGCGCCGGATGGGTCTATCAGCTGGCCCGCTTCAACCCGTTCACCCACGCCGTCGAATGGATCCGGTTTGCGTTGTATGGCAAGGACCCCGGCGAGGCGCCGTGGATCGTGCTCGGTTGCCTGGCGGTCTTCTTCGTGCTGGCCTGCTGGGGCTACGACCCGCAGCGCGGTTTTGGTGGATTGACGAAGCGCGGTGGAGGTGCGGCATGAACGTCGGTCGCCGCCGCTGGCTGGGACGTGCGGCCGCGCTGGCGCTGACTGCGGGACCTCTGCCGCATGCGCTGGCAGCCGTAGCCTTTCCCTCCCGGCCGATCACGCTGTGGGTGCCATGGGCGGCGGGTGGCGCGACCGACTTGTCGTTGAGGCTCCTGGCCGAACTCGCCGCGCCGGTGCTCGGCCAGCCCGTGGTGGTGGCGAACCGCCCCGGCGCCGGCGGCACGCTGGCGATGCCGATCCTGCAGCAGGCCGAAGCCAACGGCTACACCATTGCGCAGATGCCGCAGCCGGTCTTTCGCGCTCCGTTCATGCAAAAGGTGCTGTGGGATCCGGTGCGAGACGTCACGCCCATCATCCAGATTTCGGGCGTCACATTCGGGGTGCTGGTGCGCGCTGCCAGCCCGCTGCGCTCGCTCGACCAGCTGTTCGACTTCGCACGCGCACGGCCGGGCGAGTTGAGCATCGCCACCAATGGCGTCGGCACCACGCCGCACCTGGTGCTCGAGGCGCTGTTCACCGAGCGCGGGCTGAGCTACATCCATGTGCCATACAAGGGCACCTCGGAGCTGACCCTGGGCGTGGCGTCGGGCCAGGTGATGGTGGGGGTCAGTTCCACCGGTTTCGCGCCGGAGGTCGATGCGGGCCGCCTGCGGCTGCTCGCGACCTTGGGGGCGCGGCGCTCCGGGCGCTGGCCGCAGGTGCCGACATTGCGCGAACTTGGCTTCGACATCGTGGCGATGTCGCCTTATGGCCTGGCCGGCCCGCGCGGATTGCCAGTCGACGCCCTGGACGTGCTGCATCGCGCCTTCAAGAAAGCCCTGTTCGACCCGCAGTTCGGCGAAGACCTGGCAAGGTACGACCAGGAGATCGCCTACCTCGGCCCGGAGGACTACGCGAACGCCTGCCGCGAAGAGTACGCGAAGGAGCGAGCGGTCGCCGGACGAATGAAGAGCTCGCGCGGCGCGGGTGGCTGAGGAAGGCCATGTGTCGCAGCGCTCTCGGACGGGCTTGCCACGTACGTGGACATACGTGGCTGTCGGGATTGCGCATTCGGAGGCCCTCCTTCCAGAATCTTTCATGCAGGACCAGGATCCCTCGATGCGACCTGCCCATCGCCCTCGATTCCTACGTGCTCGAGCTCCACATCGTCTTCCCTCCTACATCGGGTTAGAAGCATGAAAAAGACATTCACCATCATCGGCGTGCTGGTTGTTGCAGGCGCGGCAATCGCGGGGGCGCTCTACGTTGCCTTCCCGGTGCCGATGACGACCTACGGGGGCATGGGACTCAACTTTCTCAAGTCGCTGACTGCGCCGCCGGGTACGTTGACTCTCGAATCGAATCCTGCCTATAGGGCGCCCGCTGCCGCAGCGTCCTCTGCGCCCCCCGCCGACGCGGCATGGCCGAACGCGGCGGCCGGCGACTGGCCGAGCTACAACCGGACACCCACCTCGCAGCGCTTCTCGCCGCTCGACCAGATCAACACGAAGAATGTCGGAAACCTGAAAGTCCAGTGCACGTACGACCTCGGCATGTTCACCGCCTTCGAATCCGGCCTGATCATGGTGAACAACGCATTGATCGGCACCGCCGAGTTCGAGATCTTCTCCATCGATCCGGTCACGTGCGCCGAGAACTGGCGCACGCGCCTGGACTATCCCGGCGGGCTGCTGCCTGCCAACCGTGGCGCCGCCCATCTGGACGGCCTGCTGTTTCGCGGCACGCAGGACTGCCGGGTGCTCGCCTTCGATTTCAAGACCGGCAAGCAGGCGTGGGAGACGACGATCTGCGACCCGAAACGCGGCGAGTCGGTGCCGTCGGCACCGATCGCGTGGGAGGGCCTCGTCTTTGTCGGCAATGCCGGCGGGGATTACAAGGGCGGCAAGGGCAAGGTCTACGCCCTCGACGCGAAGACCGGCAAGGTCGTCTGGCAGTTCTTCCTTGTCCCCAAAACCGAGGGCGACGTCGTCCGTGGTCCGGTGGGAAAGTCGCCACTCGACGAGAAGTCCTGGAACAACGCACCAGGCATACCCATCAGCGGCGGCGGGACCTGGACCTCCTACACGCTCGATACGAAGAACGGCCTGCTGTACGTTCCGGGAGGCAACCCCGCGCCCGACTTCGCTTCCGGCGCGCGCGAGGGCGACAACCTTTTCACGGATTCGGTCGTGGTGCTCGACGCCAAGACGGGCGACTACAAGAACAACTTCAAGGTCGTGAAGAAGGACTGGCATGACTGGGACGTGTCCAGTCCGCCGATCCTGCATCAAACGATGGGCGGCAAGCAGATCATGTCGCTCGCACCGAAGGATGGGCACCTCTACGGCTACGAGCTCCCAGGCAACAAGCTGCTCTACCGCGTGCCGGTCACGACGATCGAGAATGCCGAGGGCGCGTTCGCCGTCGGCCAGGACGTTCACTTCTGTCCGGGTCCGGTCGGAGGCACCGAATGGAACACGCCCGGCTTCGATCCGACCACGAACCTCATCATCACCGGCACCGTGGACTGGTGCGATACCGTGAGGATCAAGACCGACGAAAAGCTGCGGTCGGTGGCTGTCGGCCAGCCCTGGACCGGAATGGCAACCCTCAACCCGATCAACATGTTCGGCAAGGAAGACCGTACCGACGGACATTGGGCTGGATGGATCTACGCCAGCGACGCCGACACCGGCGTCTGGAAATGGCGCATCAAATCCAACTATCCCGTCGTCGCAGCGATCACGCCGACGGCCGGTGGCCTCGTGTTCTTCGCCGACCTCGGCGGCAACTTCTATGCGCTGGACTCTTCCACTGGACAGAAGCTCTGGGGCGGGCCGCTCGGAACCGGCGGCGGAATCGGGGGCGGCGTGATCACGTACAGCGTCGAGGGCGTACAGAAAGTTGCCGTGGCCGATGGCTTCACCATGGTCGCCTGGCCCACGAAGCCGAGGCATGCAAGGGTCGTGATCCTGGGCCTCGACAGCGGCGCGGCGAAGAAATAGGCCCGACATGGACCTTCCCTCTCAGCGCCAGCCCGCCGCCTTCAGCTTGTCGGCCAGTTGCTGCGCCACCACCGCATAGCCCTGGGCATTCGCATGAATGCGGTCCGATCGAAGTGCCGCATCCGACAGAACGGCTGAGTACACGTCCGGAATCAGCAGCGCCTTCTCGGCCTTCGCCACCACTGCGTAGAAGCCGGCATCGCTGAGGGAACCGACGGTCGCGCGCAGCGGCTCGGGCGCGGGCGTCGCGATCACCGCCACGTAAGGCGTGTGCGCGAGTGCCTTGCGCACGATCGCCGCCACGTGGTCCGACGTGGTCTGCTGCGATATGCCGCGCAGCATGTCGTTGCCGCCGATGCCGACCAGAACCGCGTCGTAGCTGTTCGTTGCCAGCAATGCCTCCAGGCGCTGCAACGCACCGGCGGAGGTGTCGCCACTGACGCCCTCGTTGTCGACCTGCCAGCCCGTCAATTGCGCCAGTCGCATTGGCCAGGCCTGCTCGGGCGTGGCGCCATAGCCCATGGTCAAGCTGTCGCCCAGCGCCAGGACACGCGCATCGGATTTCAGCGCCGCAACGGAAGGCTTGCGCTTGCCGCAGGCCGAAAGCGTCAAGGCCGACTGCAAGCCGGCCAGCATGAGAAGGTGTCGTCGATTCATTTCAATTCAGATCTGGAGGTTCACCGCATCGGGCGCCATTTTGGTACGCCCGAAAAAGGGTTTCCAAGGCGGCGCCATCGTCGTAGGATCAGACGCTAGGGGCGGGCGCTTGCCTCCGTCCCTGCGGTGGAGAAGTGCCATGCCTACGTACCAGTATCGTTGCACCAAGTGCGGCGAGGTTTTCGAGCACATCGAACACGTCGCTGAGCATGAAACTGCGCGCTTGCGTTGCCCCAAATGCGACAGTGAGGCCGTTCAGCACCAACCGACGCAGTTCTTCGCGAAGACCTCCAAGAAGAGTTAGGCCAGCGCGAATGAAGAAGACGCTGGTGCTGGTGATCGGGTTGGAGCCGGAACGGGTCGACTTCAGCACGATGCCGGACATGAACGCAGAAATGGTTCGGGCCGGGCTTGGGGCGGACCAGGCAAGACTTGCCGCTCTGGGCTACGAAGCAGAACTCTGCCTGACAGACCTCGGGGAAACGGCTGCAGACGCGGTTGCCCGGAAGCTCTCCGAAAAACCGTTCGACTGCGTGGTCATCGGTGCGGGCATCCGGGCCATCCCCGCTTACTTTCTTCTCTTCGAGCAACTGGTCAATGTGGTGCATCGAGCTGCCCCTCAGGCCCGAATTTGCTTCAACACCAAGCCGAGCGACACCGCCGAAGCCGTCCAGCGTTGGGTATAGCGCTGCGTATCGCAGGATGTGCTGAGCTGGCGCTCCAGCCGGGCGACCACGTCCGCGGAATGGGTGGTCGCCGGGATTCGCGACGATTGCGCAGGGCCGCTCCCCACGCGTCCTAGGGTAAACCCCCAATTAGTTGGCATTGCAACTAGTTGAGATAGCAATCACAATCACGCCCAGCCTGAGCAGGCACCACGGGCGCTGCACAGGCAGACCCACAACTGGAGACCACGATGAAACTCAACCGTCGCGCCATTGCGTGTGCACTCTTCGCCTCAGCAGGGCTGTCGCTCGCCGCACCCCAGGCCATGGCGCAAGCCGTCAAGGTCGGGATCATCGGACCCTTTTCGGGGCCGTTCGCGCACTACGGGTCCCTGTTCAAGGCTGCCGCGGAAAGCTATGTCGCCAGCCAGGGCGGCAAACTGGCCGGCAAGGACATCGAGTTCATCTACCGGGACACCGGAGGACCCAATCCAAGCCTGACCAAGACCCTGGTTCAGGAGTTGATCGTCAAGGACAAGGTTGACTACCTGGGCGGGTTCGTGTTCACGCCCAATGCCATGGCGGTGGCGCCGCTGATCCAGCAGTCGCAGACGCCGACGGTGATCTTTAACGCCGCAACCTCGGCCATCACCGAGAAGTCCGAGTTCTTCGTCCGCACGAGCTACACGCTGTGGCAGGTCACCGTGCCGGCCGCGCAATGGGCGGCGAAGCAGAACATGAAGAAGATCGTCACGGCCGTCACCGACTACGGGCCCGGCATCGACGCCGAGACGGCCTTCAAGAGCGAGTTCACCAAGCAGGGCGGGACGGTGGTCGAGAGCATTCGCATGCCGATGGCCACCACCGACTTCGGCCCCTTCGTGCAGCGCATCAAGGCGAGCGGTGCGCAAGCGGTCTATACCTTCCTCCCCGGCGGCCCACCCAACCTGGGCTTCGTCAAGGCCTACAACGAGAACGGGCTGGCCAAGGCCGGCGTGCAGTTCCTCGGAAGCGCCGAGACCGACGAGTTCGACCTGCAGAAATTCGGTGCCGCCGCGCTGGGCCTGACCACGGCCTTCCACTATTCAGGCGCACACGACTCGCCCGAGAACAAGAAATTCGTCGACGCGCTGAAGAAGCGGGATCCGAGCGCCGTCGCCAACTACGCATCGGTCGGCGCCTGGGACGGCATGTACGTCATCCACAAGATGATCGAGGCGACGGGCGGCAAGAAGGACGGTGCCAAGGCGCTCGCCGCCGCCCGCACCCTCAAGTGGGAAAGCCCCCGTGGACCCGTGAACATCGATCCCAAGACGCGTCACATCGTGCAGAACGTCTATCTGCGCAAGGTGGAAAAGGTGGGCGACCAACTGGTCAACAAGGAACTACAGAGCTTCGGACCCCAGACCGACTTCGGCCTGGAGAAGTGAACTCCTGTCCGCATCGCATTCCCTGAGTTCCGTCCCGTGAACACTTTCCTCAACATCCTGATCGACGGGCTGGCCTACGGCATGGTGCTGTTCGTCATTGCCGTCGGCCTGTCGGTGACGCTGGGTCTGATGCGCTTCGTCAATCTGAGCCATGGCGCCTTCGCGATGGTGGGCGGCTACTGCGCCGCCCTCCTGACCCGCGAAGCCCAATGGAGCTTCTGGCTTGCCGTGCCCGCGGCGATCCTGGCGACGGGTTTGCTGGGCGCCGTGCTCGAGCTGCTGGTGCTGCGTCACCTGTACCGCCGCAAGGAACTCGATCAGGTGCTGTTCACGATCGGACTGAGCTTCGTTCTGATCGCCGCCACCAACGCGCTGGTCGGTCCCCAGGTGCAGATGATCCCGCTGCCGCCTTTGCTGGCGGGCTCGGTGGACCTGGGCTTTCGCACGCTGCCCACCCAACGCCTGCTGGTCATCGCTGCCGGCTGCGCAGTGGCCGCCTTGACGGCCTGGACGGTCACACGCACGCGCTTCGGCATCTGGCTGCGTGCGGCCGTCGACCACAGTGGCACCGCCTCGACGTTGGGCATTCCCATTCGGACGGTGCAATGCGCGAGCTTCGCCGCCGGGGCGGCCCTGGCGGGCCTGGGCGGCATTCTGGGCGCCGAGCTGATGCCGCTGGAGCCCTACTACGCCCTCAAGTACCTGGTGCTGGTCCTGGTGGTCGTCGCGGTGGGTGGCATGGGCAGCATCACCGGCTCGCTGGTCGCCGCCGTGCTGCTCGGCGTCATCGAGACCGCCAGCAAGTATCTCGCCTCTGAATGGGGAAGCCTTTTCTTCTTTGTTGCCATGGCCGCGCTGCTGGCCTGGCGTCCCGATGGCCTGCTGAAACGATGAACACCATGACGACAACGCCGGCGCTCGCGGTGCCGCCGCAGCAAGCCGCCGCCCCGCGCTGCGCGCCGGCCTGGCGCGCGCCCGCTGCGCTCCTGGTGATCGGCTTGTCGACCTGCGCCTGGATGCCGGAGCAGCTGGGCCTGCTGACACGCATCTTCATCACCGCGCTGTTCGTGCTGTCCCTGGACCTCGTGGTGGGCATTGCCGGCCTGGCGACCCTGGGCCATGCCGCCTTGTTCGGGATGGGCGCCTATGCCGCGGGCATCTTCGCGCTGCAGGTCCACCCCGATCCCTTGATCGGCCTGGCAGTCGGCATCGCAGCCGGCGCGGGCCTGGCGCTGCTGTCGGGCGCGTTCCTGCTGCGCTATCAGGGCTTCACCTTCCTGATGCTCACGGTCGCGGTGTCGCAGATCCTGCTGAACCTGGCGCAAAAGGCGCGCGACTGGACGGGGGGCGACGACGGCTTGTCCGGATTCGTCATGGGGCCGGTGCTGGGGCGCTTTGCCTTCGATCTCGAGGGTCGGGTCGCGGCCCTCTATGCGCTGGCCGTGCTGGTGGTTCTCTTCTACGTCGCGCGCCGGCTGGTCGATTCGCCGTTCGGCCTCGCCGTGCGCGGCATCCATGAGAACCGCGCCCGGATGGCGGCGCTGGGCACCCCGGTGTTCGCACGGCTCCTGGTCCTGTACACCGTCGCCGGCGCCGTTGCCGGTGCCGCCGGGGCGCTGTCGGCGCAGACCAATGCGGTCGTCGGCATGGACAGCCTGTCGTTCGCGCTGTCCGCCGAGGCACTGGTCATGCTCATCCTCGGCGGGGCAGGGCGGCTCACCGGCGCGCTGGTCGGCGCTGCAGTGTTCACGCTGCTGCATCACACGGCGGCCTCCATCAATCCCTACCACTGGCTGTTCGTGGTCGGCGCCTTGCTGATGCTGGTCGTCCTGGTGTCGCCGGCCAAGGCCTGGGCCTGGTTGCGTCGCCGTGCCGGAGGTGTGCGATGAGCGTCCTGCTCGAGCTCAAATCCCTGGACAAGCGCTTCGGTGGCCTCCACGTGACGCGCGGCGTGTCGTTTGCGCTGAGCGCCGGCGACCGGATGGCGCTGATCGGTCCCAACGGTGCGGGAAAGACCACGCTGGTCAATCAAATGAGCGGCGTCCTGGCCTCCGACGCCGGCGAAATCTGGCTCCGCGGCGAGAACGCCACTCGACTGAACCAGGCCCAGCGGGTGCGCGCCGGCCTGGCCCGCACCTTCCAGATCACGACGCTGGCGCCGCACTTCGCGGTACAGCGCCAGATCGAGCTCGCGTTGTTCGAGCGCGAGCGGTTGACCGGCGGGATGTGGCGCAGCATCGATGCGTACCCCGCGCTGCAAGCGGAGGCACGGGAGATCCTCTCTCGCTTCGGCTTGAATGCGCATGCAGGCACCGCGACGCAGGACCTTGCGTATGGCGAGCAGCGCCTGATCGAGATGGCGCTGGCACTGGCGTTGCGGCCCAAGGTCCTGCTGCTGGACGAGCCGATGGCCGGTGTTCCCAAGGGCGATGGCGCACGCCTGCTCGCCGCACTGGACGCGCTGCCGCGAGACCTGGCCGTGCTCATCATCGAGCACGACATGGACCTCGTGTTCCGATTTGCCAACCGCATCCTGGTGCTGGCCGACGGCGCGGTGCTGGCCGATGGCTCCCCCGACGACATCCGCCGCGACCCCATGGTGCGGGCAGCCTACCTGGGAAACTGAACATGGCGACATCGATGCTCAAGCTCGAGGGCGTGGTGGCGGGTTACGGTCCCACCACCGTATTGAACGGCCTGTCCTTCGAAATGGCGGAACAGGCGCGCCTGGCGATGGTCGGGCGCAACGGCGTGGGCAAGACCACGGCGCTGCGAGCCATCATGGGCCTGGTGCCGCTTCGCAGTGGCCGGATCACGTTCCGCGGGGATGACATTTCGGCGCTTGCGCCGCACCAGCGTGCGGACCTCGGCCTGGGCTACGTGCCTCAGACACGGGACATCTTTCCATCGCTGACCGTCGAGGAAAACCTGTTGGCCGGCCTCAAGCGGCGGCCGCGCGGGGCGCTGGACGAGGCCTACGCCCTGTTTCCGCGGCTCGCCGAGCGTCGGCGCAACGGAGGCACCCAGCTGTCGGGTGGCGAGCAGCAGATGCTTTCGGTCGCCCGGGCCCTGCTCGGCCGGCCCTCGCTGCTTCTGCTCGACGAGCCCCTGGAGGGCCTCGCGCCGCTGATCCGGCAGGAGTTGCTGCGAGCCTTCAGCAATCTGAGCCGGGAGACCGGCATTGCCGTCGTCATCGTCGAGCAGCAGGTGGACGAGGCGCTGGGTTACGCGGAGCGTGCGCTCATCCTGGACCACGGGACGGTGGTGCACAACGCCGACGCCGCATCGCTGCTGGCCGACCCGGAGACGCTCGAGCGCTGGGTCGGCATGGCCGTGCACTGAGCGGCTGCCGAGCGTTGCAACATGACCGATCGCACACTCCACACCGTCGCTGCGCCTCAGGCAAGCGCTGCGCCGCGCACGGTGAACCTGGAGCGCTACGTTCCCGCCTATCTGACCTGGATCGCCAACAAGCTGTCGCGCGGAGCCTCGCAGCACTACCTCGGGACCTTCAACGTCGGCATCGAGACCTGGCGTTGTCTCGTCTTGCTGGCGACCGAGGGTGCGATCTCGGCGCAGCAGGTGTCGGCCGTCATCGGAATGGACAAGGGCTCGGTCAGCCGCTGCTTCAAGAGCATGCAGGAAAGCGGGCTGATTCGCACCGAGCTCGGCGGTGCCGACGGCCGGCTTCGCCTCGCGGCGCTCACGTCCAAGGGGCGCCACCTGCACGACCAGATGATGGGCATGGCATTGGATCGCGAGCGCGCCTTCCTGTCGGTCCTGGAAGACAACGAAGTGGAGGTGCTGCTCGGATTGCTGCGCCGCCTTCACGCGAACCTGCCGGCGGTGGAAGTCTCCACGCAGGACTACGTGCGCACGCGATTCACAGGGCAGCCGGCCGACTGCGGCCAAGAGGCGATGAAACACCATGACGAATGAACTGATGGTTCGTGTAGCTCGGCGAGTCGAAGAGGCAGACGGCATCTGCAGTTTCGAACTCGTGCCGGTCGACGGGGACGTGTTGCCCGCTTTCTCGGCCGGCGCGCACATCGACGTCCACGTGGCGCCTTCGCTGATACGCCAGTATTCCCTCAGCAACGATCCTTCGGAGCGGAATCGCTATCGCATTGCGGTGTTGCGCGAGGCGCAGTCACGTGGCGGATCAGCCGGCATGCACGAGCGGGTGCAGCCCGGCGACCTCCTGCGCGTGAGTTCGCCGCGCAACCACTTCCCCTTGACAGAGGCTCCGCGAACCCTGCTGCTGGCAGGCGGTATCGGGGTGACGCCGATCCTGGCAATGGCCCGCGCCCTGCACGCCCACGACAGGCCTTTCGAGATGCACTACTGCGGCCGTTCCGCGAACCGGATGGCCTTTCTCGATGAGATCGGGGCGGCAGGCTTCGCGAGCCGCGTGGCGCTCCATGCGGACGACATTCCCGAGCAGAGATTCGATGCGCAGCGCGTGCTGGCCAACCCTTCCGATGGCACCCACCTCTACGTGTGCGGACCGACCGGCTTCATGGACCATGTGCTGGAGACCGCCAGGCGGCAGGGCTGGCCCGAAGGGCAACTGCATCGCGAATACTTCGCCGGCGTTGACACCGCATTGGCAACCGACGAGAGCTTCGAGGTTCGCGTTGCAAGCACCGGCCTGAGCTGCCGGGTGCCGGCCGGCAAGACCGTGATCGAGGTGCTGGTGGCGCACGGCGTGGAAGTGCCGACGTCCTGTGAAGCCGGCGTTTGCGGGACCTGCCTGACGCGCGTGTTGGAAGGCACCCCCGATCACCGCGACACCTTCCTGACCGATTCCGAGCGCGCGGCGAACGACCAGTTCACGCCATGTTGTTCGCGAGCCCTGTCCCCGCTCCTGGTGCTCGACCTTTGAATTGCCACTCTTCCCCCCAAGGAGAATCTGAATGACCACGACCTGCATTCCCATCAAGAACGTGACCAAGAACGCCGATGCCAGTCGCTTTCTACTCGACCAGTGGTATGTGGCAGGCTTCTCGTCCGAACTCACGGACAAACCCATTGCCCGGACCTTCCTGAACCAGAAGGTGGTCCTCTTCCGCACGGGTGATGGGCAGGTCGCGGCGCTGGAAGACCGCTGCTGCCACCGTTCGCTGCCGCTGTCGTGCGGGACCGTCGAAGGCGCTGGCGTGCGCTGCGGCTACCACGGCCTCCTGTACGCACCGAACGGGCAATGCATCGAAATTCCCGGCCAGGAGCGCATCCCGTCCAAGGCCAGGGTCAAGGCCTACCACGTGGTCGAGAAGAACCAGATCATCTGGATCTGGATGCCCCGGGATGAAGCCGCCATGCCGGTGCGCCCAGCGCCGGACTATCCGTTCCATGACGACCCTCGCTTCAAGTTCGGCAGCGGCAACTACCACTACAAGTCACCCTGGCAGCTGATCCACGACAACCTGCTCGACCTGAGCCACCTGGGCTATGTCCACCTGCAGACCATCGGCGGTGACGCCAAACTGCACATGAACGCACCCATGAAGGTGTCATCCGAAGGCGAGCAGGTCAAGGTGGTGCGCCTGATGCCCAATTCGTCGCCACCGCCGACCTACCGCGCCGCCTGGCCCTTCGGCGAGAAATGCGAGCGCTGGCAGGAGATCGAGTTCGATCTCACCCACCTGCGCATCTGGACCGGTGCCGTGGAGCCGGGCACCGACGCCATCGACGATCCTAATCGCGGCGGCTTCCACATGCGCGGCTTTCACGGCATCACCCCGGAAACCGACGAGACCTGCCACTACTTCTGGAGCATGGCCAGCACCAAGCACCCGGACATGCCGGAGAACATCGACGCCGTCGTTCAACAGACGGCTTTCACGTTCGACGAGGACCGCGCCGTCATCGAGGCGCAATACCGGAACATGCTGGAGTTCGGCGAGAGGGCGACCTGGACGGACATCCACGTCGATGCGGGCGCGAACAGGGCGAGGCGCATCGTCGCCGAGTTGCTCAAGAAGCAGGCCGCAGCGGGCGCGATCGAAGCCTGACGGCTTCCCGGGGCGGCTACAGTGGCGCCAGCAACTCCAGTCCTCATTCGATGCCTCGTACCAAGACCACTTCCGCGCGCAAGACCCCTTCCAAGGCAGCAAGGGGCGACGTTGTCGATCTGGACAACTACGCGCCCGCCTATCTCAGCTGGATCGCCAACAAGCTGTCGAGCGGGGCCTCGCAGGCCTATCTTGCCGCGTTCGATGTCGGGATCGAGAGCTGGCGCGTCCTGGTGCTGCTCGCGATCGAAGGGTCCATCTCGGCGCAGAAGGCCTGCGGCATCATCGGCATGGACAAGGCCTCGATGAGCCGCTGTTTCAAGAGCATGCAGGCGCGCGGCTTCATCGAACTCGCGCTGGATCCGCAGGACGGACGGGCGCGAATCGCCACGCTCACGCCGTCCGGCCGCGCCATCCACGACCAGATTCGCGACATCGCGATGGAGCGCGAGCGCGCCTTCATGTCGGTACTGACGGTGGCCGAGCGCAAGGTTCTTCTCGACCTTCTGCGCCGTCTGCATGAGAATTTGCCGGCCGTCGAGGCCGCGACGCGCGATCATCTCGGTCGACATCACCCCCATGCGTTGCGGCGCCGCGGTGCCAAGGGGACCGGGTCTTGAACGCCTTGGTGGCCGCCGGGGGCTGCCAGGCTGCAACGTCTCAACAATCGGGGGGATGCCACGCATCGCACGAAGCGGCACAGTGAGCGGGTTGTGTTCGCGGGAGGAGCGTATGGATTCGATTGTGTCGCTGGGTGTCGTCGCGATTGCCGTGGCGGGTGGATGGCTCTGGGAGATCGTCGCCCACCGTGAGTCCAGCCGGCTCGATCGAAAGCTCCAGCGTCAGCTCCGACAGTCCGCAGACACGATTCGGGAATCGACACTCCAATAGGATTTTCTGGCACGGTGCGCAGGCAACCAGTCCTCCAAGCCGTTCCCTGCACGACGTCAAGATTCGCTTGCCGCGCTCTTCGGCCTGCCGGACCTGGGAGGGTCCGGCGGAGCAATAACGTTTCGCTGAATCGCTGTCACATCGTGAGTTGGGGTCGACGATCTTCGCAGCAGGCTACGAAGAAGTCGAGGATCTGCTCGCCCAGCATTTGCTCCCCGCTGTTGAAGTGCGCCATGACGGAAACGTGGTTGTGGTCCGCGATCGTCATGTGGCGCGGCGCGACCCGCCGTGCCACGGCGACGCGATAGGCGAATTCGGTCGCATAGACGTCGAGCAGCGGGTTCTCGTATTGCGCATTGACGACGAACACCGGCAGCGCGAGGTGCGCCGCATGCGCCATGGGCGCCAGGGCCGGGTAGCGGGTCGCGTCGTCGCCGAAATACGCCCGCACGCCGGCCGCGTTGGGATTCTCCGGCAAGGAGTCGGCGTGCAGCCGGGCGGACACCAGCACCAGGCAGCACAGGTTGCGCCGCAGAGGAGCCAACGACGGATCGCAGGCCAAGGTCGCCGCGTGGGTGCCGCCGGCAGAATGGCCGATCAGACAGATGCTGCGCGGATCGCCGCCAAAGCCGCAAATGTGCTCGGACACCCAGGCGCAGGCTGCGGCGACGTCCAGGGCGCCTTGCGGATGCGGCGCCTCCGGCGCCAGTCTGTATTCGACATTGACGCCCACGCAACCCTGGCGGGCGAACCAGATCAGCACGTTGGCGTACATGGCCTCGTTGATGTCCTTGGCGCCACGCACGAAAGCGCCCCCGTGCACGAAGACCACCACGGGCGCGTCGCGCGCGGAGGCCGGACGATAGAGGTCCAGCCGCTGGCGTGGATGGAGTCCGTAGGAGATCTCGCGCGTGACGGCGACCCCATCGCGCGGCGCCGCCATCAGCAGGGGCAGGTAGGCGGCCTTGACCCGGTCGCCCGCGCTGCGGATGTCCTGCTGCCACACCGGGCCGACCTCGCGCAGCAGTTCGTCGATGGCGTCGGGCCGGGAGATCGCGCGCATGGCGCTCTCAGTGCACGACACTGTCGATTTCAGGGATGGCCGGGATCTCGACGCCGTACACGCCGATGTCCTCGCGAATCTTGTTCACGCCCCTGCGGATGATGCCGATCTCTTCATCGGGATGCGTCGCGCCGAGGCCGTAGTCGGCGGCCAGTGCCCGGCTGTGGCCGGAGCGCGCGCGCTCGGCGTCCGGCAGGTTGACGACGGCATACACGCCGTTGAGCAGGCTGCCGCGCAGCTTCTTCGCGACCTTCAGGCCGATCAGGTGCTTTTCCTCGGAGGACAACTCGCTGAAGAAGCGCCGCATGATGATGCGGCCGAACTGGATGTGGCGGGCCTCGTCACGCAGGATCAGCCGGCAGACCTCGCGGATCGAGTCGAAGCGGGCGTTCTCGTAGCGCGCCTGTAGCAGGTCGCCGGACAGCTGCTCGAACAGCGTGTTGACCGAGAGGCCGGCGAAGAAGCTCATGGCCTTCTCGTCCGACTCGTCGTGGAAGCGCGGGATGATGTCCTTGAAGTAGTCCGATCGCGGCATGGGCTCGTATTCGGCGAGGCCATCGGCGATGCGGAAGCTGGCCTCGTGGTGCCGGAACTCTTCGGCGATGAAGTTGGTGATGTGCTGCTTCACCTCGAACGGTTGGTGCAGAAAGATCGCGTCGCGCAGGCGCTCTGCACCGTAGGGGGTTGCGCCATGCTCCATCCAGGCGCGCAAGCTCCACCATTCGGCGCCGGCCTTGCGCACTTCCGGCGGCAGATCGGCCTTCTGGAGGTCGGAATAGTCGATGTCGGTGACTGGGTTCCAGGCCAGATCGCGCGCCTGGGTGCAGAGGCGCCAGACCTCCGGGTACTCGATCTTCGACACGACCGGATAGGGATTGGGAACGGCGGGAATTTCTTCGAGCAGGGACGGCTGCATGGGGGGGAGCTCCTTCGGCGACGGGGGATGCCATTCATGCTATGCGGCTGCTCCTGATACATCCAATACTGTTTAAATGGAGTCGTGATCCGAACTGTGTATATCCAGTCAACCTTCGCAGGCATCGTCATTGCTTTCATATCCAGCATGTCACAACGATTGGTCAGGTCCTCCAGATGATCGAATTCAGGCAACTGCGTCAGTTCGTGGTGGTGGCGGAGGAACTCAACTTCGGCCGTGCGGCGGAAAAGCTGCACATGTCTCAGCCACCACTGAGCGTGGCCATACGCAACCTGGAGGCGCAGGTCGGCACGCTGCTGATCGACCGCAGTCGGCACCATGTGCGCCTGACGCCGGCGGGCAAGGTGTTCCTGAAGGATGCGCACCGCCTGCTGATACAGGCCCATGCGGCGACAGAGCGCGCCCGACGTGCCGCTCAGGGCGCGGAAGGCTCGCTCAGCCTGTCCTTCGTGCCGAGCGCCGCGCTCGACCTGCTGCCGGACATCTTCAAGCGATTTCAACGCGACTACCCGACGGTCCACCTGCAGGTGACCGCGGAGACCACCACCCGGCAGGTGGAAGCCCTGCGGCGCGCCGAGGTCGACCTGGCTCTGGTGGTCGGTCCGCTGCAGGACGTGCCGGACCTTGCCTTTGTCGATCTCCAGGCACAGGGTTTCGTGATTGCCGTTCCTCGCAGCCATGCCCTGGCAAAGCAGCGCTCGGTGAGGATCAAGGCCCTGGCGGCAGAGTCCTTCATCGCCTTTCCGGCGGCCGAAGGAGCAGGGTTCGTGGCCGCGCTTCTCAGTGCTTGCAAGGCCGCGGGCTTCTCGCCAAAAGTCGTCCAGGAAGCCTCCCAGATGCAGGCCGTGCTGACACTGGTCGCCGGTGGTCTGGGCATCGCCCTGGTGCCGGCCTCCATGCGCATGTTGGCGATGAAGGACGTGGCTTTTCTTGATGTGGCTGCAATGCGTACGCCACCGACCTACCAACTGGCCTTCGCTTACAGCCGCACCAACGACAACCCCGTCATCCATTCTTTCCTGTCGGCGGCGAGCAAGGTGGTCTCGCACGCGCGCAAGACCTGAATCGCGACGCTGCCGCTGGACCGTTGGTGATTCGATTCATGTATGGATTCGGTACGCAGTCCGTATTGGACGTCATCAGGCGCCGTTTGCATCATGTCGGCAAAGGCGCCGAGGAGCGCCGCCGGGTATCGCCCCGCATCTGCCAACTGGAGCCCCGATGATGAAATTCATGAAGCCGTTCGCCGCCCCGGTGCTGCTGGCTGCAGTGGTGTTCGCTGTGCCGTCATTCGCGCAGACTTATCCTGCCCGCCCGATCACGCTCGTGGTTCCCTATCCCCCCGGGGGCTCGGCCGACATTCTGGCGCGCACCGTCGGTGAACAGCTGGCGACCCGCCTCGGGCAGCCTGTGATCGTGGAGAACAAGGCTGGTGCCGGCACCGCCATCGGCGCACGTTTCGTCGCCGATGCCAAGCCCGACGGCTACACCCTGCTCATGGGCACCGTCAGTTCACAGGCGATCAATCCGGCCATGAGCAAGGTAGGCTACGACCCGGTCAAGGGTTTTGCGGTCGTCAGTGCGCTGGCTTCGATTCCCTTCGTCCTGGTGGCCAATCCCGCCGCTTCCTACAACAACGTGTCGGAGCTGATCGCCGCTGGCAGGCGCAGCCCCGGCACGATCAGCTTTGCCTCGGCGGGGCCTGGAACCTCCAACCACCTGGCGGGCGAGATGCTCGCGAACGCCGCGCAGATTCAGCTGCTGCACGTGCCGTATCGCGGCAGTGCGCCTGCGCTTGCGGACGTGCTGGCCGGGCATGTCCCCGTGATGTTCGACCTGCAGACCACGGCCATCCCCAATCTCAAGGCCCAGAAGGTCAAGGCGCTGGCCGTCACAGGCCTGCGGCGCAGCCCGTTGCTTCCCGAGGTGCCCACGGTGGCGGAGAGTGGCTTGCCGGGCTTTGAAGTCAGCGCCTGGTTCGGCGTGTTTGCACCCGCTAAGGTCCCGGAGCCGGTCCTCAGGCAGCTGTCCGAGGCCATGGCCGATGTCCTGCAGGCGCCCACCATGGTGCAGCGCCTGCGGGAAATCGGGACGGAACCGGATACCCGCAACGCCGCGCAGTTCGCCAGCTACACGGCCGCGGAAGTCGGCAAGTACGCGCTCATCGTGAAATCAGCGGGCCTCGCTGCGCCCTGAGCGTTGGAGCGGCGCCGCTCAGGCCGCGCCGGACTGCAGACCTCTCAACCTCGGGCCTCGCTCAGACGCCGCTCGGGCCGAGGCAGCGCGGGCGCCTGGCCCAGCAGGCCCAGCACCACCTGCAACGCCATGGCGAGGGCCCCGACGATGAACACCACGTCGCCGAAGGTGCGCACCCAGCGCAGCGTCTGCAGCAGCGGTTGCTGCATGAATTCCTCGCTGCGCGCGTACCACAGGCCATGGCTGACGCTGGCGTGGAACTGGATGATGCCGATCGGCAGCAGGCTGGTGAAGATCATCAGCACCAGGCCGGTGTTGAGGCCCCAGAAGGCCGTCTTCATGAGGGGTGCGCTGAACGAGTAGTGAGGCCGCAGGTAGCGCAGCACCAGCAGCGTGAAGCCCAGCGCGAGGAAGCCGTAGACCCCGAACAGCGCGGCGTGCGCATGCACCGGCGTGGTGTTCAGGCCCTGGATGTAGTACAGCGACATCGGCGGGTTGATCATGAAGCCGAAGACACCCGCGCCCAGCATGTTCCAGAAGGCAACGGCGACGAAGCACATCAGCGGCCAGCGCAGGTTTTCCATCCAGGGCGCGCGGGTCTTCAGGCGCCAGTTCTCCCAGGCCTCATGGCCCAGCACGATCAGCGGCACCACTTCCAGCGCGGAGAAACTCGCGCCGACCGCCATCACCGGCGTGGTGGTGCCGGCGAAGTACAGGTGATGGAAGGTGCCGGGTATGCCGCCCAGCATGAAGAGCGAGGCCGAGGCCAGGCTGGCCGCCGTGGCCATGCGCACCGAGACCAGGCCGAGGGTGGAGAAGATGAAGGCCAGCGCCGTGGTGGCGAAGACCTCGAAGAAGCCTTCCACCCAGAGGTGCACCACCCACCAGCGCCAGTACTCCATCACCGAGAGGTGGGTGCGCTCGCCGTAGAACAGGCCCGCGCCGTAGAACAGGCCGATGGCACCGACCGAGGCGGTGAGCAGCGCCAGCAGGTTCTTGTCGCCGCCTTTCTTCAGGAGGGCCGGCACGACGCCGCGCAGCATCAGCACCAGCCACAGCAGGATGCCGACGTACTTGCCGATCTGCCACAAGCGTCCCAGGTCCACGTACTCGTAGCCCTGGTGGCCGAGCCAGAAATTCCATTCGGGCGGCATGACCTGCGCGATCGCCAGGTAATTGCCGGTAAAGGAACCCACGACGACGGCGACCAGTGCCCAGAACAAAACGTCCACGCCCAGGCGCTGGAACTTCGGATCCTTGCCGCCGTTGATCAGCGGCGCAAGGAACAGCCCCGCGGTAAGGAAGCCCGTGGCGATCCAGAACAGCGCGGCCTGGATGTGCCAGGTGCGGGTCAGCGCATACGGGAACCAGCGCGAGACGTCGACGCCGTAGAACTGCTGCCCCTCGACCGTGTAGTGCGCGGTGAAGCCGCCGATGAACACCTGGAAGATGAACAGCGCGACGACCAGGAACAGGTACTTGCCCAGTCCCCGCTGCGAGGGCGTGAGGGCGAAGGTGGTGAGCGGGTCGCGCGCACCCGCGGCGGGCAGCGGCTCATCGTGATCGCGCAGGAAGGCCCAGCCCCAGACCAGAAATCCCACCCCCGCCAGCAGCACCACGACGCTGGCGACCGACCACACGATGTTCTCGCTGCTCGGCTGGTTGCCGATCAGCGGCTCGTGCGGCCAGTTGTTGGTGTAGGTGACCTTGTGGCCCGGCCGCTCGGTGGCGGCGGCCCAGGCAGTCCAGAAGAAGAACTGCGTCATCTGCTGGCGCCGTTCGGCGCTGGGCAGCGTGTTTTCCTTCATCGCGAAGTGCTCGCGGCTTTTCTGCAGCGCGGGTGCGTCGGAGAACAGCTGGTCGTAGTAGGCGGCGGTCCGGGCGATGGCCTGTACGCGGCGCTCCGAGAGCTTCAGCACCTGCGCTTCATCGACGCGGTTGGCCCGGTACTCGGCCTTGAGCTGCTCGCGCAGCGCGGCTTGGGTGGGGCCGTCGAGCGCCGTGTAAGCCTTGCCGTGTGCCTGCTGCGCGGCCAGTTCGAGCCAGGCCGTCAGCTCGCGGTGCAGCCAGTCGGCCGTCCAGTCGGGCGCCTGGTAGGCACCGTGGCCCCAGATCGAGCCGAGCTGCATGCCGCCCACCGACTGCCAGGCCGTCTGGCCGTCGAGGATGCCCTCGCGGTCGAACAGCACCTTGCCGTCTTGCGTGGCGACCTGCGCGGGAATCGGCGGCGCCTGCCGGTAGACCTCGGCGCCGTAGTAGCCCAGCAGCGAAAAGGTCACGATCAACACGCCGATCAGCGTGAACCAGAGCTTCTTGTAGGGACCCATGTCGGTCTCTCCTGGGTCAATGCACCACGGCCGGCGCAAAGCGCTCGAACAGGATGTTGTTTTCGGTATGGATGTGCGCCATCAGGTCCTGGCGGAAAGTCCGCAGGTTTGCGTAGAGCGCACGCCAGGTGGTGCAGGCCGCGCGCGGCGGTGTGATGTCATCGGTCAGTTCGGCCAGCCGGCGCAGCGCGGCGCCATGTTCGTCATGCTCCATGCGCATCACCGTGATCGGCGCGGTGGCCCTGGCGCCCAGGCCGCGCGCGATCATCGGGAACAGCACGTCCTCCTCCTTGCGCATGTGGCTCTCCAGTTCCTGCGCCATGGCCACGAGGTGGTCGGCCAGTCCGCGCGGGCAGTCGGCGCGCTCGCCATGCACCTGCTCGACCCTGCGTGCCAGGCGGATCAGCTCGGGCAGCTGCTCGCGATGCACGGCGTGGAAGCGCGCGAGGATGTGGTTGACCAGATCGGTGGCGCTTGCTTCGCCCCAGTCTTGCGCATCGCCGGCCGCAGCGCGGCCTTCCAGCGTGCGCAGTTCCTCGACGATCGGCGCGGCATCGACGCCGGCCGCCTCGGCCGCCGTGCGCAGGGTCTGGTTGCCACCGCAGCAGAAGTCGAATTGGTGTGCATCGAACACGCGCGTGGCGCCCGGGATGCGCCGGGCCAACTGGCCCAGGGATTGGTTCATCAGGTCCATGGAGATCTCCTTGGTGGTGGGAAAGGGTTGCAGGTCCTATGCGAACGGCATGCCAAGAAAAAGTCCTTATGAATCAATGCCTTGAAAAGAAGATGGTACATATAACCCTAATTGAAAATGGTCTCATGTACCATTTAGGGTGTTTATGACCACTGCTGCAACCTCCCTCCTTCTGCTGGCCGATCTGGTGGCCGATCTTCCGGTGGCGGTGCGCCTGCAACGGCTGGTGGGCAGCCTGCGCGCGCACTTCGGGTGCGGGGCCGTGGCGTTGCTCAAACTGGAAGAGGAGCACCTGCGTCCGCTGGCCGTGGATGGACTGGTCAGCGACGCGCTCGGGCGCCGCTTCGCCGTCAAGGACCATCCGCGCCTCGCGGCCATCCTGCAGCGGCGCGGCGTCACCTGCTTCCATCACGACAGCGTGCTGCCCGATCCCTACGACGGCCTGATCGCCGAGCGCGCCGGCGAGCCGATGCCGGTGCACGACTGCATGGGCATGGCGCTCGACGTGGAGGGCGAGCGCTGGGGTGTGATCACGCTGGACGCACTGGAGGTCGGTGCTTTCGATGCGCAGGCCCAGCGCGATCTGGGGGAGCTCGCTTGCGCCGTCGAAGCCGCGGTGCGCGTCACCCGCCTTGAAGCCGAGATCCGCGGCTTGCGCTTGTCGGGGGGCGCCTTGCCTGCCGATGCGCATGCGCCACGCGAGGACAGCGACGTCGTGGGCCAGAGCGAAGCCATCACGCAGTTGTTGCACGAGTTGCAGGTGGTCGCCGACTCCGAGCTTCCAGTGCTGCTGCTGGGTGAAACCGGCGTGGGCAAGGAACTCTTCGCTCACCGGCTGCATCGACTGTCGCGGCGCGCCGGCAAGCCTCTGGTGCATGTCAATTGCGCGGCATTGCCGGAGTCGCTGGCGGAGAGCGAACTGTTCGGTCATGCGCGTGGCGCGTTTTCCGGCGCGGTGAGCGACCGGCCCGGCCGCTTCGAAGCGGCCGAGGGCGGCACGCTGTTTCTCGACGAGGTGGGCGAGTTGCCGCTGTCGATCCAGGCCAAGCTCCTGCGTACCTTGCAGAACGGCGAGATCCAGCGCCTGGGCGCGGACCGGCCGCGACGCGTGAACGTGCGCGTGATCGCCGCGACCAACCGGAGTCTGCGCGACCACGTGCGCGACGGATCGTTTCGGGCCGACCTGTACCACCGGTTGTCCGTCTATCCGATCCCGATTCCTCCACTGCGCGAGCGCGGCAATGACGTGCTGCTGCTGGCCGGTCGCTTCCTGGAACTCAACCGTGCACGCCTGGGCCTGCGCAGCCTGCGCTTGTCCATCGAGGCCGAGGACGCGCTGCGCCACTACCGCTGGCCCGGCAACGTGCGCGAACTGGAGCACGTGATCAGCCGTGCCGCGCTGAAAGCCGTGAGCCGGGGCGCGGATCGCACGGACATCGTGACTCTGGAGGCGGACATGCTGGATCTCGATGCCTTGGAAATGCCCGCCAGCGCAGGCGCACCTTTGCCTGTGGAGGCTGCGGGCGGTGCGGCCGCTTCACGCCTCGCCAGCATGCACCAGGTCGTGGAGGCCAGTCAGCGCGAGGCGATCAGGCAGGCCCTGGCCCTGCACGATGACAACTGGGCCGCAGCCGCGCGTCAGCTGGAACTGGATGCCAGCAACCTGCACAAGCTGGCGCGGCGCTTGGGGCTCAAGGCATAGGGCGAGGTGGCTGCGCGGGAATCGAGACGCTCAGGGGCACGCCTCGGCGTCGAAGAAGCCCAGCTTCCTGGCGCGCGGCAGTGCCTTGAGCCTGAGCTCCGCTCGCAATGCATCTCCCTTGCTGGGGTATTCGCGGGCCGCCAGCACCCGCACTGGAGGCCGCGCGCGCGTGAATTTGGCGCCCAGTCCGAAGACATGCTGAAAGAAGCGCTGCTCCACGTCGAGCGCGATCCCCGCGTAGTACGCGCCGTCCTTGCATTCCAGGAGGTAGAGCCAGTAGGGCTTGGGTGGCGGGTCGGGCAGGGTTCGAGGCACGCTTCGATTGTGCGGCGACAATCCGCGGATGGCTCAAGGCAAGCGGATTTCGGCAGACATCGGCGGCGACGCCCTCCAGGCGATCAAGGACATGGGTGCGGCTGCCAGGCTGGCCCGTACCAGCGCCGGCGACGGCCAGGCCGCGGCCGCCGCCCGACTGGGTGTCCACGTCCAGACCATCGCCCGGATCGAATCGGGCGAGCCAGGCGTCGCGATCGGGCACGTGCTGGGCCTGCTGGCGCTCTACGGTATCGCCACGCAGTTGCAGCCGCCGAAAAACGGCGACCCGTCCGCAGCCTGAGCGGTTTCCGCCGCTGCCTATCGGACCACGTAGTACGCGGAGAATTCGCCGGCGCTGTGCGCGCAGCGCTGAAACCCGACTCGAAGCAGCCAGCGTTCGAACCGCGGGCTCGCGATGTTCTCGAGGTAGAGCACGCGCGCCTGCAGACCGTCGCTTCCATCCAGGAAGCGCTCGATCAGCCTCGCGAAATACCCTTGGCCTCTGGCGCCCTCGGCGACGTGGATGTGGGCCAGGCAGAGGGCAGGCTCTCCGGGCGTGGAGGCCTTGAACCAGGAATAGCGCATGTACGCCTGGAGCGCGGGGCTCGTGTACCAGCGCGAGACCACATCGTGCGCGTGAGGAATGTCGGCCTCGAACTGGGCGAGCCACGCGAAGCAGACGTCCAGTTCGGCCTCCAGTTTGGTCGTGCAGTCCATGCGTCCATCGTAGCGGGCGCCAAACGGCTTCTATTGCGCTGCAACAACAGTGGGGCGCCTGGAAATCGGTTTCTCGTCTGAGGACTTTCCCCAACCAGAAGTCTCCGCTTGCGTCTCATTGGCGCCCAGCCGGGCGCGGCGGCCCGTGCTCACTTGCGCCAGAACGAGGGGGTCAGCAGGGCAATGAAACTCAGCATCTCGAGCCGGCCGAGCACCATCGCGAAGGTGCAGACCCACACCTGGAAATCGGTCAGGCTGCTGAAATTGCCGGCCGGCCCGACGCTGCCCAGCCCCGGGCCGGTGCAGTTCACGCTGGCCAGCACCGCGCTGAAGGCCGTGACCGGGTCGAGGTCGGTCAGCACCAGCAGCATGCTCAGCGAGATCGTGGTCACGCCGTAGACCAGCATGAAGGCCAGGACCGAGAAGATCACGCGGTGGTCGACCACCATGCTGCCGAGCGTCACCGGCTGGACCGCGCGCGGATGCACGAGGCGCGTCATCTCGCGCCGCGCCTGCTTCACCAGGATGAGCACCCGCACCATCTTGATGCCGCAGCCGGCCGAGCCTGCGCTGGTCGCCACGCCCGAGAGCAGCAGCATGAACAGCGGCGCGAACACCGGCCAGGCCAGGTAGTCGACGGTTGCATACCCGGTCGTGCTGCCGACCGAGATGGCGTGGAACACGCCGTAGCGCAGCGCATCCACCGGACCGTAGACGCCCTTCGCCCACAGCACCACCGCCACCAGCACGCCGCCGGCGATCAGCGCGATGAGCGTGCCCCGCAGCTCCGGGTCGCGCCAGAAGCCGCGCCAGTGACCCTTTCGCATCGCGATGAAATACAGCGCGAAGTTGCAACTGGCCGCGAGCATGAAAATCACGGCCACCCCTTCGAGCAGCGGCGATTTGAAGTACGCAAAGCTCGCGTCGTGCGACGAGAGCCCGCCCAGGCTCACGGTGGTGAACATGTGCATCATCGCGTCGATGGCCGTCATGCCGCCGGCCCAGTACGCGAGGAAGCAGACCGCCGAGAAGGTCGCGTAGATTCCCCAGAGCCCCTTGGCGGTTTCCTTCACGCGCGGCGTCAGCTTGCTGTCCTTGATCGGGCCCGCCACCTCGGCCCTGAAGAGCTGGCTGCCGCCCACGCCCAGCAGCGGCAGGATGGCCACCCCCAGCACCAGGATGCCCATGCCGCCGAGCCATTGCAGGAAGGTGCGCCACACGTTGATCGACACCGGCAGCTCGTCGAGCCTGGAGAGCACCGTCGCGCCGGTGGTCGTGAGGCCCGACACCGACTCGAAATACGCATGCGCGAAGTTGACCGGCCGGCCGATGCTGTCGAGCGCCCACATCAGCGGCAGCGTGGAAAACAGCGGCAGCAGCACCCAGGTGAGCGACACCAGGAAGATGCCGTGGCGCGGTTGCAGCTCGCGCTGGTAGCGGTGCAGGCCGCCCCACAACGCGACCCCGCAGACGAACGAAATTGCCGCCGAGATGGCCCACACATGGCGCAGGCCGTCGGCGTGCGTCCACGAGATGACCCACGGCACGAACATGCCGAACGAAAAGAAGCCCAAGAGCGCGCCGAGCACGCGCAACACCGGAAAGAAGTCGCTCATGGAACGAGGCCGGTGCCGTCAGAAGAAGGTGGCGCTCACGCGGAACAGCTTCTCCACGTCGCGCACCTGGCGCTTGCGCGGCACGAAGATCACGATGTGGTCATTTCTCTCGATCACGGTGTCGCCGCGCGCGATGATCACTTGGGCCGGCGTCGGCGGCACCTCGCCGGCCGGGACCACGCCCTCGCCGACTTCCGGCAAGCCGCGCATGACGAGGCCGAATTGCGCCCCCTTGGGCAGCCGGATGTCCGAGATCTTGCGTCCGACCACGCGCGAGGTCTTGCGGTCGCCGCGCGCCACGATCTCCAGCGCTTCGGCGACGCCGCGGCGCAGGCTGTGCACCGCCTGCACGTCGCCCTGCCGCACATAGGCCAGCAGCTCGCCGAGCATGGTCTGCGCCGGCGACAGCGCGATGTCGATCTGCGTGCCGTGCATCAGGTCGGCATAGCTGCGCCGGTTGATCAGCGCCAGCACGCGCCGCGCGCCCAGGCGCTTGGCCAGCAGGCTGGCCATGATGTTGTCCTCGTCGTCGCTGGTGAGCGAGAGGAACAGGTCGATGCCCTCGATGCCCTCGTCCTCCAGCAAATCCTCGTCGGTGCCGTCGCCGTGCAGCACCAGCACGCCGGCCGGCAGTTCGGACGCGAGCTGCACGCAGCGTGCATGGTTGCGCTCCAGCACCTTGATCTGATAGTTGCGGCCGGTCTCGAAGAGCTGTCTTGCCAGCCGCAGCCCCACGCGCCCGCCACCCGCGATCATGATGCGCTCGACGTCGCGATGATCCGCCTGGTCGTAGCGGTGCAGCGCCGACAGCACCGATTGCAGGTGCTCGCGCGCCGACAGCACGAACACCTCGTCGCCGGGCTCGATCAGCGTCTGGCCTTCGCAGATGATGAAGCGGTCGGGCTCGTTTTCGAGCCGGCGGTAGATCGCGACGATGCGCATGTCGGCACCGGGCACGCATTCGCGCAGCTCGGCGATGCTGTGGCGCACCAACGGCGCGCCCGCCACTGCCCGCACCGACACCAGGCAGGCCAGCCCGTTGGCGAACTCGCGCACCTGCAGCGCCTCGGGGTACTCGACCAGCTTGCCGATGTAGCGCGTGAGCGATTCCTCGGGGCAGATCACGCAGTCGACGGCGAAGCCCTCCTTGCCAAGGAGCGGGCTGTCTTCCTTGTAGGCATCGGATCGCACGCGCGCAATGCGCGTCGGAATGCCGAACACCTGATGGGCGACCTTGCAGCAGACCAGGTTGGTCTCGTCCTGCGCGGCGCAGGCGATGAGCATGTCGGCATCGCGCGCACCGGCTTCGGCCAGCACGTCGGGCTCGATGCCGCTGCCCACGACGCCGCGCAGTTCGAGGCGTTCCTCGAGTTCGCGCAGGCGCGCCGCATCGGTGTCGATGACGGTGATGTCATTGCGCTCGGACACGAGCGTGCCGGCCACGCTCTCGCCGATCCGGCCTGCGCCGAGGATGATGATGTTCAAGTGATGGATTCTCCCGGGACGCTTTATACGCCCGAAGGGAATCGCGCGAGAACGGTATCCCGCACACCCCGATGCAGAAGCTGCTCAGGGGGCGGATTTCCTCAGGACTTCGCTTGCTTCGCAGGCTTCGACTTGGCGCAACCGTTGAGGCCGACCGCCTCGCGAACGAGCGCCTTGAAGGCGGACTCGTCCACTTCCTCTGCTTCGTGGATGTCGATCGCGCGGCGCATGTTGCCGTCGAGGCTCGCGTTGAAGAGACCGGCCGGGTCCTTCAGGGACGCGCCCTTGGCGAAGGTGAGCTTCACCTTGTCCTTGTAGGATTCGCCGGTGCAGAGGATGCCGTCGTGCGACCACACCGGGGTGCCCATCCATTTCCACTCTTCGACGACCTCCGGGTCTGCCTCCTGGATGAGCTTGCGCATCCGGGCGAGAGTTTCCCCGCGCCAGTCCCCGAGCTCGGCGATCCGTTCCGAGATGAGCGCCGAAGCCGACTGGCCTCGGCTCGCGTCCGACTTTTTCATGTTCCGATCCTGGAAGAGCCGCCCCCTGTTTGGCGTGCATTGTTTCGAAGTTGGGGTGTGCAGCAAGTGGCCTTGGATGCAAAGGGTCTTGCACCAAAGGGCAGGCCACGGACGGGCGCCGCACACCGGCCGAGGTGGCACTGTCCTGCTCGTTTGGGCAGAATGTCCCACCCGTGCCAGCAACAACCCCTCGCGCGGATTCTCCACCTGAACATCGGAGGCGATCATGGCATTCAACGGTTCGGCCATCGTGGCATTGCTGGATGGCGCTGTATCGAAGGGAACCCTGCACGGCGTTGCGGCGGTGGTGGTCGACCGCAACGGACCGCTGTTCCATCATGCGGCCGGCGAAGCGGGCGAGCGCACGCTGTTCCGCAACGCGTCGATGACCAAGGCCGTGGCCACGACGGCGGCGCTGCAGCTGGTGGAGCAGGGGCGGCTGAGCCTCGATGCCACCGTCGAATCCATCCTTCCGGAATTCGGTCGGTTGTCGGTCCTGGACGGCTTCGACGGCGACACGCCGCGCCTTCGACCGCCGGCCAGCAAGGCCACGGTGCGCCAGCTCATGACGCACTCGGCCGGCCTGGGGTACTTCTTCCTCAACGAAAAGCTGCTCCGGTACCACGCGCTGACGGGGGAGCCCAACCCTCTGTCGGGCCTGAAGCGCAGCCTGTCGGTGCCGATGGTCAACGACCCGGGCACCGCTTGGGAGTACGGCGTCAACACCGACTGGCTGGGGCTCGTCGTCGAGAAGATTTCGGGGCAGAGCCTCGGCAGCTACCTGCGGCAATTCGTCTATGGGCCGCTGGGAATGAATGATTCCACCTTCGCGCCCAGCCCCGAACAGCGCGAACGGCTGCTGCGCGTGATGCAGCGTCAGGGCGATGGCAAGCTCGCGCCGTCGCTGCTCGACTTGCCGCCCACCTCGGAGTGGGACGCGGCCGGCCACGGCTCCTATGGCACGGTGCAGGACTATGGCCGCTTCGTGCAGGCCTGGCTGAACGACGGCGCCGGCATCCTCAAACCCGCCACCGTGCAGATGGCGCTGCAAGACCACCTTGGCCGGATCCAGCTGCCGACGCTGTTGAAGTCGACGGTGCCCGAGCTGTCGAACGACGTGCCCGCACTTCCGGTGCCGCAGAGCTGGGGCCTGGGCTTCCATCTCACGCTGGCCGATCTGCCGGGCATGCGCAGCAACGGAACCGGGGACTGGGCGGGCGTCTTCAACTCGTACTACTGGATCGACCGCGCCAAGGGCATCGGTGGGGTCCTGATGACGCAGCTGCTGCCCTTCTTCGACATGCCCGTCATCGAGACGCTCATGGGTTTCGAGATGGCGGTGTACCAGCAGGTGGGCGCGGCCGTGCCCGCGGCCTGAGCTCTCCCGCGAGGCCTCCGGCCCTCAGACCCGCATACCGAGATCGAAGCGCCGGCGGTTCGCCCAGAGGTTGACCAGCGCGTCGAGTTCCGTCGCATAGATCGCCACCTGGGGCGGGCCGAAGGAGCCGTCGCTGCGGGCCCTGCTGCGCATGGACGCGTGCCAGAACCCATCCGAAAGCTGCCTGTGCTGACCCAGGAATTCGCAGCCAAGCGGCGCGGCCAGCGAAAAGGCGCATCGGCGAAGGAGCATGCCATCGCTCCTCGAGCCTTCCACGCCTTTGGTCGACACGAGCATATGCACCCCGTCGTCCTGGAGGACGTTTTCTCTCGGGAGCTGGGTGAGCAGCTCCGGCGACCGGTTTGAATGTGGCTTGTCCATGCTGCCTATGTATCGGCGGCCATGAGCCAAGTTGTAGTCGGCGCGTCATGAAAAATGTAACCGCCGGTCTACGGCGCCGGCTTCAACGCATTCAGAAGCGAATCGGCGAACCCCTGGGGTTCTCGATGTGGGGGATGTGTCCCACGCCTGTTGGCGCTCGGCCGCGCGTCGTACGCCACCCTTCAGTCGCCCTTGTAGCCCGAGGCCTTGATGACCGGCAGCCAGCGTGCGGCGAGCGCGTCGGTGTACTGGACGACCTCCTCCGTTGACGCGCCGGGCAGCAAGTCGTAGCCGACCCGGCCCAGTTTTTCGCGCACGTCGGGCATGGCAAGCACCTTGCGCATGGCCCGGTTCCACTGTGCGATGGTGGCCGGTGCCGTGTTGGCATGGGCGTAGAGCACGTAGCGCGAAGAGGCCACCAGCGTCGGGTAACCCGATTCGGCGAAGGTCGGAACATCGGGCAGTCCGTCGGCACGCTTGTTGCCGGCCACCGCCAGCACGCGCAGTTTGCCGGCCCGGTGGTACTCGGTGAGCGTGGTCGTGGCATCCATGCCGGCGCTCACCTGGCCGCCGAGCAGTTCCGTGACCATGGGGGCGCCGCCGCGATAGGGCACCAGGGTGGCGCCAGAGTGCGACAAGGCCACGAAGTCCATCGCCAGGAAGTGCAGCAGCGAACCCACCGTGGTGATGCCGATCGAGCCTTGATCGGGATGCGCCTTGGCGGCCTCGACGAACTGGGCCAGTGTCTTGACCGGCGAGGCCGCACTGACCGCCAGACCGAACTGCACGCCGGTCACGTCGGTGATGGGCTTGAAATCGGTGGCGGGATTGAAGCGCATGTTGGCGTAGATCGCCGGGCCGATGAACATCGGGTCCACGGGTGCCAGCAGCACGGTGGTGCCATCGGCAGGCGCGTTCTTCAGCGCCTCGGCGGCCAGGCGGGTGCCGGCACCGGGACGGTTGTCGACCATGATGGTGCGGCCGAGTTCGTCCTTCAGTTTTTCCGACAGCAGGCGGCCCATGAAATCGGCCGGGCCGCCGGGTGGGAAGGGCACGATGATGCGATTGACGCTTTGCGCCAGGGCTGCGGTCGGAAGCATGGCGCCCAGACCGAGGCCCATGGCGGCAGCCGCGAGCACGTTGCGACGCGAAAGCGGGATGGCGGAAGCGGGGTTGCGTTGACTCATCGGAAAACTCCTGGTTGAAGTGATGGAGACGGAGAGGGAATTACCGGGCGGTGAACGGGGTGAACTGCGCTGCGTCTTCCAGGACCTGGCCCGCGTCCAGCAGCAGATCCTCGCGAAAGCGCCAAGCCAGCAGTTGCACGCCGATGGGCACGCCGCCTGCCATCCCGGTGGGCACCGAGAGGCCTGGCAGGCCCAGCGCGGCGGTCGCCAGCAGCGGACTCTGGGCATCGATCAACGCGCGCGCCTGCTCCAGCGTGCCGGCGTCTTCGTCCTGCGGGCACGGGCGTTGCCATGACACCGGCATCAGCACCAGCGGATGGGATTGCAGAAAAACGGACCAGCTGCGAAGCAGCGCCTGGCGCCGCGCCAGCGCCTCCAGAAAGCCATCGCGATCGGTTTCGGCCATGCCGGCCAGCAGGTTGCGTTGACTTCGCTGCATGACCTCGTCGCCGTGGTCTTCAACGCCGGCGATGATGTTGCGGCGACTGTCGTCGACCGTCAGCGTGCGCCACAAGGCGGCGGCTTCGGCGAAGAAGGGCAATTCGGCTTCCTGCACGTCATAGCCCGCTTGCTGCAGCCAGCGCGCGGCGTCGTTCAGTGCCTGGGTCACGGCCGGGTCCACGGGGAAGCCGGGGGAACTTCTGAAGAGCGCCACGCGAATCGGACCCGCAGGCCGCGGCAGTTCGAGCGGCACCGGCACCCAGTTGGGGTCGCGAGCGTCGTGGCGTGCCATCGCCTCATAACCCAGGCGCAGGTCGGCGAGGCTGCGCGCCAGCGGCCCTTGTACCGACATCAGCTGCGGGGTGATGCCGCGCTCGGCGGTTGCACTCGGGTTGTAGGCCGGCACCCGGCCGACCGTGGGGCGCAGGCCGAGCACACCGCAGGCATAGGCCGGGTAGCGGATGGAGCCGCCGATGTCGTTGCCGTGCGCCAATGCGCCCATGCCGCTGGCCACTGCGGCCGCCGCGCCGCCGCTGGAGCCGCCGGGCGTGATGGCCGCATCCCAGGGGTTCAGCGTGCGCCCGTGCAGGCCGTTGTCGGTGAACCAGCGCGACGAGTAAGTGGCCGTGTTGCTGCGTCCGACGATGATGGCTCCGGCGTTGCGCCAGTGCGCCACCAGCGGCGCATCCTCGCGTGCGATGTGCTCGCGCAGCGGGATCGCGCCATTGGTGGTCGCATGGTGGGCCTGGTCCACATTGACCTTGATGCTGACCGGCACGCCGTGCAGCGGGCCCAGTGCATCGCCACGCAGCGTGAGCCGGTCGGCGGCATCGGCGCTGGCCAGCGCTTCATCGGCCAGCACTTCGGCCAGGGCGTTGATCTGCGGGTTGAGTTGCTCGATGCGCGCCAGCACGCTGATCGCCACTTCGCGGCAGGACACGTCGCGCCGACGCACGGCAGCGGCAATGTCGACGGCACTCAGCCGCCATAGCGCTTGTTGTTGATTCATGTGTGGACTCCAGAAATTTCAGACAAAGGAAACCCGGCACCCCGGCTCGACCGGGGTGAAGGAAGGTGTTGGAAGTGAAGCGGCGGCAGCGGGTGATCCGCGCCGCGATCGCGCCTAGCCGCTCGGGTTCATCAGCAGACTGCCGCGGTCGACCCGGGACTCGGCTTCGAGGGCCAGCGCTTCGGCATGCTCCATGTGCAGCCGCATGATCTCGCGCGCCCGCGAGGCGTCGCGGGCGCGCAGCGCATCCAGCAAGTCGGTGTGGCTGTGCAGGATTTCCTCGTCGAAGCGGTCGAACTCCGGAAGCGCATGGCGCACGATGATCACTCGCCGGATGACGTCGTTGAGCAGGCGGCAGACGAGTCCCAGAAAGGGGCTGCTGCAGGCGTCGATCAGCCGGTCATGGAATCGCAGGTCGGCCTCGCGGCGCTCGTTCCAGTCTTCGCTGCCACCATGCGCCGGATGGCTGTGGCCGATCAGGGCCTCGAGCTCGGCCAGGTCGGCCTCGTCCAGGCGCGTGGCCACGTTGGCGGCCAATTCGGGCTCGACCACGCGCCGCAACGCGTACAGCATGGTGATGTCGACGGGCTGGAAATAGAGGAAGTTGGACACCGCCTCCAGGCACTGTTCGTAGGAGGTCTGCGTGAGCGTGGCGCCTCCGTTGGGTCCGGTGCTGAGGGCCACCAGCCCCTGCACCTGCAGCGCGGCCAGCGCTTCGCGCACCGTGCCTCGCGAAACGCCCATCTGTTCGATCAGCTCTTTCTCTTGGGGCAGCCTGCTGCCCACCTGTTGCTGCGTCTGGACGATCCAGCGCTTGATGCCGTGGACCACTTGGTCGGAGCGTTTGACGCGCTTGGCGCGCAGCAGGGGAGGCTTGGGTTTGGGTGGCATACGCGTTCGGTGTTTATGATCATAAATATCATCAATTCGTGAAATGCTGTCAAGCGGGTTTGACCGCATGAATGCAAGCAGGCGCCAGGAGCGTGCTGCTAAGCTCACGACCGACCGACTTCTGTCGGGCCAGTTGCGGACCTTCGGGTCGATACCCCCTAGCCTCGGAAGGCGGTCAGGACCCCACCTTGTCATCCAAAGTCTCTCGCATCGCCCTCTCGGCCTCGGCGGCCGCGCTTGGAAGCATCGCGGCCTACTGGACCCTCCTGGCGACACGCCAGGGACACATCCTGTTCGACGCCCGAAAGCGCCACCCGGTCGTTCATCTGTCCGACGACTTTTCCACCTACTCTCACACCGTGCCGGGCGGGATGGTCCGCGGGTATGTCTATCACCCCCAGGGTGAGGCTGCGCTGCAGGACCTGCTCATCTATTTCGCGGGTCGAGGCGAGGACGTCCGCGCCACCGCCAAGGCCCTGCACTGGCTGCCGGAAGGCTTCGGTTTCGCCGCGGTCAACTATCGGGGGGTGGCCGATTCCGAAGGTCGCCCCTCCGAAGTCGCTTCGGTCACGGACGCGATCCAGTTTGCCAATCACCTGCGCCGGGCATTGCCGAAGGTACGCCTGCACGTGGTCGGCCGAAGCCTGGGGACGGGCGTGGCCATCCAGCTGGTGGCGCGACAGGAGTTCTCGAGCCTCCAGTTGGTCACGCCGTACGACTCGATGCTGGAGGTGGCGAGGAAGCGCTTTCCGCTGGTGCCGCTTTCGATCTTGCTGCGGCATCCGTTCAATTCGCTCGCGCACAGCCGGGAGGTCGCCGCAAGAACCCAGGTACTGCTGGCCGAGTCGGACGACGTCGTGCTGCCGGAGCGCTCGCAGAAGCTCATCGCCGCCTGGCCGACGCCCATCAGCGTACAGACGATTCCCGGCTCCAACCACCACAGCATCATGGGCCTCGAAGCGACCTGGCTCCATCTCGTCGACTTTGCGCTGACGGCCGTCCTGTCCGAACCGAAGGTCGCATGACATGCCGCCGCGCACGCCCCATGACTGCTGGGTGAAGAGCAGCTGCTCGAAATGCTCGGGCGAGACGGCTGCACGCACGCACCTGCGATTCGACCTCACTGGGGTGTGAGCGTCATTTCGACTCGCTCAGAACATCGTGTTCGTGTTGTTCGCCGTCTCTGGCACCGGCTGCAGCACGTCCCAGTGCTCGAGGATCTTTCCATCGGCATCGAAGCGGAAGATGTCCACGCCCGCGGTTTCCTTGCCACCCCAATCCAGATACCGCACGTGGATGAAGGCCAGATCACCATCGATCGCGACGCGCTTGACTTCGCACGGGACCGTCTTGACCTGCTTGATGAAGCCGGTGATGAAATCCGTGCCGTTCGGGAACAGTGGATTGTGCTGAATGTAAGGACCTGCGACGAGGCCCGGCAGCAGATCGGCTTGGCCTTCATTGAAGATCTGGTCGTAGATGGTGGCCACTGCAGCTTGAATCTTGGCTCTTTGCATGATTTCTCCGGGTTTTGACACGCCTCACGAATGCGTGGCGTTGCAGCGATTGGAGCGCCAATTGCTCAGACGATCCATGCGTGTAAGTCTCAATTCAATAACCAATCGTCTCATTCGCTACCATGCGGCAATGCAGGCATTGAACGGTTGGCTCAGGACAGTGCGCGCCGACGGCATGGTGCTGGTACGCACGCGCGTGGCCGGTCCTTGGGGCTTTGCCGTCGACGCGCGCGACGCCGCGGTGTTCCACTTCGTGGCCGAGGGGCGCGCCGTCGTGCGTCAGTCTGATGCGAAAGCCATCGAGGTCTTGCCTGGTGAACTGGTGCTATTCCCCCGGGGCAGGGCGCACGAAGTGGCCCATTCGGTCCGCGGCAAGGCCCTGCCGCTCGCCGAATTCATGGCACGGCGCAATGGCGTCGCCGATTCCGCGACCGAGGCATGCACGCTGATCTGCGGCGAGTTCGGCATTGACCGGCACCTTGCGCTGCCGGCGATGCGCGCTTTGCCAGCCGTGGTGCACCTGCGCCCCGGCAGTGAACCGGGCGACTCCGCGCTGGGCGACACGATGCGCCTTCTGCAGGCCGAGGTCGAGACGCCGAACTTCGGCAATCAGATCGTCGTGCGCAACCTGCTATCCATGCTCTTCGTATATTTCATGCGTGATTGGGCCAACACCGCTGCACCACGTGTCGACGATTGGTTCTCCGCTGTGCGCACCCCGCACTTGGCACGTGCGCTGGCCTGCATCCACGAGTCGCCCGAGCGCGGCTGGACATTGGAAGAATTGGCGAAGGAGGCCGGCGTCTCGCGCGCGACCTTCGCCCGACAGTTCAACGCCTCGGTGGGCGAACCGCCGCACAACTACCTCACGAGATGGCGCATGGGCGTTGCTGCGCAATTGCTGCAAGAGACCGACTTGCGGCTTTCCGAGATCGCGGTGCGCGTCGGCTACCAGTCGGAGTTCTCTTTCAGCCGGGCCTTTAGACGCTGGCGTGGTTTGGCGCCTGTTCGATTTCGGCGCCGGTGACCCTTGAGTTGGGCTCCCGCCGCGTCATCTGAACCGATGATCGCCTATTGCGTCACGGCGCCGGCGGGCGGTGCGGAGCCGGCCGGCGGCACGATGACTGCACGGCCGTCCGGCGAGGTGAAGACGGTGCTGGAGTCGGTGCCGGCGCGCGATGCACCGCTGGGTGAGATCACCGTGGACCTGTCTTCTGTCTGAGAATTTCCCGAGCTCCCCCATCGACCCTGCTGCAGAGCGAGGCCGGCGTCCCGCACGCACGCATCGCGCTCCGGGCGGGGCATCGTGCCATCGTTGCAGCGAGCGATGAGGCTGTCATAGCGCTGCTGAGGCGTGTCCGTCTGTGCACCGGCCAGCGTCGCGCATGCGAGCAGCATGGCTGCTGCAGCAACGCGAATCGGAAACGGGCCTGCAACTTCCCAGTTGACGCGTCGTTGCTTCATGGGGTACTCCTCGGATGCTTGTCTCATTGTTGAGGCCTGCTCAGTGACAGTCAAATGCCCGTCCAGGAACCACTTCTCCAAAAGTCTGCTTGAGGACCGCAACCCGACGGTGCTATATGCTCAAGCGGTTCGACTCAGCACCGCATGCAATCGCCGTCAACCAAACTGAACATCGGAATTGCCGGCGCCGGACCTGCCGGTCTGGCCACAGCCATTGCATTGAGCCGGCAAGGCCACCGGGTTGAGGTTTTCGAGAAGCATCCGACTCTCGAACCGCTGGGTGCCGGGCTGCTCATCCAGCCGCAGGGCCTGCGCGCACTCGAAGAACTGGGTGTACGGCGTGAGTTCGACAGCGTCAGCGTTCCCATCAGGCGGCTTCTCGGGGCCAGCCACCGCGCGTGGCGCGTCGTCGATATCGACTACGAGGGCTCGCCAGCCCGTGCCGTCAGCCGGGCTGCGCTTTCCCGAGTGCTCTACCAGGCAGCGCAAGGGACCGGGGTCCATTTTTCCTTCGGGTGCGAGGTCCAATCCCTCACGGCGCTGGATGGGCGCGCACGGACAATGACGAATCAAGGGGGCGCAGATTTCGACCTGTTCGCAATCGCTGACGGGGCCGCTTCGCGCCTGAGAGAGAACGTCGGCCTTGCAGGCCCTTCCAAGACCTACCGGTGGGGCGCCCTGTGGGGCCAGTTCTGGGTTCCCGAGTGGAAAGAGCCGGATGTCCTGCTCCAGCGGTTCAGGGGAACGTCGGAGATGATGGGCCTTCTGCCGACCGAGGTCTCAGGCCACGTGGTTCGCCTCTCGTTCTTCTGGAGTCTTCGCGTCGACCGCTGTGGCGAATGGCATGCGGGCGACCTCTGCGCATGGCGCTCGCATGTGCTGTCGCTTTGGCCGGAGGCGGCGCCCGTGGTCAATCAAATTCGACGCCACGACGACCTGTCGTTTGCGGTCTATCGCCACACGTGGCCGCGCGCCATGGGCGAGGGACCTCTGTGCGTCGTGGGCGATGCCGCGCACGCCATGAGCCCCCAACTCGGCCTTGGAACCACACTCGCCATCCAAGATGCCCTCGCCCTTGCCAAAGCCGTGGCGGGCCACGGCGCATCCGAAGCGGCGCGGGAGTACTCGCGCCAGCGGCTGCGACCGTCGCAGGCGTTTCAGACCCTCAGCAGGGCATTGACTCCTTGCTTCCAGGCCCAGGGCGGCGGACTTTGGCGCGATGCGCTCTTTGCAATGGGCCTGCGCCTGCCGGGTGTGCCATGGCTGATGAAGCGCAGTCTGGCGGCGCCATCCTCCCCAGGCTCCGGGCCGATGGCGACTGGAGCCGTACCGCTGCAGGCATCCGAGTCCAACGGGCCGGCACGCCTCGGCTGAACATGTCGTACAGGACGGCCCGCAGAGACCGGCAGACGTCGCGCGGTGTCGATTTTCCGCAGGCTCATTCGTCGTGTCAGTGAGGATCATCCTCAGCAACTTCAGGAGAAAACCACCATGGCTACCAACACCATCCGTCTGCACCGCGTGCTGCGCACTTCACCGGACCGGCTCTACCGTGCCTTCGTCGAACCCAGCGCTTTCGAGCGCTGGCTGCCACCCTTCGGATTCACGGGCCAGGTCCATCACATGGAGCCCGTGGTCGGGGGCGCTTGGCGCATGTCCTTCACCAACTTTGGTACCGGCCACAGCCACTCGTTCGGCGGGAAGTACCTGGAACTTGTCCCCGGCCAGCGCATTGCCTACGATGCGACGTTCGACGACCCCAACCTGCCGGGCACCATGAAGACCACCGTGACGCTGACCCCAGTGTCCTGCGGCACCGAAATGTCCGTCGTGCAGGAAGGCATCCCCGATGTGATTCCGGCCGAGATGTGCTACCTGGGCTGGCAGGAGTCGCTGCTCGCGCTGGCCCAGTTGGTCGAGCCGAATATTCCGGGTTGAGGCGTCCGCCTTCGGCCGACGTCAAAGGCCGTCCTTCGCAGGGGGGCAGAATTCGCTCCCTCAGCCACGTCGAGGGCGAAGCTAGAATTCCCGAAGCTGCAGGGTTGCCTTTGCGCGACGGGGAGCTGTCGAGTCACCTGAATCGCACCGGGCAGTCGACTTCCGCACCTCCTCATGTTCTCAGAGGGAATTTCGTGACGCGTGGTCCCGCCGAAGTCGACGATGACTTGCTGCTCAAGGTCGCTCCCCCGCGGGTGCCTCGCCATCTGGTCTCGCGTGCGCGCCTCCTTTCGACCGAAGCCGCGATTCGGGATCTTCCCGCCATCCTGGTGCAAGCCCCGGCCGGATTCGGCAAGACCTCCTTGCTGGCACAGTGGCGGCTCGAGCATCTGTCCCACGGGTCGGTGGTCGCCTGGTTGTCGGGCCAGCCTCAGGACGACCCTCAGCGGCTGGCGCAGAGCCTCGCTCTGGCGGTCCGGCGCGCAGCCGGGCGGTCCACTTTCGGCCATACCTTGCTCGAAGCCGTCGGCCCCGGCGGCCTCGAGGGCGTCACGGTGTGGCTCGCGGAACTGGCACAGTCGGCGCTCGACGTCGTACTGATCGTCGACGAGGCCGATCGCCTGCCGCCGGCCTCGCGCGAAGCCCTGGCCTATCTGTTGCGCAATGCGCCGCCGAACCTGCGCGTGATCATCGGCGCGCGTCCCGATTGCCGACTGGACATCGATGATCTCATCGCCTACGGCCAATGCGTCGTGATCGGGCCGGCCTCGCTTCGCTTCCGGCTTGCCGAAACCCTGGAACTCGTGCGAGGCCGGCTGGGACTTCGCTTCGACAACGACACCGCCGCCCGGCTGCATGAGTTGACGGAGGGTTGGCCCCTGGGCCTTCAGCTTGCACTGACGATCGTCGCACGCGGTGTCGATGCGCACGCCGATGTCGCGAGCATGGCCGCGCTGGGCGGCGAGTTGCATGACCACTTCGTGAAGCTGCTGCTCGCCAACCTCGACCCCGGCGACAGCGACTTCCTCACTCGCATCTCGATCCTGGACCATTTGCATCCGGACTTGTGCCGCGCAGTCACGCAGTACGAAGACGCGACCGAAAGACTGGCGCGCCTGAGCCGCGACACGCCGGTCTTCGCCGCGGCCGAACGGGGCGACTGGCTGCGCATGCACACCCTCGCGCGCGACGTGTTGCGCAAGCTCTTTTCGGCCTTGACCGCGGCACAGCAGGGCGAGGCGCATGCGCGCGCGGCGGCGTGGCTCGCCGACCACGGTTTGCTCGAATACGCGGCCCGGCATGCCTTGACCGCAGGCGAGCAGCAGAAGGCCTATGGGCTGGCCGAGCGCAGCCTCTACGAGTCCATCATGAGACATGGCCGCCAGGGGGCGGTGCTCGAATGGCTGGCGCAGCTCCCGGCTGCCGAACTGGATCGGCGGCCTCGGCTCCTGCTCGCTGCCGCCTGGACCCTGGGAGTCAGCGAACGCCACGAGGAAGCCGAGCGCCTGGTGGCGCGGATCCTGGCCCAGCCCGAGGTCGACGACGAGCTTCGCTGCGAATGCGCGCTGATCCTCGGCGGTGCGGCGCTGTTCGCAGACGATCCGGACCGCTTCGCGACATTGCACGATCCCTGGGCGGATGCAGCGCCGCTGCGCGATCCGATGCTCCTGCAGGTGCATGCCAACCGGACGGCGTACCGTGCGCTGCTCGAAGGCGAGCCGGCCCTGGCGCGCCTGCGCGAGCAACAGGCGCCGCGCGGCGATTTCGGCCGCGGCGTGGGGTACATCGGACGCTGGGGCGAGTTCATCGTCGGGCTCAGCTACATCTGGGAAGGGCAGATCCTGCTTGCCGACAGCTTTCTGCGGCCGGCCGTGGCGAGCGCCGAGGCCGACCTGGGGCGGCGCAACCGGTTCAGCTGCATGCTGGCGGCGCTGCTCGCCGCGGCGGCCTGGGAGTGCGACCGTCCCGACGATGCGACAGCCCTGCTGGCCGACCGGCTGGACATCCTCGAGCGCAGCGGCTTCGCGGAGTCCTTGCTGCTGGCCTACCGGACCATGGCGCGCATTGCGGCGGCCGAGGGCGCCGAACACCGTGCGCTCGAGCTGCTCGGCGCCCTCGATGCCGTCGGCGCCGCCCGAGGGCTGCCGCGTCTGCGCATCGCAAGCCTGACCGAGCAGGTGCGGATGCATGCCGGGCGATACCGCGCGGCGAGTTGCCGAGAGCTCTGCGAGCGGATCGATGCACTGCTGCGCGACGACGCATGGCCCCAGGGCCGGCTTTGGCGGCGCAGCGTGGACATCCTGCGCGAGGTGGCCCGGGGGTATGCGGCGATTGCCGCGAAGGACTGGCGTGTTGCGCTGGAGCCGCTGTCGCGCGCCGACGAATTGGCGCGGGCGCTCCAGCAGGGCCGCCTGCATATCGAAATCCTCGGCCTGCATGCCTTCGCCCTCGACCGGTGCGGCGAGGAATCGCAGACACGCCTGCAGGAAGCCATGGACCTGGCGGATACCTACGGTCTTCGGCGCGTCTTCGCCGACGCGCATCCCGATCTGGGCGACTGGGTGCGCAAGGTTGCGGCAGAAGGGTCGGGGCGCGAAGTCCTCACCGCTATTCCGGCGTCGGCGCCGCGGCCGACCGCGAAGATGCCGGAACCGCCACGACCTGCCGCGTCCTTCGGCATGGTGCTCACGCCGAAGGAGCGCGAGGTGATGGAGCTGCTGGCACGCAACCTGTCGAACAAGGAAATCGGACGCGCCATGCAGGTCGGCGAGACCACCATCAAGTGGCACGTGAAGAACCTCTTCGCCAAGCTGGATGCGGGTACCCGCAAGCAGGCCGTGCTTCGTGCCCGCATCCTCGGGCTGATCCAGCCGGCGGACTGACCCGCGGCCGAGCCGCCGCCCCCGCCAGGGTGGGTTGGGGTGGGGTGGGTGCCCCTCCTGCAAGGAGGGGGCGCCGGCGGGGCCTTCTGCCTATTCTCGGTGCCTGCGGAGCCGCCGGATCGCGGCTCGCTCCCCCCCAACGAGCCCGGATCCGTCCAGAGGCTCACCACGGAGACACACAGGCCCATGAACTCAGTCACCCTCCCGAGCCCGCTGCCGGCCGGACCCGCCGTCGTCTCGGCCGCGGCGCTGAAGACCTCCATCAAGGTCGAACCGCTGACCTGCACGATCGGCGCCGAACTGCGCAACGTGCACCTTGGCGCGGCTTCGCGCGATCCCGGCCTGATGGCCGAGATTCGCGCTCTGCTGCTCAAGCACAAGGTGCTTTTCTTTCGCGATCAGGACATCACGCGTGCCGAGCACGTCGCCTTCGCGCGCTGCTTCGGCGAGCTGGAGGACCACCCGGTGGCCGGCAGCGACCCCGAACACCCGGGGCTGGTGCGCATCTACAAGGACCTCGACAGCAAGAAGGAGCACTACGAGAACGCCTGGCACGCCGACGCCACGTGGCGCGACAAGCCGCCGTTCGGCTGCGTGCTGCGCTGCGTCGAGACGCCGGAGATCGGCGGCGACACGATCTGGTCGAACATGGCCGCGGCCTACCTGAACCTGCCCGAGACCATCAAGGTGCAGATCGCCAGGCTGCGCGCCCGCCACAGCATCGAGGCGACCTTCGGCGCGGCGATGCCGATCGAGCAGCGCCACAAGCTCAAGGCGCAGTACCCCGACGCCGAGCATCCGGTGGTGCGCACGCATCCCGAGACCGGTGAAAAAGTGCTCTTCGTGAACGGCTTCACGACGCACTTCGTCAACTTCCACACGCCCGAGAACGTGCGCTACGGCCAGGACTACGCGCCCGGCGCCAGCCAGCTGCTGAACTACCTGATCAGCCAGGCCGCCATTCCCGAGTTCCAGGTTCGCTTCCGCTGGAAGAAGAACAGCATGGCCTTCTGGGACAACCGCTGCACCCAGCACTACGCCGTGCAGGACTACTGGCCCGCGGTCCGAAAGATGGAGCGCGCCGGCATCGTCGGCGAAGCGACCTTCTGAGCGATCTTCTTCTCCTTCCTCTTTCCTCCTTCCTCCTTCCTGTTCCCTTTCCCACGAGGTCTTCACCATGAACTTTCTCGACGGCTCCCTGTATCCCGAAAACCAGCAACCCCTGATCATCACGGCGGCGCCCTATGCGCCGGCCTGGGTGCCCTCCGACTTCCCCGAGGACATCCCGGTCACGATGGAGCAGCAGATCCAGAAGGCGGTGGACTGCTACAACGCCGGCGCCACCGTGCTGCACCTGCACGTGCGCGAACTCGACGGCAAGGGCAGCAAGCGCCTGTCCAAGTTCAACGAACTGATCGCCGGCGTGCGCCACGCGGTGCCCGAGATGATCATCCAGGTGGGCGGCTCCATCAGCTTCGCGCCGGAGTCCGAGGGCGCGGCCGCCAAGTGGCTGAGCGACGACACGCGCCACATGCTGGCCGAGCTCGACCCCAAGCCCGACCAGGTCACGGTGACCATCAACACCTCGCAGATGAACGTGGTCGAGCACTGGGAGTACGAGGACTACAAGGGCACCTCGATGGAAGACCCGGCGGTCTTCAACGCCTACAAGGAGATGACGGTGCCGGCCCAGCCCGGCTGGGCTGAGGAGCACATTCGCCGCCTGAACGAAGCCGGCATCCAGAGCGCCTTCCAGTGCTACAACATCAACAGCTTCGAGTCGGTCGAGCGCCTGATGCGGCGCGGCATCTACAAGGGCCCGCTGGTCATGAACTGGGTGGCGATCAGCGGCGGCATGGACGCGCCGAACATCTACAACCTGTCGAACTTCGTGCGTGCCACGCCGGACGGCGCGGTGCTGACGGTGGAAAGCTCGATGCGCAACGTGCTGCCGGTCAACATGATGGGCATCGCCATGGGCCTGCACGTGCGCTGCGGCACCGAAGACAACTTGTGGAACCAGGCCCGCACGAAGAAGATGAGCACGGTCGAGCAGATCGAGCAGCTGGTGCGCATCTCGCGCGAGTTCGGCCGCGAGGTGGCCAGCGCCCGGCAGGCGCGCGAGATCTGCAAGATCGGCGTCTTCTACAAGACGGTGGAGGAGTCGCTGCTGGCCAACGGCTTCGCGCCCAACCGCAAGGGCGCCCATCAGGGCTTCCTGCGCAAGGCGGCCTGAGATTTCGAATCACTAGGAGACATCCATGGCAAGAGCCATTCGCCTGCACGAGACCGGTGGCCCGGAGGTGCTCAAACTGGAGAACGCCGAGGTCGGCGAGCCGGGCCCCGGCCAGGCGCGCGTGCGCCACAGCTACGTCGCGGTCAACTTCATCGACATCTATTTCCGCACCGGCCGCTATCCCTTGCCGAAGCCCAGCGGGCTGGGCTCCGATGCCGTGGGCGTCGTCGAGGCCGTCGGCCCCGGCGTGACCGACATCAGGGTGGGTGACCGCGTGGGCTATCTGATCGGACCGCAGGGCGCCTACTCGGACGTCCGCGTCATGCCCGCCGAGGTGCTGATTCCGCTGCCGGACGGTGTGTCGGACCGCACCGCGTCGACGCTGATGATGAAGGGCATGACGGTGCAGTACCTGTTTCGCCAGGTCTTCCCGCTCCACGGCGGAGAGACCATCCTGTACCACGCGGCCGCCGGCGGCGTGGGCCTGATCGCCTGCCAGTGGGCGCGCGCGATGGGCGTGACGATGATCGGCACCGTCAGCACCGACGAGAAGGCTGCGGTCGCCCGCGCCAACGGCTGCACGCACACCATCGTGACCTCGCGGGAAAACATCGCCGAACGGGTGCGGGAGATCACCGACGGCAAGGGCGTGCCGGTGGTCTACGACTCGGTCGGCAAGGACACGCTGGAAGCCTCGCTCGACAGCCTGCGCCCGCGCGGCGTGCTGGTCAGCAACGGCACCACGTCGGGCCCGGTCGTGATCGACACGATGACGCTTGCCACCAAGGGCTCGCTGTGGCTCACGCGGCCCGCGATGATGCACTACATCATGCCGCGCGCGCACATGCTCGACATGGCCGGTGAGCTGTTCGGCCATGTGCTGGAAGGCCGCATCGTCAGCGAGCCGAAGCAGGTCTTCCCGCTCGCCGATGCGGCCGAGGCGCACATCGCACTCGAATCGCGCCGGACGGTCGGCGCCACGGTCCTGGCGCTCTGAGCATGAACACCGCTGCGCTTCGCGAAGCGACGCAAGGGCACGAGGACGGCTACCTGTTCAGCCGCGGGCAAGCCTGGTTCGCCTTCGCCATGACCATCGGCCTGATGATGGTCGACTACATCGACCGCCAGGTCATCGTGTCGCTCTTTCCATACCTCAAGGCCGAATGGGCCCTTTCGGACAAGCAGCTCGGCGGGCTGGTGTCGGCGGTGTCGGTCACCGTCGCCCTGGGCGCCATCCCGGTGGCGCTGCTTGCCGACCGCGGCAGCCGCGTCCGCAGCGTGGTCGTGATGGGCCTGGTCTGGAGCCTGGCGTCGATCTCGTGCATGTTCAGCCGCGGCTACGGCCAGCTGCTGGCGGCCCGCGCCATGGTCGGCCTCGGCGAGGCGGGCTACGGCTCCGTCGGCGCCGCGCTGATCGCCAGCCACTTCCCGGCACGGCTGCGCGGTGCCCTGCTGGCCGGCTTCTTTGCCTCCGCCTCGGTCGGCTCGGTGCTGGGCGTGCTGCTCGGCGGCATGATCGCGGCGCGCTTCGGCTGGCAGGCCGCCTTTGGCGTCGTGGGCGTGCCGGGCCTCATCCTCGCGCTGCTGTACCTCAAGGTGCGCGACTATCCGACCGTCAAGCTCACGCCGAGGCTCGACCGGGCCACGCGCTCGACGCGCAGCGCCGCCGGCGCCATCACCCAGGCGCTGATCCGTACGCGCACCATGCTGTGGCTCTGCGTGGCCGGTGCGGCGCAGCTGGTCGTGGTCTCCGCGATCTGGTCCTGGCTGCCGAGCTTTCTCAATCGCGTCCACGGCGTCGTGCCGGAAAAGGCCGCCATGAACGCGGCGCTGGTCGTGCTCTGCGGCGCGCTGGGCAGCGTGGTCTGGGGCGCGGTGGCCGATCGCGCCGGCCGGCACCGTCCGCGCGCCAGGCTGTACGTCGTGGCCCTGCTGTGCATGGCGTCCATGCTGGTGCTGGTGCTGGCTTTCGGCGCTCCCAGCCTGGGGCTCGCCATCGGCGCGCAGGCGCAGTTCGCGCTGCTGGCGGTGGGCGGCTTCCTGATGACCTGCACGGTCGGGCCGCTCCCGGCGGCGGTCATCGACGTGATCCACCCCGGCATCCGCGCCACCGGCGCATCGGTGATTTCGCTGTTCCAGAACCTGTTCGGCCTCGCCGCCGGACCGCTCATCGCAGGCTTCCTGTCGGACGCCTGGACGCTCGAATTCGCGCTGACGGCGGTGCCCGTCTTCAGTGTGCTGGCTGCCGGCGCGCTGCTGGTGGCCGCACGCACCTACGAGTCCGATCTCCTGCGGGCCCGCGAAGCCGCCGAAGCCACCGACCACGCCGAGCTGCCGAAGCGGGGCCCGGCGCAGACAGCGCGCGAGGCCCTGGCCTGAACCGGCCGAATCTCCAACCCACCGAACCAAAGAGGATCTCCATGAATGGATTGATGATGGAGCAGCCGTTGCTGATTTCGACGCTGCTCACCCACGCCGAGCGCCATCACGGCGAGCAGGAAATCGTCTCGCGCCGGGTCGAGGGCGACCTCCACCGCACCACCTACCGCGAACTCGCCGAGCGTTCGCGCCGCCTGGCCAACGCCCTGGCGGCGCACGGTATCGGCGAGAGCGACCGCGTCGCCACGCTGGCCTGGAACGGCTACCGCCACATGGAGCTGTACTACGCCGTCTCCGGGTCGGGCGCCGTGCTGCACACGCTGAATCCGCGCCTGCATCCCGACCAGGTGGTCTGGATTGCCGACCATGCGGAAGACCAGGTCCTGTTCTTCGATCTGACCTTCCTGCCCCTGGTCGAGGCGATCGCCTCGCGCGTGTCGACGATCAGGGCCTTCGTGGCGATGACCGACCGGGCGCACATGCCGGTGTCGTCGAAGCTGCCCCACCTGCTCTGCTACGAAGAGCTGGTCGAGGCGCAGTCGGCCGACTTCGCCTGGCCCACCTTCGACGAGAAGCGCGCTTCGTCGCTGTGCTACACGTCGGGCACGACCGGCCATCCGAAGGGCGCGCTCTACAGTCATCGCTCGACACTGCTGCACACGTACGCCGCGGCGCTGCCCGATGCCCTGAACTGCTCGGCCAACGACGTCATCCTTCCGGTCGTGCCGATGTTCCATGTCAACGCCTGGGGCTTGCCGTACGTCGCATGCATGGTCGGCGCGAAGCTGGTGTTTCCCGGCCCCTGGCTCGATGGCAAATCGCTGCATGACCTGTTCGAGGCCGAAGGCGTGACCATGTCGGCCGGGGTGCCCACCGTCTGGCAGGGCCTGCTGGCGCATGTGGAGGGCCAGGGCCTGCAGTTCAGCACGATGCGCCGCACGGTCATCGGCGGCTCGGCCTGCCCGCCGGCGATGATGCGCGCCTTCCAGGAGCGCTACGACGTCCAGGTGCTGCACGCCTGGGGCATGACCGAGATGAGCCCGGTGGGTACGGTCTGCACCCTGAAGCCGGGGCAGCAGGCACTCGACACCGAGGCACGCCTGGCCATCCAGGCCAAGCAGGGGCGTTCGGTGTTCGGCGTCGACATGAAGATCGTCGGCGCGGACGGCGAGGAACTGCCGCGCGACGGCACCTCGGCCGGCGAGCTGATGGTGCGCGGCCCGTGGATCATCTCGAACTACTTCAAGGGGGAGGGCGATGGTCCGCTGGTCGACGGCTGGTTCCCCACCGGCGACGTCTCGACCATCGACGCCGACGGATTCATGCAGATCACCGACCGCAGCAAGGACGTGATCAAGTCGGGCGGCGAGTGGATCGGTTCCATCGACCTGGAGAACATCGCCATGGCCCATCCGGCCGTCGCGATGGCGGCCTGCATTGCGGCGCGTCATCCGAAGTGGGACGAGCGCCCGCTGCTGGTGGTGACCCGGAAGCCGGGAGCGACCTTGACACGCGACGAATTGATCGGGTTCTACGACGGCCGGATCGCCAGGTGGTGGACGCCGGACGACGTGGTGTTCGTCGACCACATTCCGCTCGGGCCGACAGGCAAGGTGCAGAAGAACAAGCTGCGCGAAGCATTCCAGGACCACCTGCTGGCTGCGGTCTGAAGACGCCGTTGCGCGACCTCGCCACGGTCGGCTTGGAGCCGGTGGCACTGATGCTCGGCGAGAGCGGATTTCTCGCCATACTGGTGCTCGCGCGGTTGCGCTGGGCGCCCTGACCCCAGACACAAGGAGACTGATCATGAAGTCGAAGAAGGCAATGCGGCATGTCGCACGCGCCGCGTCCCTCGCAAGCGCTGCGGCGATCTGCCTGGCGGCATCGATGGCTCACGCCGATGCGCCGAAATGGCCCGACAAGACGGTGCGCATCATCGCCGCCGGCCCCGCCGGAGGTTCGGCGGACATCATCGCCAGGCTGCTGGCCGACAACCTGTCGCGGGAGACCGGCCAGGCGGTGGTCGTCGACCCCAGGCCCGGAGCCGGAGGCGTGCTCGCGGTGAATGAGCTCTCGCAGGCCCCGCATGACGGCTATACCGTGCTCGTCGCGGTGAATTCGCTGGTCAGCGAGATTCCGCACATCGTCAAGTTGCGCGTCGACATGGCGACCGAGATCAAGCCGGTGGCCGAGCTCAGCCGCGGCGGCCTGGTGCTGGTCGGTTCGCCTTCGGTGCCGGCCAAGAACTTCGGCGAGCTGATGACGTGGGTCAAGACCCATCCCGGCACGGTCAACTACGCCTCCTACACGGCGGGCACGCTCTCCCATGTGATGGGGCTCCAGCTGAACAAGGCGGCGGGGATCGACATGACCCACGTGGGCTACAAGGGATCGACGCCTGCGCTGACCGACGTGATGGGCGGCCACGTGCCGCTGATGTTCGACGCCATGCCGAGCTCGCTGCCGCTCGTCAAGGCCGGAAAGATCAAGGCATTCGCGGTGAGTACGCCCAAGCGCTCGGCGTTGCTGCCCGATGTGCCGACCTTCACCGAACTCGGCTATCCGCAGCTCGAGGCCACGGGCTGGATGGGCCTGTGGGTCAAGCCGGACGTGCCCGCGGCGCAGCAGGCCAAGGTCCGCGAAGCCGCCCTCAGGGTGCTGGCATTGCCCGCGGTGCGCGAGCGGCTGCAGGACATCGGCTTCGAGGCCGGCCAGCCGCGCAGCCCCGAGGAGCTGACGAAGTCCCTGAGCGCGGACTATCAGCGCATGGGGGCGGTGCTCAAGTCGATCGACTTCAAGCCCGAGTAGGGCCGGACCGCGCAGCCGGCGCCGCCAGCCGGCGTCAGCTCTCCCAGCCGGCGTCGCTGATGTGCCTGGCGTAGACGGCCAGCACGATGCGCTCGGAGTGCACGAGGTAGTCGTTGAGCGCGGCGGCGGCGCCGGCGTAGTCGCCGGCTTCCGCCAGCTCCAGGATCTTCACGTTCATGTCCACGTACGGGGCGTGCAGGAACTCGGGATCGCGCAACAGCCCGAATGCCAGCCGCAGCTCGGCCAGCACCGGTTCGAACAGCAGGTTGAGCCGCTCGCTGTCGGCCAGCTCGACGATGGCCATGTGGAAAGCCATGTTGGCGGTACCCACGCCCAGCCAGTCGCCGCCGGCGCGGCAGCGCAGCGAAGTCTCCACCGCCTCGCGCATCTTCTTCTTGGCCGGATGGCGCGGATAGGCCTGCGCGAGCGCCTGGCACTCGATCAGCCGGCGCACCCGGTAGATGTCGATGATCGACGCGATGCTGGGGATGGCCACGAACACCCCGCGATTGGGCGCGTGCTTGACCAGCCCGTCCTTGGTCAGCATGCGGAACACCTCGCGCAGCGTGTTGCGCGAAATCCCCAGGCTGTCGCTCAGTGCCTGCTCCGACAGCCGCTGGCCCGGCGAGAACTCACCCTGGGTGATCTTCAGGCGCAGCTGCTCGGCCATCCGCTCGCTGAGGGTCTGGACGGTGGGAGAGGGGGGCGTGGCAAGGCTCATTTGTTCACGGTTGTAGCAGATGTTGCCCCCCGTTTTCTCCCGTTTGCTCAACGAAATCCGGGTTTCTACCTATGAATTGGCATGCAACTTGCGAGCAATTTTGTCTGAATTGTTGAACAATTCATGTCCATTGACTCAATCGAATTCTTGATCTGTTGAGTCAATCACCTTTCATTCAGGAGTAACCGCCTTGCCTACCGACATCAACCTGTGGCCCTTGCTCGGGGTCGCCGTCATCATCGCGGGGTTCATCCTGCGCTTCAATCCGATGCTGGTCGTGATCGTCACGGCCGTCGTCACCGCCTTTGCCGCGCATTTCCCGGTCGACAAGATCCTGGCGACGATCGGCACCGGCTTCATCAAGACGCGCAACCTGCCGCTGATCATCCTGCTGCCGCTGGCGGTGATCGGCCTGCTGGAGCGCCACGGGCTGCGACAGCATGCCCAGAACTGGATCAGCACCATCAAGTCCGCGACGGTCGGCCGGCTGCTGATCGTCTACCTCGGCGCACGGCAGCTGACGGCCGCGATCGGTCTCACCAGCCTGGGAGGCCATCCGCAGATGGTGCGGCCGCTGCTGGCCCCGATGGCCGAGGGTGCGGCCGAGGCGCGCTACGGCAAGCTGCCCGAACGCATCCGGCACAAGCTGCGCGCCTACGCCGCGGCCACCGACAACGTGGGTCTCTTCTTCGGGGAAGACATCTTCGTGGCCTTCGGTGCGATCGTGCTCATGACCACCTTCCTGCGCGAGGCCGGCATCGACGTCGAGCCGATCCATGTCGCGCTGTGGGGCCTTCCGACCGCCACCTGCGCCTTCGTGATCCACGCCTGGCGCCTGCGCCGGCTGGACCGGATGCTGGCGCGCGAACTCGGCGGCGATGCGCCCGCGCCAGCCACCGATGACGCCGTTGCAGTGAAGGCTGCCTGATCATGACGCTCTCCATCGCTCATCTCTACGATCTGGTCGGCGCCATCCTCGCCATCACCGCGGTGATGACGCTCAGGGACCGGCAGCATCCCAAGCGCTATTCGAGCGCCTTCTTCTGGGGCCTGTATTCCCTGGTGTTCCTCATCGGCGACCAGGTGCCGCCGGTCTGGGTCGGCGTCGGCGTCGTGGTCATGGCGCTGATCGCCGCCTTCGGCGGCGTCGGCGTGGGCCGCCACCGCGAACGCACCGCGGCGGAGTACGCGGCGAGCGCGCGGCGGCTGGGCAACAAGCTGTTCATGCCGGCGCTGGCGATTCCGCTGGTCACGATGGTCGGCACCCTCTCGGCCAAATACCTCGTGTTCGGCGGCACGCCGTTGCTCGACCCGAAGAACACCACCCTGGTGAGCCTGGGCGTCGGCTGCATCGTCGCGCTGGCACTGGCCTGCAGGCTCACGAACGAAACGCCGGTGCAGGGCATCCGCGAATCGCGCCGCCTCACGGATGCGCTGGGCTGGGCGCTGGTGCTGCCGCAGATGCTCGGCATGCTCGGGCTGGTGTTCTCCGACGCGGGCGTGGGCAAGGCCGTCGCGCACATCACCACCAGCTACATCAACATGGACGTGCGCTTCTTCGCCGTGGCCGTGTACGTGGTCGGGATGGCGCTGTTCACGGTCATCATGGGCAACGGCTTTGCGGCCTTCCCGGTCATGACCGGCGGCGTCGGCGTGCCGATCCTGGTCGGCATGTACCACGGCAACCCGGCGGTGATGGCGGCCATCGGCATGCTCTCGGGCTACTGCGGCACGCTGCTGACGCCGATGGCGGCCAACTTCAACATCGTGCCCGCGGCGCTGCTGGAGCTGCCCGACAAGAACGCCGTGATCCGCGCCCAGGTGCCCACTGCGCTCGCGCTGCTCACTTGCAACGTGTTCCTGCTGTATTTCCTGATGTTCCGCTGAGGGCGCCGCGATGAAGATGGACCTCAACAGCGACCTCGGCGAGAGCCTGGGCGCCTGGCGCATGGGCGACGACGAGGCGATGCTCGGCATCGTGAGCAGCGCCAACGTGGCCTGCGGCTTCCATGCCGGCGACGCGGCCGGCATCCTGCACACGCTGCGCCGCGCGCAGGCGCTCGGCGTGGCGGTCGGCGCCCACGTGGCCTACCCCGACCTGGCCGGCTTCGGCCGGCGCAACATGGACCTGGCCAGCGCCGACCTGGTGGCCGACGTGATCTACCAGATCGGTGCGCTCCAGGGCCTTGCGACCGCCGCGGGCACCGCGGTGCGCTACGTCAAGCCGCACGGCGCGCTCTACAACACCATCGCGCACGACGAGCGCCAGGCGCGCGATGTCATCGCCGCCATCCTGGCGATCGATGCCGGCCTGGCCCTGGTCGGGCTGGCCGGCTCGCCGCTGCTCGGCTGGGCCGAGGCGAGCGGGCTGCGCACCGTCGCCGAAGCCTTCGCCGACCGCGCCTACATGCCGGACGGATCGCTGGTGTCGCGTCGCGAGAAGGGCGCCGTGCTGCACGACCCGGAGGTGGTCGCGGCGCGCATGCTTCGGCTGGCGACCGAGGGCGTGGTCGAGGCCATCGACGGCAGCACGGTGCGCATCCGGGCCGATTCGATCTGCGTGCACGGCGACAGCCCCGGCGCGGTCGAGATGGCGCGGCAGGTGCGCGGCCTGCTCGAGCGCTCGGGCGTGGTCATTGGCTCCTTCGTCGATTCGGCAGTGGTCGAAGGAGCGCGGGGATGATGCGTTTCCTGCCTGTCAACCTGAATGCGCTGCTGGTCGAACTCGACGACCTGGCGCAGACCCTGGCCCTGCTCGCATCGCTGCAGGCCGAACCCATCGCCGGCATCGAGGAGCTGGTGCCTGCGGCCCGCACGATCCTGGTTCGCTTTCGCCCCACGGCGGTGTCGCCGGACCAGCTCGCCGACCAGATCGGCGGCCGCAGCCTGCATGCGACGGTCGAGCGCGCGGCCACGCGGATCGAGGTCCCGGTCGACTACCAGGGCGAGGATCTCGACGAGGTGGCGCAGCTGCTGGGCATCTCGCGCGAGGAAGTGATCCGCCGCCACACCGGCAGCGACTACACGGTCGCCTTCACCGGCTTCGCGCCGGGCTTCGCCTACCTGAGCGGCGGGCACCCCAGCCTGAACGTGCCGCGCCGCGCCACGCCGCGTACCCGCATCCCGGCCGGTGCCGTCGGACTGGCGGGCCCCTTCAGCGGCGTCTATCCGCAGGCCAGCCCGGGCGGCTGGCAGATCATCGGCGTGACCGCCACGCCCATGTGGGACCTGGGCCGCGAGGTTCCGGCGCTGCTGCAGCCGGGCTTCAAGGTGCGCTTCGTCGATGTGTCCGGACTGCGCCCGTCGGCTTCGCCGGCGCCCCTGCGGACCGTGCCCACGGAACCGGTCGAAGCTCCGCCGGCGGGCGGCGCCGCGCTCCGGATCCGGGCCACCGGGCTGCAGGCGGTGCTCCAGGATCGGGGCCGGCACGGCCAGGCCGGGCAGGGCGTGTCGGCTTCCGGTGCGATGGACCAGGGCGCCCTGTGCGCGGCCAACCGCCTGGTCGGCAATCCGGCTGACGCGGCCTGCGTGGAGCTCGTGTATGGCGGCTTCCAGTTCGTCTGCCGCGGCGACGCCGTGGTGGCCGTCACCGGTGCCGAGGCGCCGGTTCGCCTCGTCACCGCGGATGGCACGACGCTGAACATGCGCCGCCACGAAGCCTTCGCGCTGGCCGACGGCGATACCGTGACGCTCGGCGAACCGGCTGCGGGCATCCGCTCCTACGTCGCGGTGCGCGGCGGCTTCGACGTGGCGCCGGTGCTCGGCAGTTGTTCGACCGACACGCTCGCCAACGTCGGTCCGCCGCCGATCCAGGCCGGCGACGTGTTGCCCGTTCGCGCGGTCGTGCGCGGCGCCGTGGTCGGCCTGCCCGGGCCATCCCCCGCCGATCTGCCCACCGCACGGGACGTCGTCGTGCTCGACGTGGTGATGGGCCCGAGAACCGACTGGTTCACGCCCGAGGCGATCGCGCTGCTGGCGAGCCAGCTCTGGACCGTCACGCCGCAGTCCAATCGTGTCGGGCTGCGGCTGGCGGGCGAACAAGCGCTGGCGCGCGCCGAGCCCGGCGAGCTGCCGAGCGAGGGCACGGCGCTGGGCGCCATCCAGGTGCCGCCGAGCGGGCAGCCCGTGCTGTTCCTGGCCGACCATCCGTTGACCGGTGGCTATCCGGTGATCGGCGCCGTGGCGCCGCACCACCTCGACCGCGCCGGGCAGATCCCGATCGGCGCCAGCGTGCGCTTCAACCCGATCCGCGCCTTCCATCCGACCACCCGCCCCGTCCTGCGAGAGACCCCATGAAAAAAGTCCTGATTGCCAACCGCGGCGAGATCGCCGTGCGCATCGTGCGCGCCTGTGCCGACTACGGCGTGCAATCGGTCGCCGTGTACGCCGATGCCGACCTCGACGCCATGCATGCGCGCATGGCCGACGAGGCGTATGGCCTCGACGGCCAGCGCCCGGCCGACACCTACCTGAACATCGACAAGCTGCTGATCGTGGCCGCGCGTTGCGGCGCCGACGCGGTGCACCCGGGCTACGGCTTCCTGTCGGAGAACGCGGGCTTCGCGCGCGCCGTCATCGGCGCCGGGCTGGCCTGGATCGGCCCGCCGCCCGCCGCCATCGAGGCGCTGGGCGACAAGGTGCAGGCCCGCAAGATCGCACTGCAGGCCGGTGCGCCGCTGGTCGCGGGCACTTCGGATCCCGTGCGCGACGCGCAGGAGGTCGTGGCCTTCGCCGAGAAGAACGGCCTGCCGATCGCCATCAAGGCGGCCTTCGGCGGCGGCGGGCGCGGGCTCAAGGTCGCCTGGCGCCTCGACGAGGTCGCCGACCTGTACGAATCGGCCGTGCGCGAGGCTGTCGCTGCGTTCGGCCGCGGCGAGTGCTTCGTCGAACAGTTCCTCGACCGTCCGCGCCATGTCGAGGCGCAGGTGATCGCCGACACGCACGGGCACGTGGTCGTGCTCGGCACGCGCGACTGCTCGCTGCAGCGGCGCAACCAGAAGCTGGTGGAAGAGGCGCCTGCGCCCTTCCTCAGCGACGCGCAGCGCGAGCGCATTCACCAGGCCGCGCGCGATGTCTGCATGCGCGCCGGCTACGTCGGTGCCGGAACGGTGGAGTTCCTGCTCAGCCCCTCGGGCACGATCTCCTTCCTGGAGGTCAACACGCGCCTGCAGGTGGAGCATCCGGTGACCGAGGAGACCACGGGCATCGACCTGGTGGTCGAACAACTCCGCATTGCCGACGGCCTGCCGCTGTCGATCACCGAGACGCCGGTGCCGCGCGGCCACGCCTTCGAGTTCCGCATCAACGCCGAAGATGTCGGCCGCGGCTTCCTGCCCGCGCCCGGCCCGGTGCGCGTATTCGAAGCGCCATCGGGTCCGGGCGTGCGCGTCGACACCGGCGTGCAGTCGGGCTCGACGGTGCCGGGCACTTTCGATTCGCTGATGGCCAAGCTGATCGTCACCGGCGCCACGCGCGCGCAGGCGATCGCCCGCGCCCGGCGTGCGCTCAAGGAGTTCCGCATCGAAGGCGTGCCCTCGGTCCTGCCGTTCCACCGCGCGGTGATGGAGCACGCCGACTTCGTCTCCGCCGACGCCTTCAAGGTGCACACCCGCTGGATCGAGACGGATTTCGCGAATGTGCTGGCCGCGGCGGTGCGGCCCGAGCCTCTGGCGGAGGTCTCGCTGGTGCGCACGGCGGTGGAAATCGATGGCCGCCGGATGGCGCTGGGCCTGCCGGCCGAACTGTTGCGCGGGCTGTCTTCGGCCGCGGGCAGCGGTGCAGCGAGCGAGGGCGCCGCGGCTTCGGCGGCGGCCGACCCTGCCGCGGTCGCCGCACCGATCTCCGGCACCCTGCAATCCTGGGCGGTGGCCGACGGCGACACCGTCGCAGCCGGCGACACGATCGGCTCGATGGAGGCCATGAAGATGGAAATGCAGGTCAAGGCGCATCGCGCGGGGCGCATTGCGCTTCAGGCGGAACAGGGCGCCTACGTCGCTGCGGGGACGGGCATCGCGGAGATCCGCTGAGCAACAAGGGGCGCTGGTTCGCGTGCGACGGCTGCAGCAGCGATCGATATACTGCTTGAGCCGCGTCACGAAAGGACGTGGTCGGGTTTGGAAGCCCGCAGCAATGCTTTTACGGCGGACGCCGCAGATGCCTTCATTGGCCCTGCGGCTTCCTCGTTCGTGCTCCATTTTTGGCGGCTCGAACGGGAGGGCGAAAGTCCTGCCGGTTTCTTGTAAAAGGTTGCCCGGTCTTCCAACCCGTTCGAGCTGCCGCCACCGTTTGGAAGCGGGGGCGGCGGTTTCAGTAAACCGCAACCTTCAGGGAGGCCAGCATGGCCAAGTCTGCTCGCGCGATCGCGCATTCTCCGAGGATCGCCAAGTCAATCAAACCCCCATCGGTCACTGCGAAGCGGCGCCGCGCGCCAGTCGCCAAACAAGAGGCGCCAGAGCCGCCTGAGTCGGCAATGACGAACTTCTCGGAAGTCGAGGATGCGTTCTGCAATTTGGCTGATTCGTACCGTGCCTATGAGTGCCTGCAGAGCTTTCTGTCGCCTCGCTACCCCCTGAGGGGTGTCGAAGAATTTCACATCGAGCCGACCGAGCTGCGGGGCTTGGTGACTGTCCTCAATGCGGACATGGATCGCCAGCTGCAGGCGCTGAGGGGTGCGATCAGAGGGGTGCGGGAAAAGATTGTGGCGAGGGTGCCCGATCGGCCGTGAGGCGGAGCCGCGGGGGAGGGCGGCTCCGATATGTCTGCTGAAGACTGGTTGCGGTCGATCGGATTTCGCTGCCGAAAGACGGAGGCCGTCGAAAGCTGACTTCGGCGCCTTTCCTCGCGACCGCCCGGTCTACTTTGGAACCTGCCTTCGCCGACACCATTGACGAAATCCGAGTCGGAGCTACTGGACGGATCGCTGGTGGCAGCGGACGACCAGAACGACGTCGCGTGCGAAAGGCGACTTCCAAATGCCAGCGCGATGGCGTCCAACGTTGGTGGTCGCGCTCGCTGCGGTCACCGGATGGATGTTTGCCGTCTAAGGTAGAAACGCATCCTCGACTAAACCCAGCACATTGAAGTAGCCTGCGACGAAGCACTCAAGCGACAGGAATCCCATGAAAGCCCTTGAACTGAAGGTTCCGCCCCCGGTCGTGGCGTTGGTTCTCGCGTTGGCGATGTGGGCTGTCTCTCGGCTCACGCTGACCGTCGAAGTCGCTGCTCCCCTGCGGATTGCTATAGCAGTTGCCATCGCGCTCGTCGGCGGCGCATTCAGCGCTGCAGGCATCACCGCCTTTCACCAGGCCAAAACAACCCTGAACCCGATGAAGCCCGAAACTTCCTCATCGTTGGTCACCACCGGCATCTACCGAGTCACCCGCATTCCGATGTACGTTGGTTTGCTTTTCGTGCTCGTCGGCTGGACGGCGTTCCTTTGCGCGCCCTGGACATTGGCCGGACCGATAGTGTTCGTGGCCTACATGACTCGCTTCCAAATAGCACCTGAGGAGAGAGCCCTCATGTCAGCATTCGGTGACGTGTATGCCAGCTACAAGGCAAGGGTTCGCCGATGGCTCTGAAGCGCCGGGCGTCGCTTTGGGCTCGCAGTCCCCATGCGATGAAGGAGCCGGGCGGCAGCTACGGCCGCGAGCGCATCCGAGAGGCCTGCGCATGCGCCACCGGGGATAGGGCTGAAGGCTGGAGCGGCCACCGTCCGCTGTTTGGTCGCAGCCGGTAGTTGTGGTCGGCCCACTATCGGCATCAACCCCGAAAGGGTCTATGGACGCGGATTGAGCCAAAGCCATACTGCCGCACCAATGGAAATCCACAGGACCACGATGAGGACCGCGCCGGCCCGGCTGCTTGGCTTCGAGCCCTCCGTCTGCATCCACTCTTCTGCTTGGCTGCGACATTCCGCGAGGACTTCAGGAGGCAGCAGTCTGATGGTCAACCAGATTAGCCCAGGGAGTAGCAGAACATCATCGACGTAGCCCAGCACCGGGATGAAGTCTGGAATCAGGTCAATTGGACTCAGCGCATAAGCGACCACAAACACACCCAGGGCCTTCGCATACCAAGGCGTTCGGGGATTCTTGCCTGCAAACCAAAGCGTCACGCCGTCGCGTTGGAGTTGCTTGGCCCAGGTCTTCAGGTTGTTGCTGATACTCATCGGCCAAGAATGTCATGCCTCGCGCGGTCCGAACATGATGATGGCCATGCCGATGAAACACACGGCAACACCAACCCAGTCGCTGGTCGAAGGCGTGACCTTGTCCACCGCCCATAGCCACAGGATGGCGACCCCGACGTAGACACCTCCGTATGCAGCGTACACGCGACCGGCGGCCGTTGGGTGAAGGGACAGCATCCACGCGAAGAGCGCCAAACTCAGCGCGGCCGGCAGGAGCAACCAAGCTGATTTGCCCTCTTTCAGCCAAAGGTAAGGCAGATAGCAACCAACAATTTCTGCCACAGCGGTGGCCACGAACAATCCAAGAGTCTTGATAACTTCCATGCACGCATTGTGCTCAACGGCAGCTCGCAAGAAATCGTTCAACTGGGAGGATGCATCGTAGGACCGCTCCTGGCCGGGACCGAGGTTTGTGCTTCGCTTGTTCAGCTCCCTCGTGAGCACCGGAGTGCGGGCTTCATATTTGCACACGCGTCCCCAGTTCCACCACACAGTTGTGTGGGAGCCGGAAGAAATCTCCGACGCTGCTGGCATTGCGAGACATGGTGGCAAACAAGGCTTCGCGCCAGTGCGCCATCCCGGGTCCGCGTGTCGGGATCACGATCTCCCGACTGAGAAAATAGGAGACCGCAGCCTGATCGACCTTGAGCCCTTCACGCTCACAAAGGCGCAACGCCCGCGGGACGTCGGGCTCATCCCTGAAGCCGTAGTTGACCTGCACCCTCCAGAATCCATCGACCAAGGGCTCCACTTGCAGGCGTTCTTCCTCCGGCACCCACGGCACCTCCTGAAAGCGCACGGTGAGGATCACGTTCTGCTCGTGCAGCACTTGATAGTGCTTGAGGTTGTGCAGCAGGGCTTGCGGCACTGTATCAGGATTGGCGACGGTGTAGACCGCGGTTCTCGGGGTGCGGCGCACAGACTTGTCGGCGCTCAACGCTTCGATGAACGGCAACAGATCGGGGTCGTCGCTTCGAATGTGCTCGATCAGCAACTCCCGGCCACGCCGCCAGGTCGCCATGATCGAGAAGATGACGCCTCCAAGGACGATGGGAAACCAACCGCCCTGCCAGAACTTGAGCGCACACGAAACCACGAGCACGGCATCGACCAACAGAAATGCTCCGGTCGCCGCCCAAGCGAGTGGCAGTGGATACCCCCACGCGTGTCGAACGACAAAGAAGGTGAGCCAGGTGGTGATGAACATTGTGATCGTGACCGCAATTCCATATGCGGATGCGAGCGCAGAAGAACTTTCGAAACCCACCATCGCGAGCAGTACCGCAGCCATGATGACCCAATTGACGAGCGGTACGTAGATCTGCCCGACTTCCTTCTCGGAGGTGTGCAGCACCTGCATTCGTGGAAGCAGGCCCAACTGGATTGCTTGCCTGGTCAGCGAATAGGCTCCAGAGATGGTGGCTTGGGATGCGATCACCGATGCCAGGGTCGCGAGCACGACAGCGGGAATCAGCCATAGCGTCGGAAAGAGCCGAAAGAATGGATTCTCGAGGGCGGAGGCATCGCTGATGAGCAGGGCTCCCTGACCCATGTAGTTGAGCGCCAGCGCCGGGAGAACGAAGGTGTTCCAGGCCAGGCGGATCGGCTTCTTGCCGAAGTGGCCCATATCCGCGTAAAGCGCCTCGGCACCCGTCAGCGCCAGCACGATGGCGCCCATGATGACGAACAGCTGCCAACCGCGCGCCTGCATGAATTCAATGGCCCGCAATGGATTGAGGGCGGACAGGATCGCTGGCTGCTCGACAATATGAGCCACGCCGGTGATCGCGAGGACAGCGAACCACACGACGACGATGGGGCCGAACAGTTTGCCTACTGCCGCGGTGCCAAAGCGCTGCCCAAGGAAGAGTCCGACGATCACTGCGATCGCGATGGGCAGCACATACGGTTTGAGCGCGGGCGTGATCGTTTCCAATCCTTCCATGGCACCCAGGACGGATATGGCCGGCGTGATGACAGCGTCGCCGTAAAAAAGTGCCGCGCCGAGCACGCCGATCAGCAGGAGAAGCGTATGTCGCTTGGGCGTGCTTCCCGCCGCCTTGGCTGCAAGAGCTGTCAGCGCCATGATCCCGCCTTCGCCTCGATTGCTGGCACGCAGGATCAGCACGACGTACTTGAGCGTGACAACGATCATCAGCGCCCACAAGATCGTCGAAACTGCCCCTATGATGTTTGCGGCGTTGAGGGCGAGCGAATGGGCCGGGTTGAAGACCTCCTTCATGGTGTACAGAGGGCTCGTACCGATGTCGCCATAGACGACGCCCAGCGCGCTCAGCGTGAGAATTCCAAGGCCTTGCCGAGGTGGGTGCATGCTGGGATGTCCGTTTGTTGTCGAGACTGCGGTTATAGGCCAATGCTTGGCTCTCCGGTTGGAAAATGGGGGAGATGGCACGCACCCCAAGCATGGCGTGGTTGTTCGCCGGTGCATCGAAATTGAGCGCACTCGGTCGGCTTCCGCCGATGGCGCTCGTCGAAGTCTCGGGTCGACGTATCAATTTGGAGGTATGGAGGGACTATGTTGAATCACGTCGCCACGTTGGTGCTCAGCGCGTTCTTGCCATGAAGCCGACGAAGGTCATCCTCATTGTCGGCCTGGGCGCGGCATCACTGGCGGTTGCCGCCTTTCTCTTAGCCAGCGGGTGGTCGTGGATCGAATCGGTCGTTACGCAGGACGACACCCCAAAATGCAGCGCAGGCAACTTCGAGGTCGAGAGCCGCAGTGCACGCACCGAGGGCATGCGCATCACCGTCACCGCAGCCGTGCTTAACAACAATCCCATCGCCTGTGGAGTGCAGGTGGCCGTCGCTGTGAAGGACAAGTTCGGCAAGCAGGTCGCCATCGAGCAGCTCTGGGTTGCGGGGGTCAGCAACATCCCCGCCGGCGCGACTCATAGCTTTCCGGTCTACCTGTCGCCTGAAGTGTCCGCGCAAGCGGAGGGTGGCGACTACGAGATCAGGCCGATTAACTCGAGGGTCTGGAGACAGCAGTGAATCGCAGGCAGGATTCGCCACGCAGCGGCACGAGCCTCTCAAATTGCCAGACGGTAGCCGACACCCGTCTCCGTCAGCAGATGCCGAGGCTGCGCGGGATCGGACTCGAGCTTCTGTCGCAAGTGGCCCATGTAGATGCGCAGATAGTGGCTCTGTTCATCGCACAAAGGACCCCAAACCTCGCGCAGCAGCTGGCGATGAGTGATCACTCGGCCGGCGTTGGCCACCAGCACTCCGAGCAGTCGGTATTCGGTGGGCGTGAGATGGACTTCGACACCCGCGCGTCGCACGAGCCGGGCCGGACGATCGACCTCGATGTCTCCGAAGCGGAAGGCCGGTTCAGCTCCGCCGTCGCCTTGCTCGCCGCCTCCCACCGCACGGGGCCGACGCACGGCGGCACGCACGCGTGCCAGCAGCTCTCCGGTGCCGAAGGGCTTGGTCAGGTAGTCGTCGGCGCCGGCGTCGAGCGCCGCGATCTTGTCGGCCTCCTCGGTGCGCGCCGAGAGCACGATGATCGGCACGCCGGACCACCCACGTACATCGACAATCAACGAGATGCCGTCGCCATCCGGCAAGCCGAGGTCGAGCACCACGAGGTCGGGCTGACGCGTGCCGACGGCGGCGAGTCCGTCGCGCAGCGTGCCGACTTCATGCACCTGCCAGCCTTCGGCCTCCAGCGCATTGCGCACGAAGCGGCGAATCTGCGGCTCGTCCTCGATCACGATGGCAACATGGCTGGTCATGGCAGTCAGGGCGAAGGATCGTCGATAGCCGCGGGCGGAGCGCGCCGCGGCAGGGTCACGCTGAATTCGGCACCGCCGTCCGGCGCACTGGCCGCGGTGATCTCGCCGCCATGGGCGCTGACCACTGCCTTGCAGATCGCCAGGCCCAGACCCACACCAGGCGTCGCCGATTCCGCCTGGCCGCGCGTGAACTTGTCGAACAACGTCCGCTCACGCCCCTTGAGCGCGGCCGGCAGACCCGGACCATGGTCGCGTACCGTCAACACGAGCGCATGGGGCGTCGCATGCGCAGCGATCACGATGGGCGGCGCACCGTATTTCGCGGCGTTCTCGAGCAAGTTGACCAGCACGCGCTCGATCAGCACGGCATCGAACTCGACCAACGGCAGGTCCTCGGGAAGCGTTGTCTGAACGATCATTTCTCCTAGCGCGGGCCGTGCCGCGCGGATGGCTGCACCCACCACCTCTTCCACCGACTGCCACTCGCGTCGCAGGTTGACAGCACCGCCTGCGATGCCGCTTTCCAGCCTCGCCATGTCGAGCAGATTATTGACCAGCGCATTCAGCTCCCGAGCCTGAGCCACGATGGCGCGCGCCGCCTCTGCGTGAGCCTCCGGTGGCGTGGCCTGCAGCGACTCGGCCAGCGCGATCAGTGCCGTCAGTGGCGTACGCACATCGTGCGAGATGGCGCCGAGCAGCGCATTGCGCAGTCGCTCCGACTCCATCTCGACGACCGCCTGCTGCGCCACCTCGACGTAGTGCACCCGCTCCAACGCGATTGCGATCTGGCGCGCCAAGGTGTCGAGCTGCTGGGCCTGCTCGGGGATGAGCAGCCAGCGCGGGTGTGCGGGCTCGAGCGCAAGCACGCCGCGCACCCGCATCGGGGCCTTCAGCGGCACGTAGTGCCAGGGCTGCGCAGCCAGCGTTGCGGTCGAAAGACCGGCCGCCTGTCCTTGCCTGAACGTCCAGTCAGCCACGCTGGCGTCGAAGCCGGAGGGTGGATCGGCAGGCACTACGAGCCGGTCGTTGGCGTCCGTCACCAGCACCAGTGCGCGCCCGCCGAAGTGGCCTTGCACTGCGGCAGCGCCGAGCTCGATCACCTGGGCGCTTTCGAGCGCGGCCGAAAGTTCGCGGGTGAGTTCGAACAGCGACTGTGCACGCCGCTCGCGGCTGGTCGATACACCGGCTGCAAATCGCAACCCTGCGGTGAGCTGCCCCACCAACAGGCCGACGACAAGCATGACGGAGAAGGTCACCAAGTACTGCACGTCGCTGACGGCAAAAGACATGCGCGGCGGGACGAAAAAGAAGTCGAAAGCAGCCACGTTCACTACAGCCGAGAGGGCTGCCGGGCCACGCCCCAAACGAAGCGCAACGCCGACCACGCCGAGCAGAAACAGCATGACGATGTTGACCAACTCCAGGACGCCGACGAGCGGCATGGCGACGACCGTCATCGCAATGCTGATTGCCCCCGCCCATGCGTAGCCGGGCCAACGCGCGTGAGAGCGCTCATCCTCCTCCAGGCCCGCTTCGTTGCGCCGCCCGACCTCGCGGACCTGAGCAAGACGACGAGAGCTGTCGGCTCGTGCGACCTCGAGGATGTCGAGGGTGGGCGCGTAGCGCGCCAGTTGGCGCGACAGGTCTGTCCGCGGCCACCAACGCGACCAGCCCTGCGCCGGCTCCGCGTGCCCGACCACCAGCGTCGCGCAGTTGAGCCGCCGTGCCTGGGCCGCCAGTTGCTCGGCGACGTCGACGCCGGTGAGCACCGCCGTTTCGGCGCCCAATTCCTCGGCCAGCTTGATGACGGCGAGGATGCGATCGCGCCGCGCGGCCGCGAGCCGTTGCAACCGAGGCGTCTCCACATAGGCCGCATGCCAGCGCACGTTGAGCTGTCCGGCAAGGCGCGCGGCCGTCCGCACGGTCTGGTCAGCCCCCTCGTGCGGCCCCACGCAGGCAAGGATGGCGCCGGAGGTGTTCCACGCCTGGGGCCCCGCGTCGCCCTTTGGACCGGACTGCTCCACGCGCCAACCGCGCACATCATCTTCCACATGCTCGGCCGTACGGCGAAGCGCGATCTCGCGCAACGCGATCAGATTGCCTTTGCGAAAGAAGTTCTCCGCCGCACGCTCGGCCTGTTGCGGCAGGTAGACCTTGCCGGCGGCCAGCCGCGCCGTCAGTTCGTCGGGCGTGACATCGACCAGCACCACCTCGTCGGCCTCGTCGAGCACGGTGTCGGGCACGGTCTCTTGCACGCGCACGCCGGTGATCGCGCCGACCGTGCCGTTGAGGCTTTCGAGGTGCTGCACGTTGAGCGCCGACCAGACCTCGATGCCGGCAGCCAGCAGTTCCTGCACGTCCTGCCAGCGCTTGGCGTGGCGCGAGCCAGGAGCGTTGGTGTGCGCCAGTTCATCGACCAGAAGCACCGCCGGCTTTCGTGCAAGCGCGGCATCAAGATCGAATTCGGACAGCGTTCGGCCACGATAGGCGACCTCGCGCAAGGGCAGCGTTTCGAGCCCCGCCAGCAGCGCTGCGGTCTCGCTGCGGCCATGCGTCTCGACGACGCCGATCACCACGTCGCGGCCCGCCGTTTGCTCGCGCTGCGCGGCGCTGAGCATCGCCCAGGTCTTGCCGACACCGGCATTGGCACCGAAGTAGATGCGCAGCCTGCCGCGCCGCGCGCGTTCGTCCTCCGCGCGCAGTTGCGCGAGCAAGGCATCGGGGTCGGGGCGCGCGGCGTCGTTCATGGCGGGACGGTTCAGCGCAGCGGCAGGTGCTTGCGCACCGCCTGCCGATCACGGCGGGCGCGCCGCCTGGTGCTGAGCGACACCATCAACCACGCGAAGCCCAGCGGAATGAAGAGGACGGCCAGCGCCAACAGCGCGTGCAGCAGATCGTCGTCCATCTCGAGCGCTCCTCAGCGCGCCTGGTCGAGCGCCAGGTTCAGCGCCAGCACGTTCACGCGCGGTTCGCCGAGCACGCCCCACAGCGGCGCCGCGGTGTGATCCGCGATCAGCTGTTCGACATGGTCGGCCGGCAGCCCGCGCACGCGCGCCACCCGCGCCGCCTGGTAGCGCGCGGCGGCCGGGCTGATGTGCGGATCGAGCCCGCTGGCCGAGGCCGTGACCAGGTCGACCGGCACCGGCTGCGCGTTGCCCGGATCGACGGCCCTGAGCGCCTCGATACGGCCCTTGACCGCCTCGGCCAGCGCCGGATTCAGGGGCCCCTGGTTGGAACCGCCCGACGCAGCCGCGTTGTAGGGCATCGGCGCGGTGGCCGACGGGCGGCTCCAGAAGTGCTTCGGATCGCTGAAGTTCTGGCCGATCAGCGAAGAGCCGACCGCCTTGCCGTCGCGCAGCACCAGGCTGCCTTCGGCCTGGGCCGGAAACAGCGCCTGTGCGGCGCCGGTCACGGCCAGCGGATACAGGAGCCCGGTCAGCGCGCTGAGCAGCACGAAGAGCACCAGGGCGGGACGAAGAATGGGTGTCATGGTGATGAGATCCTCAGACGAGATGCACGGCGACCAGCAGCCAGTCGATGAGCTTGATGCCGATGAAGGGGACGACCAGGCCGCCGAGGCCGTAGATCGCCAGGTTGCGGCGCAGCAGCGCCGCGGCACCCACCGGGCGGTAGCGCACGCCCTTGAGCGCCAGCGGGATCAGGAACACGATGACCAGCGCATTGAAGATCACCGCCGACAGGATCGCAGACGACGGGCTCGCGAGCTGCATCACGTTGAGTGCGCCCAGTTGCGGGTAGGTCGAGACGAAGATCGCCGGAATGATGGCGAAGTACTTGGCGACGTCGTTGGCGATCGAGAAGGTGGTGAGCGAGCCGCGCGTCATCAGCAGCGCCTTGCCGGTCTCCACCACTTCCAGCAGCTTGGTCGGGTTCGAGTCGAGGTCGACCATGTTGCCGGCCTCCTTGGCGGCCTGCGTGCCGCTGCCCATGGCGACCGCCACGTCGGCCTGGGCGAGCGCCGGCGCGTCGTTGGTGCCGTCGCCGGTCATGGCGACCAGGCGGCCTTCGGACTGGTACTTGCGGATCAGCGCCAGCTTGTCTTCGGGCGTGGCCTCGGCCAGGAAATCGTCGACGCCGGCCTCGGCGGCGATCGCGGCGGCCGTGAGCTTGTTGTCGCCGGTGAGCATCACGGTCTTGATGCCCATGCGGCGCAGCTCGGCGAAGCGCTCCTTGATGCCGGTCTTGACGATGTCCTTGAGCTCGACGATGCCGAGCACCCGGCTGCCTTCGGCCACCGCCAGCGGCGTGCTGCCGCGGCGCGCCACCGTGTCGGCGGCATGCAGCACCTCGGGCGCCATCGCGCCGCCGAGCGCCTCCACGTGCCGGCGCACCGCATCGACCGCGCCCTTGCGCAGCGCGACCGGATCGGCGTCCGGGCTCGTCGGCGCCGCCGGCAGGTCGACGCCGCTCATGCGGGTCTGGGCGGTGAAGGGCACGAAGTGTGCACCTTCGACGCCCTGGTCGTCGGTGCCGCCGCGGCGGGCCAGTTCGACGATGCTGCGACCTTCGGGCGTCTCGTCGGGCAGCGAGGCCAGCAGCGCGGCGCGCGCCAGCTTCGCTTGCGAGACGCCCGGCGCCGTGATGAAGGCACTGGCCTGGCGATTGCCGWGCGTGATGGTGCCGGTCTTGTCGAGCAGCAGGACGTCGACATCGCCCGCGGCCTCGACGGCGCGGCCCGAGGTGGCGATCACGTTGGCCTGCATCATGCGGCTCATTCCGGCCACGCCAACCGCCGACAGCAGGCCGCCGATGGTGGTCGGGATCAGGCACACCAGCAGCGCCACCAGTGCGGTCAGCGACACCACCGTGCCGGTGCCGATCGCGTTGACGCTGAACACCGAGTACGGCAGCAGCGTGACGGTGACCATCAGGAACACCAGGGTCAGCGCCACCAGCAGGATGGTCAGCGCGATCTCGTTCGGCGTCTTCTGCCGCTTGGCGGCCTCGACCATGCCGATCATGCGGTCGAGGAAGGACTCTCCGGGGTTGACGGTGATGCGCACGACCAGCCAGTCCGACAGCACGCGGGTGCCGCCGGTGACGGCCGAGAAGTCGCCGCCCGACTCGCGCACCACGGGGGCCGATTCGCCGGTGATGGCGCTCTCGTCGACCGAGGCGACGCCTTCGATCACCTCGCCGTCGAGCGGGATCACGTCGTGGGCCTCGACCAGCACGACGTCGCCGCGGCGCAGATCGGGCGCCTGCAGCGGCAGCCACTTGCCGCCGTGGAAGGGCTCGGCCAGCTTCTTGGCCCAGGTGTCCTTGCGCAGCCCCCGCAGCGAGGCGGCCTGCGCCTTGCTGCGGCCCTCGGCCAGCGCTTCGGCGAAGTTGGCGAACAGCACGGTGAACCACAGCCAGACCGACACCGCGAACACGAAGGCCGACGACATGCCGGTGTCGCCCGGAAAGCTCAGCGCGTGCACCCACAGCAAGGTCGTGAGGATGCTGCCGATGTAGACGATGAACATCACCGGGTTGCGCCACTGCACCCGCGGGCTCAGCTTGGCGAAGGCGCCCCACAGGGCCGGCTTGACCAGCGCGGCATCGAACAGCGAGAGGTGCTTTTTCTTCCTGGCGAGGGCCTTGGCTTCAACCACGGCCGCCAGTTCGGCCGGCTCGCCGAGGGAGATAGGAGAAGGGTTCTGTTTCATGGTCTGCGGTCTCATTTCCACAACATCAGGTGCTCGACGACCGGGCCGAGAGCCAGCGCGGGCACATAGTTGAGCAAGCCGACCAGCAGCACCGTGCCGATCAGCAGCGTGACGAACAGCGGGCCGTGCGTGGGCATGGTCCCGGCCGTCACCGGCAGGCGTTTCTTGGCCGCCAGCGAACCCGCGATGGCGAGCACCGGCACGATCACGCCGAAGCGGCCGAACCACATCGCGATGGCGAGCCACGCGTTGTAGAACGGTGTGTTGGCGGACAGGCCGGCAAAGGCGCTGCCGTTGTTGTTGCCGGCCGAGGTGAACGCGTAGAGAATTTCCGAGAATCCGTGCGCGCCCGGATTGGCGATGCCAGCTCGGCCCGCGTCTGCGATCACGGCGACGGCGGTGCCGGCCAGCACCAGGATCGGCGTGACCAGGATCGCGATCGAGGTCAGCTTCATCTCGTGCGTCTCGATCTTCTTGCCCAGGTACTCGGGCGTGCGGCCGATCATCAGCCCGGCGATGAACACCGCCAGGATCGCGAAGACCAGCATGCCGTAGAGCCCCGTGCCGACGCCGCCGAACACCACCTCGCCGAGTTGCATCAGGACCAGCGGCACCATGCCGCCCAGCGGCGTGAAGGAATCGTGCATGGCATTCACCGCGCCGCACGAGGCCGCGGTGGTGACGGCCGCGAACAGGGCCGAGGCGCTGATGCCGAAACGCACTTCCTTGCCTTCCATGTTGCCGCCGGCCTGCAGCGCGCTCTGCGCCTGGTCGACGCCGAGCGGCGGCAGCAGCGGGTTGCCGGCCTGCTCGGCCGGAATGACCGCGATCACCGCCAGCACGAACATCACCGTCATCGCTGCGAGGATGGCCCAGCCCTGCCGCCGGTCGCCGACCACGCGGCCGAAGGCGAAGCACAGCGCCGCCGGGATCAGGAAGATCGCCAGCATCTCGACGAAGTTGGAGAGCGCCGTCGGGTTCTCGTACGGATGGGCCGAGTTGGCGTTGAAGAAGCCGCCGCCGTTGGTGCCGAGCATCTTGATCGCTTCCTGCGAAGCGACCGGGCCCATGGCGAGCGTCTGCGTGGTGGTCGTCGCGTCTTCGAGCACCGGGTTGCCCGCCGCGTCCTTCAGCGGCTGGCCGCCGGCATCCAGCCTGGGGCTCTGGTAGGCCGTGGCTTCCAAGGTGCCGATCGTCTTGTAGGCATCGAAGTTCTGGATCACGCCCTGGCCCGCCAGCACCATCGCGATCGCGAACGCGATCGGCAGCAGCACCCAGGCGGTGATGCGCGTGACGTCGACCCAGAAGTTGCCGACGAAGCCCTTGCCGTCGGTGCGCCGCGCCGCGAAGCCGCGCGCCAGCGCGAACGCCACCGCAATGCCGGTGGCGCCCGAAAGAAAGTTCTGCACCGAGAGCCCCAGCATCTGCGTGAGGTAGCTCATGGTCGATTCGCCGGCGTAGCCCTGCCAGTTGGTATTGGCGACGAAGCTCACGGCGGTGTTGAAGGACGAATCGGGGGACACCGCCGCCATGCCCGCCGGGTTGAACGGCAGCATGCCCTGCAGCCGCTGCAGGCCATAGACGGCCAAAGCGCCGATGGCGTTGAAGGCGAGCAGCGCCAACGCGTAGCTGCGCCAGTGCATCGACTGTTCGGCAGAAGTCCCCGCAAGTCTGTAGAGCGGCGCTTCGACGCGCAGCATCCAGCGCGGCAAGCGGCCTTCGCACAGGGCCGCGAGGAAGCGGCCCAGCGGCCAGGCCAGCAGGCCCAGCACAATGAGGAAGAGGACCAGCAGGCCCCAGGCAGAAGCACTCATCTCAGAATTCCTCGGCGCAAATCAGCGCGAAAACCAGATACGCGAAGAGGAGCACGGCGATCAGGCCGCCGAACCCGTAGAGGACTTCGAGACTGATCACGGACGCTCCCCTTTCGGTGCGTCGAGCTTGCACAGCCCGAGCACGGTTTCGGCCATCACGACCCACATCACCGCAATGGCGGCAATCCATACGACGTCCATTCTTCACTCCTGCAAAAGCAATTCTGAAAGTGTCCGCTCGGGTGCGTAAAAACGGGAAATAAAGTGCGGCGGGGGGCGTAAAAAAGTCGTAAAGAGAGGCTCCCCGTCTTCCGAAAACGCGCGAAGCAGTCCCATTCTTGAGAAGGGATCCAACACCCGGCTGGAGGGTTCTCCGCGCAATCAGATGGGGGTTCTGGGGGAAAGCCAGCCGGATGACCGGGACACCCCCTTCGAAATGCACCTCAGAGCCAGCCTGCTCGACGAAACCGGTAGTACAGGTAGCCGCATATGCCGATGATCAGCAACAAGGCGGCAGGATAGCCATAGGTCCACTTCAACTCGGGCATCTGCTCGAAATTCATGCCCCAGATGCCGGCAAGCGCCGTGCATACGGCGAAGATACTTGCCCAGGCGGCAAAGCGCTTGACCACCTCGCCGTCTTCGATGGTCACCATCGACAAGTTGACGTGGATGGCGGTGCCGATAGAGTCGAAGATCGCCTCGATGGTGTTGTTGATCCGGTTGAGGTGGTCGACGACATCGCGGAAGTATTCCTGCGAGCCGTTGCAGATCTGCGGCACCCGGGCGCCGTAGAGCTTGCCAGTTCCTTCAAGCAGCGGAGCAACGGCGTGCTTGACCACCATCAGCCGCTGCTTCAGGTCATAAAGGCGCGTGATGCTCTCGCGCGCAGCCCCTTTGGTGAAAATCCGCTGCTCGATGTCCTCGAGTTCCACCTCGAGCGCATCGATCACGGGAAAGTAGCGGTCGACCACGGAGTCCATGAGGGCATAGAGCACGAAGCCGGGTCCTTGGCGCAGCAGTTCGGGCTCGCGTTCGCATCGCTCCCGAACGTCCACGAATCCATGCTCGCTGCGATTTCGCACCGACACCACGTAGTTCCGCCCGACGAAGACGTCGACCTCCCCGACGTGCAACGCCGTTTTTCCCGCGGGGTCGGACTCGAGCAGGTGCAGCACCACGAAAAGAGAGTCGCCATACTCCTCGACTTTCGGCCGTTGGTGGCCGTGCCGTGCGTCTTCGACGGCCAGCGCGTGGAGACCGAACTCGCCCTGGAGTTCACTCAGTTCTTCGGGCGTCGCGTCGCGCAGTGCAACCCAGACGAAGCATCCGGGAAGCGACGCGTACTCGCTGATCTCAGCGACCTGGATGTCAGCGAGCTTGATGCCCTCTTCGTAAACGACGCAGTTGATGAGCATTGGAACGCGCGCATTGAGGATTTCGGACATATTGCCACCGACGTCAGCAAGAGGCACCTGCCTTGTGCGTTGCCTGGCGGCAAAGAGACCAAATCTTTATGCGCAGCCCCACGCTTTTTACGAGCTTTTTACGAGCGCAGCCGTACGCTCTCACCTCCCCCAATCGTTCATCAATCATGAAACTCGCATTCGAAAGAACCTTACTCGCCGCGTCGTTGATGGCGCTGCCGATGCTCGCCAGCGCACAGGCCGCCGCCGCCGACGCACCAGCGGCACCGGCGCCGAATCTCACGGGCAACGTCTCGCTGACCACCAACTACAAGTTCCGCGGCCAGGACCAGGACGTCCTGGGCAAGCACGACTTCGCCAATGACGACTACGTCAAGCCCGCGAT
>NZ_JBFUFO010000027.1:52339-139409 GCF_056403395.1 Variovorax sp. P2_H12 | reverse complement strand
GCTCCCGCTTCGACGCGGGAGCCGCCCGCCCTTTTGTGTATCCGGAGAAAAGAAGATGTTGCAAGCCTACGTTGAACATGTTGCCGAACGCGCCGCGCTCGGAATCCCGCCGCTGCCGCTGACCGCCAAGCAGACTGCCGAACTGATCGAGCTCATGAAGACGCCGGCCGTGGCCCAGGCCGACTTCCTGCTCGACCTGCTGACGAACCGCGTACCGGCGGGCGTGGACGACGCCGCCAAGGTCAAGGCCAGCTACCTCGCAGCCGTGGCCCACGGCACCGAGAAGAGCCTGCTGCTCACGCGTGCCCGTGCGACCGAGCTGCTCGGCACCATGCTCGGCGGCTACAACATCGGACCGCTGGTCGATCTGCTGGACGACGCCGAAGTCGGCACCGTCGCGGCCGAAGGCCTGAAGAAGACCCTGCTGATGTTCGACCAGTTCCACGACGTCAAGGAGAAGGCCGACAAGGGCAATGCGAATGCGAAGTCGGTGCTGCAGAGCTGGGCCGATGCCGAATGGTTCACCAGCCGCCCCGAAGTGCCGCAAAGCATCACCGTCAGCATCTTCAAGGTCGCAGGCGAAATCAACACCGACGACCTGTCGCCCGCACCCGACGCGACCACGCGGCCCGACATTCCGATGCACGCACTCGCGATGCACAAGAACGCGCGCCCCGGCATCGTGCCGGAGGAAGACGGCAAGCGCGGCCCGGTGAAGTTCATCGAGGACCTGCGCGCTCGCGGCCACCTGGTGGCCTACGCCGGCGACGTCGTCGGCACGGGCTCGTCGCGCAAGAGCGCGACCAACTCGGTGCTCTGGTTCACCGGCGAAGACATCCCCTACGTGCCGAACAAGCGCTTCGGCGGCGTCTGCCTCGGCGGCAAGATTGCTCCGATCTTCTACAACACGATGGAAGACTCCGGCGCGCTGCCGATCGAACTCGACGTCAGCCAGATGAACATGGGCGACGTGGTCGAACTGCGTCCCTATGAGGGCAAGGCGCTCAAGGACGGCAAGGTGATTGCCGAGTTCTCCGTCAAGAGCGACGTGCTGTTCGACGAAGTGCGTGCCGGCGGCCGCATTCCGCTGATCATCGGCCGCGGCTTGACCTCCAAGGCGCGCGAGGCCCTCGGCTTGCCCGCCTCCACGTTGTTCCGCCTGCCGGTCAGCCCGGTCGACACCAAGAAGGGCTTCTCGCTGGCGCAGAAAATGGTGGGCCGCGCCTGCGGCCTGCCAGAGGGCCTGGGAGTGCGCCCCGGCACCTACTGCGAGCCGAAGATGACCTCGGTCGGCAGCCAGGACACCACCGGCCCGATGACCCGCGACGAACTCAAGGACCTGGCTTGCCTGGGCTTCAGCGCCGACCTCGTCATGCAATCGTTCTGCCACACGGCCGCCTACCCCAAGAAGGTGGACGTCAAGATGCACCACGAGCTGCCGGACTTCATGGCCACGCGCGGCGGCGTCTCGCTGCGCCCGGGCGACGGCGTGATCCACAGCTGGCTCAATCGCCTGCTGACGCCCGACACGGTCGGCACCGGCGGCGACAGCCACACGCGCTTCCCGATCGGCATCAGCTTCCCGGCCGGCTCCGGCCTGGTGGCCTTCGCGGCCGCCACGGGCGTGATGCCGCTGGACATGCCCGAATCCGTGCTGGTGCGCTTCAAGGGCAAGATGCAGCCCGGCGTGACCCTGCGCGACCTGGTCAACGCGATTCCGCTCTATGCGATCAAGGCGGGCCAGCTGACGGTCGAGAAGAAGGGCAAGAAGAACATCTTCTCGGGCCGCATCCTCGAGATCGAGGGCCTGCCCGATCTGAAGGTCGAACAGGCTTTCGAGCTCAGCGATGCCTCGGCCGAACGCTCGGCCGCCGGCTGCACGGTGCACCTGAACAAGGAACCGATCATCGAGTACATCAACAGCAACATCACGCTGATGCGCTGGATGATCGCCGAGGGCTATGCCGACGCCCGCACGCTGGCCCGCCGCATCGCCGCCCAGGAAGCCTGGCTCAAGGACCCGCAGCTGCTCAAGGGCGATGCCGACGCCGACTACGCGGCCGTGATCGAGATCGACCTGGCCGACATCCACGAGCCGATCGTCGCCTGCCCGAACGACCCCGACGACGTGAAGACGTTGTCGGACGTGGCCGGCGCCACCATCGACGAAGTGTTCATCGGTTCGTGCATGACCAACATCGGGCACTTCCGCGCAGCCTCCAAGCTGCTCGAAGGCAAGCGCGACATCCCGGTCAAGCTGTGGATCGCGCCGCCGACCAAGATGGACGCCCAGCAGCTCACCGAGGAAGGCCACTACGGGGTCTTCGGCAATGCCGGTGCCCGCACCGAAATGCCGGGCTGCTCGCTGTGCATGGGCAACCAGGCACAGGTGCGCGAAGGCGCGACCGTGATGTCGACCAGCACGCGCAACTTCCCGAACCGCCTGGGCAAGAACTCCAACGTGTACCTCGGCAGCGCCGAACTGGCCGCGATCTGCTCGCGCCTGGGACGCATTCCGACCAAGGCCGAGTACATGGCGAGCGTCGGCGTGCTCGACGCCGCCAGCGACCAGATCTACCAGTACCTGAACTTCGACAAGATCGACGACTACAAGGACGTCGCGGCCACGGTCGCCGCCTGATCCTCGGCCGTCCCAGCAAAAAGCCCCGCCTCGCGGGGCTTTTTTCATGGGGGACCCTCCGGGCGGCGGGCCGCTTCAGCGCTGCGCGAGAGCGGTCAGCGCCTTCGCCGTCTGCGCGTCCGCCGGGAAGAACGATTCGACCGCGAGTTCCTGCAAGGTGACATCCACCGGGGTGCCGAAGATCGTGGTGGTGCTGATGAAGCTCAGCACGCCGTCCGGCGTGACGAGCTGGAAGGGCACGATCACATTGGAGAGTTCGACGCCGGCGACCGGCGTGTCGTGGCTCACCTGCGGCGACGGGTAGGCCGCCAGTTCGTCGTGCAGCGCCGCAAGCGCGGTATCGCCGGTGGCGGCGACCTGCTGTTGCAGCCGTTCCAGCAGGTGGCCGCGCCATTGCGCCAGGTTGGCGATCCGCGGTGCCAGGCCGTCCGGGTGCAGGCTGAGCCGGAGCACGTTGACCGGCCTCTCGAGCAGGTGGGGGGCCGCACCGGTCATCAGCATCGGCACCAGCGCGTTGTGCGCCACCAGGTTCCAGTGGCGATCGACCGCCAGCGCAGGGAAGGGCTCATGGCCCTTGAGCACCAGGTCGACCGCCCGCCGCGCCGCCGCCAGGGCCGGGTCGTCGAGCGAGCGCTGCCGGTACATCGGCGCGTAGCCCGCGGCCACCAGCAGCGCATTGCGCTCGCGCAGCGGCACTTCCAGCCGCTCGGCCAGCCGCAGCACCATCTCGCGACTGGGCTCGGCGCGGCCGGTCTCGACATAGCTCAGGTGGCGGGTCGACACCTGGGCCTCGTGGGCCAGGTCGAGCTGGCTCAGGCGGCGGTGCTGGCGCCAGTGGCGCAGGTGGGCGCCGAACGGGTCGGCCGCGGTCGGGGGGGCGCTCGATGTGTGCATGGACGACATCCTAGTGAACCGGCGAGCCACCGCCCATGACCTCCGAGGTCATCGACCCGGCGCCGCGCCGCAGGAATGATGGGATCCAACACGGCAGGAAGGGCCTGCCGCGCAGAACCCAAGGAGTCCGTCATGTCCGTCTTCGCTTCCCGCCGTTTCCTGCCCCGCCTGATGTGGGCCGATGCCGCCTCTTGCGCCGCCACCGGGGCGCTGCAACTGGTCTTTGCCGGCGCCCTGGCCCGGCTGACCGGACTGCCGATGCCGCTGCTGCTGGCCACCGGCGTTTTCCTCCTGGCCTATGCCGGCGCCGCCGCCTGGATGGCGAGCCGCGCGCTGCCGCCACGCCGGCTGATCGGGTGGGTCGTGGCCGGCAACTTCGGCTGGGCAACCGCCTGCATCGCCCTGCTGGCCGCCGGCGGCACCTCGATCACCGCGTGGGGCTGGGCCTGGGTGCTGGCCCAGGCCGTCACCGTGGTGGTGCTCGCCGAACTGCAGTGGATGGGCCTGCGGCACAGCCGCGCCGGTGGCGCGCGCGCCGTCGCCGCCTGAATCCGGAGCGCGCCGGCGGGCTTTCCGACTGCTGCCGGAGTCACCGAACCCTGCTATCTTTGAGGAGCTTCCACGAACATAGGAGTTTCTTCATGGCCAAAGTACCGGCGCACGCCTTCGCCTCCACGCTCAAGACCTTCAAGACCGCGTCGGGCAAGGCCGGCAGGTACTGGTCCCTCAAGGAGCTCGCGAAACAATACCCCAACGTCGACAAGCTGCCGGTCTCGATCCGCATCGTGCTCGAAGCCGTGCTTCGCAACTGCGACGGCCAGAAGGTCACGGCCGAGCACGTCGAGCAGCTCGCCAACTGGTCGCCCAACGCGGAGCGCACCGACGAAGTGCCCTTCGTCGTGACGCGGGTGGTGCTGCAGGACTTCACCGGCGTGCCGCTGCTGGCCGACCTGGCTGCGATGCGCAGCGTGGCGCAGTCGCTGGGCAAGTCGCCCAAGACCATCGAGCCGCTGGTGCCGGTCGACCTGGTGGTCGACCACTCGGTGATGGTCGACTACTACGGCACGCCGAAGGCGCTCGACCTCAACATGAAGCTCGAGTTCCAGCGCAACAACGAGCGCTACCAGTTCATGAAATGGGGCATGCAGGCCTTCGACACTTTCGGCGTCGTGCCGCCCGGCTTCGGCATCGTGCACCAGGTCAATCTCGAGTACTTTGCGCGCGGCGTCTACAAGAGCCCGCACGACAAGGCCGATCCGCCGACCTACTACCCCGATTCGCTGGTCGGAACCGACAGCCACACGACCATGATCAACGGCATCGGCGTGGTCGGCTGGGGGGTGGGCGGGATCGAGGCCGAGGCCGCGATGCTGGGCCAGCCGGTCTACATGCTGACCCCCGACGTGGTGGGCTTCGAGCTCAGCGGCCAGCTGCGCGAGGGCGTCACCGCCACCGACCTGGTGCTGTACGTCACGGCGATCCTGCGCGGCGAGAAGGTGGTGGGCAAGTTCGTCGAATTCTTCGGCCCTGGCGCCGCCTCGATCGCGGTGCCCGACCGCGCCACCATCGGCAACATGGCGCCCGAGTACGGCGCCACCATGGGCTTCTTCCCGGTCGACGAGATGACCGTGGCCTACTTCAAGGGCACCGGCCGCACCGACGCCGAGGTCGAGCGCTTCGAGGCCTACTACAAGGCGCAAGGGCTGTTCGGCATGCCGGCGCCGGGCGAGCTGCAATACACCAAGGTCGTGAAGCTCGACCTCGGCACCGTGTCGCCCAGCCTGGCGGGCCCGAAGCGGCCGCAGGACCGCATCGACCTGGGGCACCTGGCGACCAAGTTTTCCGAGCTCTACAGCAAGCCGAACGAGGCCAACGGCTTCAACCAGCCGGCCGATACGCTGAAGCTGCGCTATCCGCTGACGCACGAGGGCAGCAAGGGCGAAAAGGAAGCGGCAGCGCCGCCGCCGGGTGCACCGCGCGACGTGGTCGAAATGGTCGCCAACCGCTCGACCAAGGCCGCGGCCCATGTGGGCGCGACCGCACCGCCCGCGCCCAAGGGCCAGGTGTCGATCGGCAACGGCGACGTGCTGATCGCCGCCATCACCTCGTGCACCAACACCTCGAACCCGAGCGTGATGCTGGCCGCGGGCCTGCTGGCCAAGAAGGCGGTGGAGGCGGGGCTCACCGTCAAGCCGCACGTCAAGACCTCGCTGGCCCCCGGGTCCCGCATCGTGACCGAGTACCTCGAGAAGGCCGGCCTGCTGCCCTACCTCGAGAAGCTCGGCTTCTACCTGGCCGGCTACGGCTGCACCACCTGCATCGGCAACGCCGGCGACCTCACGCCCGAGATCAACGAAGTCATCACGAAGAACAACCTGATCGGTGCCGCGGTGCTGTCGGGCAACCGCAATTTCGAAGCCCGCATCCATCCGAACCTGAAGGCCAACTTCCTGGCTTCGCCGCCGCTGGTGGTGGCCTTCGCGATCGCCGGCAACGTGATGGTCGACCTCATGACCCAGCCGGTGGGCAAGGGCAAGAAGGGGCGGGACGTCTACCTCGGCGACATCTGGCCCAGCCCGAAGGAGATCGACGACAACCTGCGCTTCGCGATGAACGCCAAGACCTTCCGGAAGAACTACGAGCAGATCAAGGACAACCCGGGCAAGCTCTGGAGCAGCATCAAGGGCACCAAGGGGCAGGTCTACGACTGGCCCAAGTCGACCTACATCGCCGAGCCGCCGTTCTTCGAGGGCTTCAAGATGGAGCCGCATGCGAGCGACGCCGGCTTCACCGGCGCGCGCATCATGGCGCTGTTCGGGGACTCGATCACCACCGACCACATTTCTCCGGCCGGCTCGATCAAGGAAAGCTCGCCGGCGGGCATCTGGCTCAAGGCGCACGGCGTGTCGAAGGCCGACTTCAACAGCTATGGCTCGCGCCGCGGCAACCATGACGTGATGATGCGCGGCACCTTCGCCAACGTGCGCATCAAGAACCTCATGATCCCGGCCGATGCGGACGGTTCGCGCGAGGAGGGCGGGCTCACGCTGTTCCAGCCGGGCAACGAGAAGATGTTCATCTACGACGCCGCGATGAAGTACATCGAGCAGGGCGTGCCGACCGTGATCTTCGGCGGCGAGGAGTACGGCACCGGCTCCTCGCGCGACTGGGCCGCCAAGGGTACGCAGCTACTGGGCATCAAGGCCGTGGTGGCGCGCAGCTTCGAGCGCATCCACCGCGCCAACCTGGTCGGCATGGGCGTGCTGCCGCTGCAGTTCCGCGGTGCCGATTCCTGGGAAAGCCTCGGCCTCACCGGCAACGAGAAGATCGATGTCGTCGTCGGCGGCGAGCTGAAGCCGCAGATGGACGTCAAGATCGTGGTCCACCGCCCGGACGGCACGCACCAGGAGGTCACCGTGCGCCTGCGCATCGACACGCCGATCGAGGTCGACTACTACAAGCACGGCGGCATCCTGCCCTTCGTCTTGCGTCAACTGTTGGCGGCCTGACCGGAAGCTGACTCGGCGCGGACGCTCGTCCGGGCCGGCGGCCGCGAAGGGATTCTTGCGCCAGATCGCCCCAAACCCCGGAGTTTTCGAGAATAATTCTCTTTTGCATTCTCTGGATTCCGCGGGTGACCACAATGTACGGCGCGGCCTCGGCCGCCATCAGCCTCGATCAGCTTCCCCAGCACCAATGGGCCACCGTGCTCGACGTCCTGCGGCCCGAGGAGGCCGAGGGCAGGGAACTGGTGCTGCGTCTGACCGAAATCGGCTTCGTGCCGGGTGAGGCCGTGCGCATCGTCGCCACCGGCGTGCCCGGGCGGGAGCCGCTCGCCGTGCGGCTGGGCCACACCACTTTCGCGTTGCGCCGCCACGAGGCGTCGCTGATCCGCGTGACGCCGGGAGCGGCCGGCCATGGTTGAAGCGACCCTGAACTTCCAGCCCGGCGCCGCCCGCTCGAGCAGCCCGCCCGAGCGCATCGCGCTGCTGGGCAACCCCAACTGCGGCAAGACCGCGCTGTTCAACCTGCTCACGGGCAGCCGCCAGAAGGTGGCCAACTACGCGGGCGTGACCGTCGAGCGCAAGGAAGGCACCTTGCGCACCGCCGCCGGCCGGCGCGTCTTCGTGCTCGACCTGCCGGGCGCCTACAGCCTCAATGCGCTGTCGGCCGACGAAGCCGTCACGCGCGACGTGGTCACTGGCCAGAGCCGCGAGGCGCTGCCCGACCTGCTGGTGTGCGTCACCGACGCCACCAACCTGCGCCTCAACCTGCGGCTGGTGCTCGAGGCCAAGCGCCTGGGGCTGCCGATCGTGGTGGCGCTCAACATGACCGACATGGCGAAAAAGCAGGGCATCGCGGTCGATGCGGCCGTGCTGTCGCGCGAACTCGGCTTGCCGGTGATCGAGACCGTCGGTGTGCACAGCGGCGGCGCCCAGGGCCTGCTGGAGGCGCTCGACGCGCCGGTGGCCGCCGCGGGCCCGCAGCAGCAATGGCAGGCGCCCGGGCTCGACGAAGTGCTCGACACCCAGCGCGAGGTGCGCCGTGTCCTCGGCCTGGCGCTGCGCGAGCCGGCCGGCAGCCTGGCCACCAGCGATCGCATCGACCGCATCGTGATGCATCCGGTGTGGGGCATGGTGGTGCTCGCGGTCGCGATGTTCCTGATGTTCCAGGCCGTGTTCAGCTGGGCCGAGGTGCCGATGAACGCGATCAAGGACGCCACCGCGGCGTTCGGCGAACTCGTCAAGCACTACCTCCCCGCGGGGATGCTGCAGAGCCTGCTGGTCGACGGCATCATCGCGGGCGTCGGCGGCGTGATCGTCTTCCTGCCGCAGATCCTGATCCTGTTCCTTTTCATCCTCGCGCTCGAGGATTCAGGCTATCTGCCGCGCGCTGCCTTCCTGCTCGACCGCGTGATGGGCACGGTGGGGCTCTCGGGCCGCTCCTTCATCCCGCTGCTGTCGAGCTTCGCCTGCGCGATTCCGGGCGTGATGGCCACGCGCACCATCAGCAACTGGCGCGATCGCATCACGACCATCATGATCGCGCCGCTCATGACCTGTTCGGCGCGGCTGCCGGTCTATGCGCTCCTGATCGCGGCCTTCATTCCGGCGCGCACCGTGGGCGGGGTGTTCAACCTGCAGGGCGTGGTGCTGTTCGCGCTGTACGTCTTCGGCATCGTCTCGGCAATGGCCGTGGCCTGGGTCATGAAGCGCTTCCGCGACTCGAAGCGGCAGTCGCCGCTGCTGATGGAGCTGCCGGCCTACCGCTGGCCCAACCTGCGCAACCTGCTGCTCGGCCTCTACGAGCGGGCCTGGATCTTCATCCAGCGCGTCGGCACGATCATCCTCACGCTGACGATCCTGCTGTGGTTCCTCTCGACCTTCCCGTCGCCGCCCGAAGGCGCGACCGGCCCGGCGATCCAGTACAGCCTGGCCGGCATGATTGGCCGTGGGCTGGAGCACATCTTCGCGCCCATCGGCTTCAACTGGCAGATCTCGATCGCGCTGGTGCCCGGCATGGCGGCGCGCGAGGTGGCCGTGGGTGCGCTCGGGACGGTGTATGCGCTGTCGGCGACCGGCGATGACGTGGCGGGTCAACTCGAGCCGCTGATTGCCGGCAGCTGGTCGCTCGCCACGGCGCTGTCGCTCCTGGTCTGGTACGTCTTCGCGCCCCAATGCATATCGACCTTGGCCGCCGTCAAGCGCGAGACCGGCTCGTGGCGTTATGTTTGGATCATGGCTGGCTATTTGTTCGCGCTCGCCTACATTGCGTGCTGGATCACCTACCGGGTGGCCCTGGCGCTCACAGGAGGATGAATGATGCTCTCCCCCAGGTTGGCCCACTTCGTGTGGCCGCCCACCCCCTCTCCGGGGGCAGCACCGGCGGCCCGGCAAAGCCGGTTCCGCGGTGTTTCCGGGCCTGGAACCTCTGGTTTCATCGGCCATGGTCGCGCGTGCAGCGCGGTGGAGGTGTGACATGACGCAAGAATTCCTCGTCGGACTGATCGTCGCGCTGGCCGCGCTCTACGCGATCTGGCGCTGGATGCCCGGGAGCTGGCGCCGTGCGGCGGCCGGCCGGGTGGCCGCCGGCTCGCATCGCGCCGGCCTGGTCGACGCCAAGAGTGCCGAGCGCCTGGCCGCCTCGTTGGGCAAGGCCTCCGGCTGTGGTTCCTGCGACAGCTGCGGCAGCTGCAGCACCGCGGCGAAGCCGGATGCGGCCGGCAAGACCGCTCCCGCGCGCTCGCACTGAGTGCGCGCAATGTCGGCTCACATCCTGATTGCAGGCGGCGGCATCGCGGGCTTGGCGAGCGCGCTGGCGCTGGCCCGGCGTTGCCATCGGGTCGACCTGCTCGAGCAGGCGGTCGCCTTCGGCGAGGTGGGCGCCGGCATTCAACTGGGCCCCAATGTCACGCGCCGGCTGCAGGCGCTCGGTGTCTGGGAGGCGCTGGTGCGGGTCGCCGCGCGGCCTGAGGCGCTGGTGGTGCGCAGCGCCACCGACGACCGGGAAATCGCCCGCCTGCCGCTCGGTAATGCGATGCTGCACAACTATGCCGCTCCCTATTTCTGCGTCCACCGCGCCGACCTGCACGCGCTGCTGCTGGCGGCGGCTCGCGGCACCGGCGCCGTGACCCTGACGACCGCCGCGCGCGTGACCGAGGTGGTGGTGCGCGACCAGGCGGTCTGTGTCTCCAGCACGGACGATCGCGTCTGGGAGGGCGACGCGCTGATCGGGGCCGACGGCCTCTGGAGCACGGTGCGCCCGCGCTTGCTGGCGGACTGCCCGCCGCCGCGCGCGACCGGCCACACGGCCTGGCGCGCACTGGTCGACCAGTCCGCCCTGCCGGCGCCGCTGCGCAGCACGCAGGTCACGGTCTGGCTCGGGCCGCGGCTGCACGCGGTGGCCTATCCGGTGCGCCGCGGCGAGGCGCTCAACGTGGTGGTGCTGGCCGAGGCGGCGCCGGCCGGCGATGCGCGCGACTGGGACCAATCCTCCAGCCTGGCCGCCTTGCAGGCGGCGACCGGTCGCACCAGCGCGGGCCTGCAGGCACTGCTGGAGGCCGTGCCCACCTGGCGTGCCTGGACGCTCAACGACCGGCCGCCGCTGACCGACCCGCTGCAGATGGCGAGCGAGCGCATGGCGTTGGTCGGCGACGCGGCGCACCCGATGCTGCCGTACCTCGCGCAGGGGGCGGGCATGGCGATCGAGGATGCGGTGGCGCTGGCCGAGGCACTCGATGGCGGCGATGCCGAGTCGGTGCCGGCGGCATTCGCGCGCTATGCCGCGCAGCGCTGGCAGCGCAATGCCCAGGTGCAGGCGCGAGCCCGGCGCAACGGGGAGATCTTCCATGCCACCGGGCTGGTGCGGGCGGGCCGCGATGCGGCCTTGCGGCTGCTCGGTCCCCGGCTGCTCGACGTCCCCTGGCTGTATGAACACTAAACACTAGGCTCGCCCCCAGGTTGGGCTCACTGCGTGTAGCCCGCCCACCCCCTACCGGGGGCAACACCAGCGGCCCGGCGAAGCCGGTTCCGCGGTGTTTCACCAACGGGCCTGGCTGCGCCGGCCGGGCACAGGCGCTGTGCACGTTCTTCGGCTGCGCGCAGCGAGCCTGTTGGTGGGCAGCCGCGGAACCGGCTTCGCCGGGCCGCTGGCTGCGCCCCCGGTAGGGGGTGGGCGCCCGGACACGAAGTGCCGGGCAACCTGGGGGCGAGCAACTACAGTTTGAAGGTCTGGAGGTGATCGACGCGCTTGGCGAGGCCGACCGGCCCCAGGTAGTGCGTCAGTCGGCCGGCATGCACCTCGACCAGCGAGGCTTCGAGCTCGGCGAGCATGCCATCCCTGACCGCCGCATAGGCGGTGGGCAGATCGTCGTGGGACTGCGCGTAGGCGTCGGCAACCAGACGGGCGGCGGCCGGGGCACCGCAGGCCACGCACTCCGCGATCGCGGTGGCGCTGGGTTCGGCGCCGCGTGCCAGCAGCAGTTCGACCAGTTCGGGCGAGACCGCGCTGTCGATGTAGTCGAGCGCATCGCGTGCCACCGGTGCGCCGGCACGCACCAGTGCTTGCGCGGCCGCGTGGGCGCCGTGGCTCAGCGCGAGGTCGGTGGCGATCGCGCTGCCCTGCAGCGGACCGTCGAGCGCCACCTCGGCCGCCGCCAGCCGGGCGACCAGCTCGGCGTCGTCGGTGGCGATCGCGTGACGCAGGGCGATGCGCGCCAGCGGCGCGTCCTGGCCCAGCGTGCCGGCGGCGAGCGGCGAGCGCCAGTCGACCATCGCGCGGCGATAGAAGGCGATCAGCCGGTCCATCAGCTCGATCGACAGCTCGTGCTCCTGGTGCCGCTGGTCGAGGTATTCGAGCAGCGACTGCCCAGTGAAGTAGTCGCCCGCCGGCGCCAGCGGATCTTCGTCGAGATGAAGCGCCTCGAAGGCGGCGCACAGGTCGTGCGCGACGGTCGTCATGCCGTCCTCGTGCATCTCGTGCGACCAGACGGCCGGCAAGCCCTGCTTCCACGCCAGCACATGGCCGTAGTCGGGGCCGGGCTCGACCACGGCGTAGACCCGGTCGCAGTCCTCGAAACCGCCGAAGGGCAGCAGGGTCAGCTTGCCGTCCCACGGCTCGCCGCCGTGGTCGACCGCCTGTCGTGCGCCTTCGAGCTCGTGATCGATCCAGCCCTGCAGGTCGCGCGGGCCATCGCCGCCGTTCCAGAACAGCTCGCTCCAGGCCACCGATTCCTCGTTGCCGTTCATGTGCAGATGGAGGTCGTAGTCGATCCGGCCTCCCGCGGTCAAGCGCCACAGCGCAAGCAGCTCGGGCGGCAGCGGCCCCGCGCACAGGGCCTGCAGCGAGGCGATCTGCGCCTCCGCCATCGGCGGCTGCGCGTCGAAGATCACGCGCCGCGCGAACAGCGCGATGCCGTGGGCGCGCAGCAGCGCGAGTTCCTCATCCCCGAAGAAATCGTTGTCCATCCTCGTCTCCTCTTTTGTCGTGATTCGAAGCGGGCCAACGCGGCGCAGCCTAGAGATCCGTCCTGAGCTTCCAGATTTCCGGGAACAGCACCACGTCCAGCATCTTGCGCAGATAGCTTACGCCGCCGGTGCCGCCGGTGCCACGCTTGAAGCCGATCACGCGCTCGACCGTGGTCACGTGGCGGAAGCGCCAGAGGCGGAAAGCGTCCTCGAGGTCGGTGAGCTCCTCGCCGAGCTGGTAGAGATCCCAGTGCTTCTTGGGCTCGCGGTAGGCCACCAGCCAGGCCTGCTCGACGATGTCGCTGGACTCGTAGGGCCTCGTCCAGTCGCGTTCCAGGTGGTCGGCCGGCACCTCGAGGCCGCGGCGCGCCAGCAGGCGCAGCGCCTCGTCGTAGAGCGATGGCGCGCGCCAAGCCGCCTCGACCTCGGCCAGCAGATCGGGCCGGTGCGAGTGCGGCTTGAGCATGGCGGCGTTCTTGTTACCCAGCGCGAATTCGATGCAGCGGTACTGCCAGCTCTGGAAGCCGCTCGAGTTGCCGAGGTAGGGGCGCATCGCGCTGTATTCGGGCGGCGTCATGGTGGCCAGCACGTCCCAGGCGTGCACCAGCTGCTCCATGATGCGTGAGACCCGCGCCAGCATCTTGAAAGCGCTCGACAGGTCGTCCTGCGCGATGCTGCGGATCGCGGCCCGCAGTTCGTGCAGCATCAGTTTCATCCAGAGTTCGCTGGTCTGGTGCTGCACGATGAAGAGCATTTCATCGTGCGCCGGCGAGCGCGGATGCTGCGCGTTCAGGACCTGGTCGAGACTCAGGTAGTCGCTGTAGCTCATCGAGGCGCTGAAGTCGAGCTTTGCCTTTTCTTCGTGGACGATCTGTTCCGTACTCATCAATGTTCCTCAGGTGACCGCGAGCTTCTGGTTGAACTCGGGTCGTTTCCATTCTTCGCGGTCGAGCACTTGAACCAGATGCTCGACCGCGTTCCATACATCCTCGAAACCGAGGTACAGCGGCGTGAAGCCGAAGCGCAGGATGTCGGGGGTCTGCGCGTCGCCGGCGCGGAAGTCGCCGATCACGCCGCGGGCGATCAGGGCCTGCACGATCGCGTAGGCACCCGGGCCGCCGTCGCTCAGGGCCAGGCACACCTGGGAGCCGCGCCGGACATGGTCGCGCGGCGTCACCAGCGTGAAGCGCCCGGCGCAGCGTTGCTCGACCAGCGCGATGAAGGCATCGGTCAGCGCCAGCGACTTGCTGCGCAGTGCCGCCATCGGGCCTTGCCCGCCGTCGAAGGCCTCGGCGGCGAGCACGCTGTCGATCCCGCATTCGAGGCCGGCCAGCGCGATGATCGGCTGCGTGCCGCACAGGTAGCGGGCGACGCCGGGCGCCGGGCGATAGTGCGGCGTGAATTCGAAAGGCGCCGCGTGCCCCCACCAGCCGGAGAGCGGCTGCGCGAACTGGCCGGCGTGGCGCGTGTGCACCCAGACGAAGGCCGGCGCGCCGGGGCCGCCGTTGAGGTACTTGTAGCCGCAGCCGATCGCGAAGTCGGCCTGGCTGTCGTTGAGCGCGACCGGCACCGCGCCGGCGCTGTGGGCGAGGTCCCAGACCGTCAGCACGCCCACCGCGTGGGCGGCGGCGGTGACGGCCTTCATGTCGTGCATCGCGCCGGTGCGGTAGTTGACGTGGGTCAGCATCAGCACCGCGACCTCCTGGTCGAGCGCCGCGGGCAGTTCGTCGGCCTCGATCAGCTTGAGCGTGAAGCCGCGCTCGCGGCAGATCGACTCGGCGATGTAGAGGTCGGTCGGGAAATTGCTGCGTTCGCTCAGCACGACCCGGCGCTTGCGGTCGGCAGGCGAGGCCAGCAGCACCTGGCTCAGCGCCGCGAACAGCACCTTGTAGAGGTTGATCGAGGTGCTGTCGGTGCAGACGACCTCGCCGGGGGCCGCGCCGATCAGGCGCGCGACCTTGTCGCCGAGGCGCTGCGGCAGGTCGAACCAGCCGGCGTTGTTCCAGGAACGGATCAGGCCCTCGCCCCATTCCTTCGCGACCACCTCGGCGATGCGCGCGGGTGCGCTCTTGGGCAGCACGCCCAGTGAGTTGCCGTCGAGGTAGATCACGCCGTCGGGCAGAAGGAATCGCTCGCGCAGCGGGGCCAGGGGGTCTTGCGCATCGAGGCGCCGGCAATCGTCGTGTGTCATGGGGTTCCAGGTTGAAGTTCGCGCAGCACCGCGCGCACCGGCGAGGCGTCGGCGCTCACCAGCTTGAGGGGCAGGGCGATCAGTTCGTAGTCGCCCTCGGGCACCTCGTCGAGCACGAGGTTTTCGAGCACGCGCAGGTCGAGCCGGCGGATGACCTGGTGGCTGTCCAGCGTCTTGCTGTCGGCCGGGTCGATGCTCGCGGTGTCGATGCCCACGAGCTTCACGCCGAGTGCCGCGAGGCGCTCGATGGTGGCGGGCGCGTAGGCCGCGAGGGCGCCGTCCCAGCGCTCGACCGGCGCCCGCTGGTAGGTGCGCACCAGCACCCGCGGCGGCAGGGCATCGACGGCGTGCGCGATGTGCTCCCATTCGATCAGCGGCCCGCGCGCGATCGCATGGATCACGCGGCAGGGGCCCAGAAAGGGAGCGAGATCGACGTCGCCGATGGTGGCGCCGGTCGGGTCGTAGTGCAGCGGCGCGTCGGCATGCGCGCCCACGTGCGGCGACAGCGTGATCTCGCTGACGTTGACCGGACAGCCGGGGCCGAGGGTCGCGGCCCAGCGCTGCCGGTACGGTGTGTCGCCGGGAAACACCGGCGCGCCGTCATGCACCGGCGGCGAGATATCCCAGATTCGTGAAGTCATGGCGCAAAGTTAGCGCCACGCGGGAGTCTGTGGTGTCGGTTATTTCCAACAGAGGGGCATTGCTCACCCCCAGGTTGTCCCGCACTTCGTGTCGGGACGCCCACCCCCTACCGGGGGCAACACCAGCGGACCGGCGAAGCCGGTTCCGCGGTGTTTCACCAACGGGCCTGGCTGCGCCGGCCGGTGAATACTGGCGCTGTTCTTGTTTTCGGCTGCGCGCAGCGCGCCTGTTCGCGGGCAGTCGCGGAACCGGCTTCGCCGGGCTGCTGACTGCGCCCCCGGTAGGGGGTGGGCGGGCTACACGAAGTGAGCCCAACCTGGGGGCGAGCTAGACCTTCCCCAGGAGCAGGAATTCCATCAGGGCCTTCTGCACATGCATCCGGTTCTCGGCCTCGTCCCAGACCACCGATTGCGGGCCGTCGATCACGTCGGCCTCGACTTCCTCGCCGCGGTGCGCGGGCAGGCAGTGCATGAAGAGGGCGTCAGGCTGGGCCGCGCGCATCATCTCGGAGTCGACGCACCAGTCGGCGAAGGCGGTGCGGCGGGCGTCGTTCTCGGCCTCGTAGCCCATGCTGGTCCAGACGTCGGTGGTCACCAGGTCGGCGCCGCGGCAGGCTTCCATCGGGTCCTTGAAGACCTGGTAGCTGGCGTTCGAGCGCAGCCCCGCGATCGACTGGTCGACCTCGTAGCCGCTGGGCGTGCTGACATGCACCTTGAAGCCGAGGATCTCGCTGGCCTGCAGCCAGGTGTTGGCCATGTTGTTGCCGTCGCCGACCCAGGCGACCGTCTTGCCGGCGATCGAGCCGCGGTGCTCGATGAAAGTGAAGATGTCGGCCAGGATCTGGCAGGGGTGGAATTCGTTGGTCAGGCCGTTGATGACCGGTACCCGCGAGTGGGCCGCGAAGGCCTCGATCTTGGTCTGCTCGTAGGTGCGGATCATCACCAGGTCGACCATCCGGCTGATGACCTTGGCGCTGTCCTCGATCGGCTCGGCGCGGCCGAGCTGGCTGTCGCCGGTGGTCAGGTGCACCACGCTGCCGCCGAGCTGGTACATGCCGGCCTCGAAGCTCACGCGGGTGCGGGTCGAGGCCTTCTCGAAGATCATCGCCAGCGTGCGGTCGACCAGCGGCTGGTGCTTCTCGTAGGCCTTGAATTTCTTCTTGATCAGCGCCGCCCGCGCGAACAGGTGCGCGTAGTCATCGGCCGTGAAGTCGGAGAACTGCAGGTAGTGCCGGAGGGCAAGTCGATCGGTCATGGTTGAGGCTCCGCGAGAAAGGCCTTCACGATCGGCGCCAGGATGGCGACGATCTCGTCGGCTTCGGCGATGCTGAGAATCAATGGCGGCACCAGGCGGATCACGCTGTCGGCGGTCACGCTCAGCAACAGGCCGGCGTCGCAGGCGCGGCCCAGGATCACGCCGCAGGGACGGTCGAGCTCGATGCCGAGCATCAGGCCCTGGCCGCGGATCTCCTTGACGCCCGCGAGGCCGCCGAGCTCGCGCTCGAGCGCCGCCTTCAGGTGGGCGCCGACGTTCGCCGCGTTGTCGAGCAGCTTCTGCTCTTCCATGATGCGGATGGTCTCGATGCCGGCGCGCATCGCCAGTGGATTGCCGCCGAAAGTCGTGCCGTGGTTGCCCGGGCCGAAGATGTGGGCGGCGCGCGGGCCGGCGACCACGGCGCCGACCGGCACGCCCGAGCCCAGCCCCTTGGCCAGCGGCATGACGTCCGGCAGGATTCCGGCCCATTGGTGGGCGAACCACTTGCCGGTGCGGCCCATGCCGCACTGGACTTCATCGATCATCATGAGCCAGTCGCGCTCGTCGCAAAGCTGGCGGACCTGCCGCAGGTATTCCCAGCGCATCGGGTTGATGCCGCCTTCGCCCTGGATGGTCTCGAAGAACACGGCGACCACGTTCGGGTTGCCTTCGGTGGCCTTCCTGAGCGCGTCGATGTCGTTCAGCGGCACCCGGATGAAGCCCTCGACCAGCGGGCCGAAGCCCTGCTGGACCTTGGGGTTGCCGGTGGCCGACAAGGTGGCAATGCTGCGGCCGTGGAAAGCGGCCTCGTAGACCACGATCTCGGGCCGTTCGATGCCCTTGTCATGGCCGAACTTGCGCGCCAGCTTGAGCGCCGCCTCGTTGGCCTCCAGGCCGGTGGAGCAGAAGAAGGCGTTGGTCAGGCCCGACAGCTCGGTCAGCTTGGCCGCCAACTGCTCCTGGCCGGGCACGTGGTAGTAGTTCGAGCTGTGGATCAGCTTGGCGATCTGGTCCTGCAACGCCGGCACCAGTTCCGGGTGGTTGTGGCCCAGCGTGTTGACCGCGATGCCGCCGAGGCCGTCGAGGTAGGCGCGGCCGTTGGTGTCCCAGACTCGGCAGCCCTGGCCGTGCGACAGTGCGATCGGCAGGCGACCGTAGGTGTTCATGACGTGGGGCGACGAGGGGGCAGCAGTGGCGCTCATGCGGATCTCCGGAAAAGGGAACGCGGATTCTAGGCGTCCGCCCCGACGGCTTCATTGAGGATTGCGCATCAGAGCAATGCCCCCGCGCATGTCGCCCGCGGGACCCCCGGATAGAATCGTTGTGCGGCGCAGCAACGGCGCCCGCATTCCTCACGCAACCGATGGTTTCTCCCTCCGCCAAAGAAGTTTTCATCCAGGGCATCACCCAGGATGGTCGGACATTTCGCCCCAGCGACTGGGCAGAACGGCTGGCGGGCGTGATGTGCTCGTTCCGGCCCGGCGGGCCGCAGCCGGGCAGCCACCTGAACTATTCGCCCTGGTGCGTGCCGACGGTCATCAACGGCATCAAGTGCGTGGTCGTGAACAGCGAACTGCGCAATGCCGAGCCGATGGCCTGGGATTTCTGCCTCAATTTCGCCAAGGACAACGGCCTGCAGGTCGCGGAGGCCTGCCTGGTTCCGGACAAGCCTTGACCACCCCCGAAGCGCCTGCGGCGCCCCGAGTCGCCGCCAGAGGCAGCGGCTCTTCGGTGCCGTCCAAGCCTGCGCGGGCAGGCTTGGAGCCGCGGACCTCAGCCCCTCAAGGGGGCGATACCGGCGGCCCGGCAAAGCCGGTTTCGCGGTATCCCTGGCCTTGGCCGCGCCAGGTTCAGCGATGCGCGACACGTTCATTGAGATGTTTGATTTGAAGCGGCGCCCATGAAAAAACCGCCCGAAGGCGGTTTTTCACTTTGCTGCAGCGCACCCCGATCAAACGGCGGACTGGAAAACCAATCCGGGCTGTTTGCCTGATAGCGTCAGGCGGCGGCCTTTTCAGGGGCGAGGGCCAGGTTCTTGACCTTGGCCGACAGGCGGCTCTTGTCGCGAGCGGCCTTGTTCTTGTGGAAGATGCCCTTGTCGGCGACGGTGTCGACGATGCTCTGGGCCTTCGCGAAGGCTTCTGCCGCCTTGGTCTTGTCGCCGGCCAGCACGGCCTTCTCGACATTCTTCACGGCGGTGCGGTATTTGGAGCGCAGCGAGGTGTTCGCGGCGTTGAGCTTGACGTCCTGGCGGACGCGTTTACGGCCCGACGCGAGGCGCGGGTTCTTCTTCTTGGGCTTGGCGGATGCCATATTCAGTGTTCCTTGAGGGTTTGGGGATGATGCAGCAAAGCCTTCCATTATAGGCGAATTGAGCCAGGGCGGCGGCGAGGCCCCGGAGAGCACGCGCGGGCACATACACTTCTCCCCCGTGTCCCTGTTCAAATCCGCCTCCACCGTCTCGCTGCTGACGCTCGCCTCCCGCGTGACCGGCCTGGTCCGCGACGTGCTCATGACCTCGGTGTTCGGTGTCAGCGCGATGACCGACGCCTTCTACGTCGCCTTTCGCATCCCGAACCTGTTCCGTCGCGTCTTCGGCGAAGGGGCCTTCAGCCAGGCCTTCGTCCCCGTCCTGGCGGCTTCCAGGACCGAGCACGGCGACGCCGGCGCCAAGGCGCTGGTCGACCACGTGGCGACGCTGCTGACGTGGACCCTGGTCATCGTCTGCGCGCTCGGGGTCATCGGGGCGCCGCTGATGGTCTGGGCCATGGCCAGCGGCCTGAAGCAGAACCCGCAGGGCTTCGACGCCGCGGTGATCATGACGCGCTGGATGTTCCCCTACATCGGCTTCATGTCGCTGGTGGCGCTGGCCGGCGGCGTCCTCAACACCTGGCGCAAGTTCGCGGTGCCGGCGGCCTCGCCGGTGCTGCTGAACCTGGCGCTGATCGCGGCGATCGTGCTCGGCGCGCCTGTCTTCAGGCGCTTCGGCATCGAGCCGATCTACGCCCAGTGCGTGGGCGTGATGGTGGGCGGCCTGCTGCAGCTGGCGATCCAGATCCCGGCCCTGCGCGGCCTGGGCATGCTGCCGCGCATCGGCGCCAGCTTCGGTGCCCTGCGCGCCGCCTGGACCGATCCGACGACCCGCCGCGTGATGCAGCTGATGCTGCCGGCGCTGATCGGCGTCAGCGTGGCGCAGATCTCGCTGCTGATCAACACCCAGATCGCTTCCCACCTGGCGACCGGCAGCGTCAGCTGGATCACCAACGCCGACCGCCTGATGGAGTTCCCGACCGCCATGCTCGGCGTGGCGCTCGGCGTGGTGCTGATGCCGCAACTGGCCGGCGCGCGCGCCGCGAAGGACGATGCGCGCTATTCGGCGATGCTGGACTGGGGCCTGCGCTTGGTGGTGCTGCTGTCGGTGCCCTGCGCGCTGGCGCTGCTGGTCTTTGCGCGCCCGCTGGTCGCCGTGCTGTTCCACAACGGAGAATTCACCGCGTTCCACGTGCAGCGCACCAGCGTGGCGCTGATGGGCTACGGCGTCGGCCTGGTCGGCCTGGTGGCGATCAAGGTGCTGGCGCCCGGCTACTACGCGAAGCAGGACACGCGCACGCCGATGCTGATCGCGGTCGGGGTGCTGGTGCTGACCCAGCTGCTCAACGTCGTCCTGGTGCCGCTGATGCAGCATGCGGCGCTGACGCTCACGATCAGCATCGGCGCGCTGGTCAATGCGACCTGGCTGCTGGTCGGACTGATCCGGCGCGGCAGCTACCAGCCCGAGCCCGGCTGGGGCAAATTCGTGCTCCAGGTGCTGCTCGCCACCGTGGTGCTCGGCGCGCTGCTGGTCTGGGGCGATCTCCATTTCGACTGGATCGGCCTGCAGTCCCGGCGCCTGTACCGAATCGGCCTGCTGGCGGCGCTCATTTCCGGCGCGGCGCTGCTCTATTTCGCGGTGCTGGCGATGACCGGCGTCAAGCTGCGCAGTTTCGTGCGCCGCTGATCCACGCCATCTCCGCCGCCGCCTTGACGGTCTCCGCCCGCTCCTCTACAAAGCCACATGACGTTCAGCTTCTCGACGCCCACCGCTCTCGAATATTTCGATTCGCTCGTCAAGAGCGACGAGCAGTTCCCGCTGCTCGAGGCGGCCGCCAGCCTGGCGCAGGACGAATACCCCGAGCTGGACGTCCAGCAGGTGCTGGGCGATGTCGACCAGTTGCTGGCGCGCCTCAAGCGGCGCCTGCCGGCCGACGCCGCACCGCTGCACCGCCTGCGCTCGCTGAACCAGTTTTTCTTCCACGACCTGAGCTTCGGCGGCAACGTCAACGACTACTACGACCCCGACAACAGCTACCTCAACGCGGTGCTGCGCACGCGGCGCGGCATTCCGATCTCGCTCGCGGTGCTGTGGATGGAGCTGGCGCAGGGGCTGGGCCTGCAGGCGCGCGGCGTCGGCTTCCCGGGCCATTTCATGCTCAAGGTCACGCTGCCCAAGGGGCAGGTGGTGATCGATCCCTTCACCGGCAAATCGCTGTCGCGCGAAGAGCTCAGCGAGCGGCTCGAACCCTACAAGCGCAGCAATGGCCTGGTCGGCGATTTCGACGTGCCGCTGGGCCTGTACCTGCAGCCGGCGACGCCGCGCGAGATCATCGCGCGGATGCTGCGCAACCTGAAGGAGATTCATCGCGCCCAGGAAGACTGGCAGCGCGCGATCGCGGTGCAGGACCGGCTGATCGCGCTCCTGCCCGAGGCCTGGGGCGAGCACCGCGACCGCGGCCTGGCGCATGCCGAGCAGGGCAACGCCGTGCTCGCGGTGCGCGATCTCGAGACCTACCTCGCGCATGCCGAGGACGCGCTCGATCTCGATGCGATCGCCGAAAAGGTCGCCGCGCTGCGCCGCTCGGAGTACTGATGGAGCCGGTCAAGACACCCGTCGTGGATCTGGGCACGTTGCACGAGTTCCACGGCGTGCAGCCTGTGCTGCCGGTGGCCGATGCGACGCGGGCCGCGCGCTATTTCTGCGATGTGCTGGGCTTCGAGCTCGACTTCATCGCCGGCGAGCCGCCGAGCTATGCGCGCGTCAAGAAGGGCGATCGAAGCTATGGCGATCCGGTCTACCTGCGCCTGTGGCAATGCGGCCGGCGCGAGGCCAGCCCGTGGCGCGGCGAGATCGTGATCCACGTCGGGCGCGACGTCGACGGCCTGCACGCGGCGTATGTGAAGCGCGGCGTCCAGGTGGTCGAACCGCCGACCTCGCAGCCCTGGGGCCTGCGCGAGTTCGCGATCAAAGAGCCCGACGGTCACATTCTTCGTTTCTGCGGGTATCTGTAGCTCGCCCCCAGGTTGCCCGGCACTTCGTGTCCGGGCGCCCACCCCCTGCCGGGGGCAACACCAGCGGCCCGGCAAAGCCGGTTCCGCGGTGTTCCACGAAGGGGCCTGGCTGCGCCGGCCGGGTTCAGGTGGGCGCGGATGGAGAGCCGGTCAGGCCGAACTGGTGCCATGCGCGGCGCAACTGGGTGTCGGAGCCGAAACCCGAGATTTCTGCGGCGCGTGTCACGTTGGCGCCCGACTGCAGCGCCAGCTGCGCGGTGGCGAGCCGCAGCCGGCGCAGGTAGGCCAGCGGGGCCACGCCCGCATGTTCGTCGAAGAGGCGCGTCAGGTGCCGCGGCGAGGTGTGGGCCACTTCGGCCATGCGCGGCACGGTCCAGTCGGCCTGGGGCCGTTCGCTGACCGCGTCCTGCACCCGGTGCAGCGCCGCGTGCAGGTGGTTGCGGTAGGCCAGGAACGGCGACAGCTCGGGGTCCTGCGGGCCGCGCCGCATCGCGACCACCATGGTCTGCGCCACGCGCGCCGCGAGCGGTTCACCGCAGGCCTGGCCGATACGGTGCAGCATCAGGTCGATGCCGGTGGTCACGCCGGCGCTGCTGTAGAGCGGGGCGTCGAGCACGAAGACCCGGTTGGCGACCACGTCGCAGCGAGGTTCGGCCTTTTTCAGTTCGTCCAGGTGATGGTGGTGCGTGGTGGCGCGCCGGCCCGCGAGCAGGCCGGCGTGCGCCGCGAGCAGCGTGCCGGCGCAGACCGTGACCAGCTCGAGCCGGCCGGCTTCGAGCCGCAGCCCGCGCAGCCAGTGCAGCAGCGCCTGGGCCGGTGCGTTGTCGACCGCGATGGTGTCGCCCGGCAGGCCGGTCAGCACCACCCAGGTCGGCGGGCGCCAGTCCGACGGCAGCGGCAGCAACCCGGCGAGGCGGACGCCGACCGAGCTGGCTGCGTCCGGCTCCGGGCTCGCGAACACCAGCTCGAAGCGCGGCGGCAGACCGGCCGCGATCCGAAGCTGGTTGGCGATGCGCAGCGCCTCCGCCGGCCCGGCCCAGTCGAGCGCCAGGCTGTGCGGCAGCAGCGCGAAGACGACCCGGATCGGAGTGCCGGCCGCGGCAGCTACACCCTCGTCCATGCGAAGTCCATCTGCCGCGCAGTACGCAGCGCCAGCGGTTCGCCGGCCAGCCGCGCGACCAGGTGCAGGCTCATGTCGATGCCGGCCGTGATGCCGGCCGAGCTCACGATGCGGTCCCGGTCGACCCAGCGCACGCCTTCGCGCACGTCGAGCGCCGGGAAGCGGCTGCGCAGGTCGGCGATGTCTTCCCAGTGCGTCGTGACGGATTCGTCGCCCCGCAGCACGCCGCTGGCCGCCAGCAGGAAGGCGCCGGTGCAGACCGAAGCGGTGATGCGGGCCCCGCGGCCGGCGCGGGCGATCCAGTCCAGCGTCGCGCTGCAGTCCATCGCGGCGTCGACCACGCCGCCAGGGACGATCAGGATGTCGATTTCGGGTGCATCGTCGAAGCTGCAGTCCGGGAACACCTGCAGGCCGGCGCGCATGCGCACCGGCTGCAGGCTGCGCGCGATGCAGCGCACCTCGAAGGGCGGCGGTGCACCGGCAGCATCGCGCTGGTGCATGCGCACGGCCGTCGTGAAGACCTCGTAGGGGCCTGCGAGGTCCAACGCCTCGACATCGTCGAAGGCGAGGATCGCGACCTGCAGCGTTCCGGCCATGCCGCTCACCGGCGCGATTCCGCGAGCCGCTCGATCGCCTGGCCCACGCTGCACACCTTCGCGAAGCGGCCGTCGAGCACCGTCGCCGTGCGCGCCTGGATGTCGGCCGCCGCGAGCGGCCGGCCGTCGGGCTGCACCATGTCGAAGGTCAGCGTGGCGTCGGTCACGTAGTCGACCTGCCAGCCCAGGTCGGAAGCATGGCGCGCGGTGGTCTCGCAGCACTGCTCGGTGCGGATGCCGCTGACCACCAGCCGGTCGATGTGGTTCTGGGTCAGCCAGACGTCAAGGCCGGTGCCCACCAGCGCACTGTGGCGTCGCTTGGTGAAGGTGGCGGCGGCTTCGAATGGCGCCAGTCCTTCGAGCGGCCGGACGTGGCCCGATTCGACCGCGAAGGCGTTGCTCGCGACGGCGGGTCCGTCGCTGTGGAAGATCCGGACGATCGGCGCACCGGCAGCGGCGAAGCCCTCGATCAGCGCGTTCTGGGCCGCCAGATAGGCCGGCAGGCCGCGCGCGTCGAAGTAGGGGCGGTGGCGAAACGACTCCTGGACGTCGATCACTATCAGACAGCTGGACATGGGCGGAATCTCCGGAAGGGAAGTGGATGATGCGCCCGATTTTCGAATGTCGTTGGCGCGTCGTCCGGCCCGTCGCGGACCGGAATCGATCAATTCCGGACATCGGAAAGTGTGAACAGGCCCTAAACCAGCGCCGCCGCCTTGAGCTCTTTCTTGAGATAGGCGTAGAACAGCGGCGCCGCCACCAGCCCGGCCGGGCCGAACACCGCCTCGGCCACGAACATCACGGCCAGCAGCTCCCACACCGCCATCTGGGTGCGGCTGCCCACCACCTTGGCGTTGATCAGGTACTCGGCCTTGTGGATCAGAATCAGGAAGGCCAGGCAGGCCAGCGCCGTGAGCGGCGAGACCGACAGGCCCACCAGCGCGATGACCGTGTTGCAGATCAGGTTGCCCACGATCGGCACCAGTCCGGCGACGAAGGTCAGCGTGATCAGGGCCGGCGTGTAGGGCAGCTCCATCTGCCACATCGGCAGCAGGAACAGCAGGAAGATGGCGGTCAGGAAGGTGTTGAAGGCCGCGATCCAGAACTGCGCGGCCACGATCTGGCCGAAGGCTTCGCCGAACAGCACGATGCGCGCCTTCAGTTCGCGGGCCAGCGGTCGGCGAGCGGTGGGCCGGATGGCGACCGCCGCCAGCGCCCCGACGATCAGGCCGACATAGGCGAACAACAGCCCGCCGAGCCAGGCGCGGCCGGTCAGTGCCAGCGAGCCGGCCTGACCGCGCAGGTAGCCGGCGACGATGCTCTGCACTTCCACCGAACCTTCGGGCAGGTACGCGCCGATGTCCGGCGGCAGCTTGAGCCGCAGCTCCAGCACCGTGCGCGCGATGTAGTCGAGCAGTTCCTTGTACTGTTCGGGTGCGTTGAGCACGAACTCGCGCGCCTCGGAGAATCCGAGGATCAGCAGGCCGATCGGCGCCAGCATCACCAGCGTCGCTGCGACCACGCGGGGCAGTGGCGGCGCCGCGTTCCAGGTCGGGTCGTTGGCGCTGATCTTCTCGCGCCGGCGCAGTCCGACGTCGAGCGCGCGCACCAGCCAGCGTGTGCCGAGGAAGCCGATGCACACGCACAGAAGGCCAGGCAGCAGACCCTGCCACATGATGAGCAGCAAGGCCGCGGCGATGAGCAGGTAGCTCGCCGTGACCACGGAACGCGAAGAGGCGGCAGTGGGGTCGCTCACGCGGCGGGGCGCTTCAGCCGACGACCACGGCGGCGCCGGTGCCGCGTTCGGCAATGACGCCGATCTCGTGCACCGTCTCGCCGGCGGCCCGCAGCGTGGCCGCGCAGGCGGCGGCTTCGGCCGGGTCGATCACGACCACCATGCCGATGCCGTTGTTGAAGGTCCGGTTCATCTCGATGTCGTCGATGCCGGCCACCTTCTGCAGCCAGGCGAACAGTTCGGTCTGCGGCCAGCTGCCCTTGCGCAGATGGGCGGCCGTGCCTTCAGGCAGTACGCGCGGGATGTTCTCGAGCAGGCCGCCGCCGGTGATGTGGGCCAGCGCCTTGATCGGGTGCTTGGCCAGTGCCGCCAGCACCGGCTTCACGTAGAGCCGGGTCGGCGCCATCACGGCTGCGCGGAAGGGTTGGCCGTCCAGGGTCGCGGGCAGGGCGCCGGCGGCGCGATCGATCACCTTGCGCACCAGGCTGAAGCCGTTGGAGTGGACGCCCGACGAGGCCAGGCCCAGCACCACGTCGCCAGGCTTGACGTCCCTGCCGGTCAGGATCAGGGATTTCTCGACCGCGCCGACCGCGAAGCCGGCCAGGTCGTATTCGCCGGCCGGGTACATGCCGGGCATTTCGGCCGTCTCGCCGCCGATCAGCGCGCAGCCGCTCAGCTCGCAGCCCCGCGCAATGCCGCCGACCACCGCCGCGGCGGTGTCGACATCGAGCTTGCCGCAGGCGAAGTAGTCGAGGAAGAACAGCGGCTCGGCGCCCTGCACCAGCACGTCGTTGACGCTCATCGCCACCAGGTCGATGCCGACGGTGTCGTGCATGTTCCATTCGAAGGCCAGCTTGAGCTTGGTGCCCACGCCGTCGGTGCCGCTCACCAGCACCGGCTCCTTGTAGCGCTTGGGCACCTCGAACAGGGCGCCGAAGCCGCCGATGCCGGCCAGGACGCCTTCGCGCATTGTCTTCTTGGCCAACGGCTTGATGCGGTCGACCAGCGCGTCGCCGGCATCGATGTCGACGCCGGCGTCCTTGTAGCTGAGCGGGGGGGTGGTGTTGGAGTTCATGGCGGGCCGGGCTGGAAGGGGAGGGCGGAAGGAGAGGACAATGAGGCCGGCAACCGATCTGGGCGGGCCGATAGAATTCGCCACGATTTTAAGGGTCCTGGTCGACCCTCCCCCCCGCTTGCCACTACGTGTCCTGCGCCAATTCTCCATGAACCCTTCCATTGCGTCGTCCGCGCCATCCCTGCCGCCCTCGGCGGCCACGGCATGAAGCAGCTCGCGCTCGATATCGGCATCGCGACCGGTCCGACCCTCGCGGGCTTCTTCGCCGGCCCGAACGAGCCGGCGCTGCGCCACCTGCAGCTGTGGGTCGGCGATGCGCGCGCGCCCACGCTCCACTCGCCGGTGCCGACCTACCTCTGGGGTGATGGCGGCAGCGGCAAGACCCACCTGCTGGAGGCCGTGCGCGGCGCGCTGCGCGAGCAGGGCGCCAGCGTCGGCTGGCTCGATCCGGGGGCGATGCACCCGCCCGAGTTCGACGAACGCTGGGGCGCGGTGCTGCTCGACGACGTCCATCTCTACACCGCGGTCCAGCAGCACGCGGCCTTCAACTGGTTCGTCAACGCGCAGAGCCTGCAGCGCGGCGTGGTGGCGGCGGGCGCGCTGCCGCCGGCCGACCTGCCGCTGCGCGAGGACCTGCGCACGCGCCTGGGCTGGGGCCATGTGTTCCACTTGCAGGTGTTGAGCGAGGCCGAACGGCGTGCCGTATTGCGCCAGGCGGCCGACGATCGCGGCGTGATGCTGTCGGACGAAGTGCTCGACTACATGCTGCATCGTTTCAGCCGCGACCTCGGCAGCCTGATGGAGCTGCTCGCGCAGCTCGACGGCTACGCACTGCAGACCCAGCGCGCGATCACGATCCCGCTGATCCGGTCGATGCTCGAAAACGAATAGGGCGAAGCCCTCTCTCCAATGATCAAGAAATTCATCGACAAAATCCTCGGCAAATCCGGCGCCGCCGCATCCGGCGGCAAGGCCCGCTTCGGCAAGCGCCAGGAGGTGGCCGCCGCCGTGCACGGCATCGACCCGGCGCTGGTCGACGAGCGCGCCAAGAACGTAGTGACCACGCTGCAGCAGGCCGGCTACGAGGCCTACGTGGTGGGCGGCGCGGTGCGCGACCTGCTGCTGGGCCTGCGCCCCAAGGACTTCGACGTCGCCACCAACGCCACGCCCGAGCAGGTCAAGAGCCTGTTTCGCCGCGCCTTCATCATCGGCCGGCGTTTTCGCATCGTGCACGTGGTGTACGGGCGCGGCCGCGAGCACGAGGTGATCGAGGTCTCGACCTTCCGTGCCTACATGGACAACGCCGGCGCCGAGCAGGTGGCCGGCAACGAGCGCACCAGCAAGGGCGAGCTCGCGGGCATGAAGCACGCCGTGGACGCCAGCGGCCGGGTGCTGCGCGACAACGTCTGGGGCCCGCAGGAAGAGGACGCCGCGCGGCGCGACTTCACGGTCAACGCCATGTACTACGACCCGGCCAGCCAGATCGTGGTCGACTATCACAACGGCATCAAGGACGCCAGGAAGCTCACGCTGCGCATGATCGGCGACCCGATCACGCGCTACCGCGAAGACCCGGTGCGCATCATTCGCGCGATCCGCTTCTCGGCCAAGCTGGCGGCGCTGGGCTTCCAGCTGGAGCCCAAGACCGCGGCGCCGCTGGTCGAGTCGAGCCGGCTCCTGGCCGACGTGCCGCAGAGCCGCCTGTTCGACGAGATGCTCAAGCTGCTGCAGACCGGCCACGCGGTCGCGACGGTGGCGCAGCTGCGCAAGCTCGGCCTGGCGACCGGCATCTACCCGCTGCTGGACGTCGTGGTCGAGCGTGCCGACCAACCCTTCGTCCAGGCCGCGCTGCAGGACACCGACCGCCGGGTCGGCGAGGGCAAGCCGGTGGCGCCGAGCTTCCTGCTGGCCTGCGTGCTGTGGGCCGACGTGCGCGACGGTTGGGCCCAGCGGCTCGAGGGCCGGCACGGCCAGCGGCCGCAGCCCTCGTTCCCGGCGCTGCAGGATGCGATCGACGACGTCTTCAACGCCCGCATCGGCGATGTTTCGGGCCGCGGCAAGCTGGCGGCCGACATGCGCGAGATCTGGATGATGCAGCCGCGCTTCGACAAGCGCAGCGGCGCGACGCCCCACAGCCTGGTCGAGCAGGCGCGCTTCCGCGCCGCCTTCGATTTCATGCGGCTGCGCGCCGACGTCGGCGAGGTCAACGAAGCGATCGCCGAGTGGTGGCAGGAGTTCAGCACCGCCGATGACCTGCGCCGCCAGGACCTGATGGACCAGGTGCGCGACGAGCAGCACAAGAAGACGAAGACGCGCCAGCGCGTGCCGGCGCGTTCGCAGGCCGAAGCCCCTGTCGAGCGTCGGGAGGCGTCGCCGACCGAGGAGGCCGACACCGACCTGCCGCCGGACGGCGAGGCCGCCGATGCGCCGCGCAAGCGCCGCCGCCGGCGCAAGCCGCGCAGCGGTGGCGCCGGCGAGGCGGGCAGCGCTGTGGCCGAATGAGCTTCAGAGCTTTCGTTGGGATCGGCGCCAATCTCGGCGAGGCGCGCGAGACCGTGCGGCAGGCCATGGACGACCTGGATGCGTTGCCGCAGACCCGCGTCAGCGCCCGTTCCTCGCTCTATCGAAGCGCACCGGTGGATGCCGGCGGCCCCGACTTCGTCAATGCAGTGGTCGAGCTCCGGACGGCGCTCGACCCCCACGCGCTGCTGGCCGAGTTGCAGCGCCTCGAAGCGGGCGCGGGCCGTGCGCGGCCCTATCGCCATGCGCCCCGTACCCTCGATCTCGACCTGCTGCGCCACGGCGACGCGGTGCTCGAGACCGCGCAGCTCAGCCTGCCGCATCCGCGGATGGGCGAGCGTGCCTTCGTCCTGCTGCCATTGGCGGAAATCGCCCCGGAGCAGGTCACGTCCCTTCAACTCGCGCAGGTGGCGGACCAGCGGATCGAGCGGCTCTGAGAGCCGCTCCCGAGCCCGGCCATTACACTTGCGCGGTTTTTTCACGATGGCGTCACGGGCATGTGCTTGCGACGGCCCTTTGAACCCAGGAGAGCGCCATGTTCGGCAAGCTGCTGCCCCGCGAGGGGAATTTTTTCGAGATGTTCAATCAGCACGCCGACCGCATTGTCGAAGCCGCGCGCGCGTTCGAGCAGCTCGTGGCCAACTACAACGACCTGCATCTGCGCGAGCAGTACAACCGCGACGTCGACAACGCCGAGCGGGCGGCCGACCGCGTCACGCATGACGTCAACCGGCTGATCCACAAGACCTTCATCACGCCGATCGACCGCGAGCAGATCCACAAGCTGATCAACACCATGGACGACGTGGCCGACCTGATCCAGGACTCGGCCGAGACCATGGCCCTGTACGACGTGCGGCACATGACCGAGGAGATCACGCGCCTCACCACGCTCAGCGTGAAGTGCTGCGAGCGGGTCAAGGACGCGGTCAAGTTCCTCTCGAAGATCGCCGACCCGGCCACGGCCGAAGCCACGCTGAAGACCTGCGAGGAGATCGACCGGCTCGAATCCGACGCCGACCGCGTGATGCGCAGCGCCATGAGCAAGCTGTTCCGCGAGGAGCCCGATGTGCGCGAGGTCATCAAGCTCAAGGCCATCTACGAGCTGCTCGAGACCATCACCGACAAGTGCGAGGACGTCGCCAACGTGATCGAGGGCATCGTCCTCGAGAATTCCTGAACTGACGGACTTTCGAATGGCAACGGTTCAGGTCGCCCTCTGGGTGGTGGTGGTTCTGGTCGCTCTGGCCATTGCCTTCGATTTCATGAACGGCTTCCACGACGCGGCGAACTCGATCGCCACCGTCGTGTCGACCGGGGTGCTCAAGCCCGGCCAGGCTGTAGTGTTCGCAGCCTTCTTCAACCTGATCGCGATCTTCGTGTTCCACCTGAGCGTGGCGGCGACCATCGGCAAGGGCATCGCGCAACCGGGCATCGTCGACGTGCACGTGGTGTTCGGCGCGCTGGTCGGCGCGATCAGCTGGAACTTCGTCACCTGGTACTACGGCATCCCGAGCAGTTCGTCGCACGCGCTGATCGGCGGCATCGTCGGCGCGGTGATCGCCAAGGCCGGCTCGGGCGCCCTGGTCGCCTCCGGCATCTGGAAGACCGTGGCCTTCATCTTCGTCTCGCCGCTGCTGGGCTTCCTGCTGGGGTCCTTCATGATGGTCGTCGTCGCCTGGGGCTTCCGGCGCGCGACGCCGTCGCGCGTCGACCGCTGGTTCCGGCGACTGCAGCTGGTCTCGGCCGGCGCCTACAGCCTGGGCCATGGCGGCAACGACGCGCAGAAGACCATCGGCATCATCTGGATGCTGCTGATCGCCACGGGCTACGCGGCCGCCGATGCGGCCGCGCCGCCGACCTGGACCATCGTGAGCTGCTACACCGCGATCGCGCTGGGCACCATGTTCGGCGGCTGGCGCATCGTCAAGACCATGGGGCAGAAGATCACCAAGCTGAAGCCGGTCGGTGGCTTCTGCGCCGAGACCGGCGGGGCGCTGACCCTGTTCCTGGCGACCGCGCTGGGCATCCCGGTGTCGACCACCCACACCATCACCGGCGCGATCGTCGGTGTCGGCTCGGTGCAGCGCGCCAGCGCGGTGCGCTGGGGCGTGGCCGGCAACATCGTCTGGGCCTGGGTGCTGACGATTCCGGCCTCCGCCTTCGTGGCCGCGATCGCCTACTGGATCGGCCTGCAGGTCTTCTGACGCAATCGGCCGGCGCAGCCCGGCCTTGTTGGTGAAACACCGCGGAACTGGCTTTGCCAGGCCGCTGGTGTTGCCCCCGGTAGGGGGTGGGCGGGCTACACGAATTGAGCCCAACCTGGGGGCGAGCCCCTACTGCGACATCTTTCGCCCTTCCTCGATCTGGTGCTCGAAGAAGCGCTGGAAGCTGAAGGCGATGCTGGCCATCAGGATCGTGCTGCCGAAGAACAGTGCCAGCACCACCGCGCCGATGGTGAGCCAGTTGGTGTTGCCGGCCGCGGCGTCGCCGGAGCGCCCGGCGTTGTAGCGCGCATTCCATTTCTCCGGCGTCATGAGCCCGTAGACGATGGCGGTGAGCGCGCAGCCCGCGATGGTGAAGCCCAGCATCGGGATCAGCGCCCAGCTCAGGCCGTCGTCGCTGCCGTACATGCGGACCCGCTCGATGCCGTAGAGGCCGAGCGCGGTCGGGATCGGCAGCAGCCAGCCCAGCAGGCTCGAGAAGCCGCGCAGGTAGAAGCAATGCAGCCCCAGCGGGCCGCCCAGGAAGGCCAGCCACGCGGCCACGGTCTTGCTTTTCATTCGGGGCGGGTGGAGGCGCCTTCGCCCAGCACCTTCTCCATCAGGACCACGTCGCGCCACTCGCCGAACTTCCAGCCGCAATCCTTCAGCACGCCGACGTGGGTGAAGCCCTGGGTCCGGTGCACGCCGATCGAGCCGGCGTTGGCCGAGTCGCCGATCACCGCGATCAGCTTGCGCACGCCGACCGCTTCGGCGGCCTGCGACAGCGCCGACAGCAGCCGGGCGCCGAGGCCCTGGCCGCGGGCACTGTCGGCCAGGTAGATCGAGTCCTCGGCCGAGAAGCGATAGGCGGGGCGCGGCTTGAACCAGTTGCAGTAGGCGAAGCCGAGCAACTCGCCGTCGCGCTCGGCCACCAGGTAGGGCAGGTGCTTGGACAGCACGTCGGCCCGGCGGGCGGCCATGTCGGCGGCGGTCGGCGCCTCGGTCTCGAAGGTGCCTGTGCCATGCAGCACATGGTGCGCGTAGATGGCGGCAATGGCCGCGACGTCGTCGTCGCGGCTGGGTCGGATCTGGGTCATTCGGGGGAACTTGGCGAGGCCGGAATTGGAAAAACGGGAGAGCGGGCTATAATCGTGGGCTTTTCAGCGTGTCGCTGGCCGGGTGGCCATGTCGCGTGTCTCGACGCTGAAAGAACACTGTGGGCGAACCTTGCGGGTTTGCTGCACCACCCCAAGGATAAATCATGGTCGTCATTCGACTCTCCCGCGGCGGTTCCAAAGGCCGTCCGTTCTTCAACATCGTCGTGTCGGACAAGCGCGTTCGCCGCGATGGCCGTTTCATCGAGCGCCTGGGTTTCTACAACCCGACCGCGAAGGAAAACGAGGAAAGCATCCGCATCGCCCAGGACCGCCTGACCTACTGGAAGAGCGTCGGCGCGCAAGCCTCGCCCACGGTCATTCGCCTGATCAAGCAAGCGGCAGCCGCCGCTCCCAAGGCTGCAGCCTAAGACTGCCGGCCAGGCGATGTTGCCCACCCTCGAAGCCGCCGCATTGCCGGCGGACGCGATCGAAGTGGGGCGCATCGCCGATGCCTGGGGCATCAAGGGCTGGTTCAAGGTCCTGCCCCACAGCGCCCAGCCCGAGGCGCTTTTTTCTTCCAAGCGATGGCTGCTCCAGCCCCCGGGCGCAGCGGGCGGCCAGGCTTTCCGGCTCGCGATCCGCGAGGCCAAGGAACATTCCGACTGCATCGTCGCCTCGTCCGAGGACGTGCCCGACCGCAATGCGGCCGAGGCGCTGCGCGGCGCGCGCGTGTTCGTGCCGCGTTCGAGTTTCCCGACCGCCGGCGATGACGAGTACTACTGGGTCGACCTGATCGGCCTGGCGGTGGTCAACCGCGAGGGCGTGGCGCTCGGCACCGTGCGCGAGCTGCTCGCCTCCGGCCCGCAGACCACGCTGGTGCTCGATGCGCAGGAAGACGGCAAGCCGGTCGAGCGCATGGTGCCTTTCGTTGCCGTCTTCGTCGACAAGGTCGATCTGGCGGGTCGGCTGATCACGGTCGACTGGCAGCCCGACTACTGACCCGGCCAGATCCGGCCCCCGGCCCGGCGCTCATGCGCTTCGATGTCATCACCCTCTTTCCCGAACTGTTCGCGCCCTTCCTCGCGAGCGGCGTGACCCGCCGCGCCTACGAGTCGAAGCAGGTCGAGGTCGTGCTGTGGAATCCGCGCGACTTCGCCGAGGGCAACTACCGGCGCGTCGACGATCGGCCCTTCGGCGGCGGCCCCGGCATGGTCATGATGGCCGAGCCTCTCGCGGCCTGCCTCGACGCGGCGCTGGCCGCGCGCGGCGCACCGGCGCCGGTGGTGCTGTTCTCGCCGATCGGCGAGGCGCTGCGCCACGAGGCGGTCGAGCGCTGGTCGGCCGGCGAGGGCGCGGTGCTGGTCTGCGGGCGCTACGAGGGGATCGACCAGCGCTTCATCGATGCGCGGGTCACGCACCAGCTGAGCCTGGGCGATTTCGTGCTTTCGGGCGGCGAGATCCCGGCCATGGCGCTGCTGGATGCGGTCGCGCGGCTGCAGCCCGGCGTGCTCGGCGACGAAGCCAGCCATGTGCAGGACAGCTTCAATCCGGCGCTCGACGGCCTGCTCGACTGCCCCCACTACACGCGGCCCGAGCAATGGCGGGGCGAAGGCGTGCCGGCGCCGCTGCTGTCGGGCCATCACGTGCAGATCGAGCGCTGGCGCCGCGACCAGCGCCTTGCGATCACCCGCGACAAGCGCCCCGATCTGATCGACGCCGCCCGGCGTGCCGGACGGCTCAGCGCAGTGGACGAGAAGTCGCTGAAAAAAAAGCTATAATCCTCGGTTCCCCGATCCTCTATCCGGCCGCGCCGAGCCATCTGAGTTGGCTTGACGGACTTTTAACGGACTTCATGGCGCCTTTTGTGTAGCGCGGACAAGATCGAACGCAGGAAAATATGAACCTTATCCAGACTCTCGAGCAGGAAGAAATCGCCCGGCTCAACAAGCAGATTCCCGATTTCATGCCCGGTGACACGGTCATCGTCAGCGTGAACGTCGTCGAAGGCACGCGCAAGCGTCTGCAGGCCTACGAAGGCGTCGTGATCGCCAAGCGCAATCGCGGCCTCAACAGCGGCTTCATCGTGCGCAAGATCTCCAGCGGCGAAGGCGTGGAACGCACGTTCCAGACCTACAGCCCGCTGATCGCCAAGATCGAAGTCAAGCGCCGCGGCGACGTCCGCCGTGCCAAGCTGTACTACCTGCGCGAGCGCAGCGGCCGTTCGGCTCGCATCAAGGAAAAGCTGCCGGGCAAGGCTCCGTCCGCAGCGGCCGCTCAGTAAGAAGAGCGCCCCTTGCCGTGCAGAAAGCCGCCACTCGAGGCGGCTTTTTGCATTGGTGCCGCAAGGCCGCTACCGATTCATGATCTGGTTGTGCGCCCCGTGCCCCCCGGCCGGGGATTTTTCATATCACTCCTCGAGTTCCCTCTTTGACCACTCCACCGCCGGCCATGCGCGCCTCTCCCGTCGAAGTCATCAATGCCATCGTCCCGCCGGCATTGCAGTCCTTCGACCCGCGCGCGGTGCCCGTGATCGGTGTCGACCGCGGCCTGCCGCCGGTGGATCCGGCACGCCTCGGCGTCAAGGCCTTGCGCGATCGTTTCGCCATGCCGCCGGCCTGGACGCCCGAGACGCGGCGTGAGCCGCGCATGATCGACCGCGCGCCGGCGCAGGCCGCGGTGCTGGTCCCGATCGTGATGCGCGACGAGCCCACGGTGCTGTTGACCGAACGCAGCTCGCACCTGAAGAACCATTCGGGCCAGGTGGCTTTCCCCGGCGGCCGGGTCGACCCCGAAGACGCCAACATCGCCGCCGCCGCGCTGCGCGAGGCCTGGGAGGAGGTCGGCCTGTCGGCGGACTACATCGAGATCCTCGGCAGCCTGCCGACCTACACCACGGTCACTTCCTTCATCGTGACGCCGGTGGTCGCGCTGGTGCGTCCGGGCTTCGAGCTGAACCTCAATCCCTACGAGGTCGAGGAGGCCTTCGAGGTGCCCTTCGCCTTTCTGATGGACCCGGCGAACCACCGCCGCCATGCCCTGGTCGGCGACGGCCAGAACGCGCGCCAATGGCTCTCGATGCCCTATCAGGACGGGCCGCACGAGCGCTACGTGTGGGGCGCGACCGCGGGCATGCTGCGCAATCTCTATCGTTTCCTCAGTGCCTGATATCCGTCTCGCCCCCAGGTTGGCTCACTTCGTGTAGCCGCCCACCCCCGACCGGGGGCAACACCAGCGGCCCGGCGAAGCCGGTTCCGCGGTGTTTCACCAACAGGCCTGGCTTCGCAGGCCGAAGAGTGGCACATCTGAACTCAACTGCGCCAGTCGCTATCATCGACAAATGAGCTTCTTTGCGATCCTCTGCGCGTTGCTGATCGAGCAGGTGCGCCCGCTGGCGTACCACAACCCCGTGTACGGCGGCGTGCTGGCGTGGACGCGCTGGACCAGCCGCAACTTCGACGCCGGCAAGCCGAACCACGGCTGGGTGGCCTGGAGCCTCGCGGTGGGGGTGCCGACGCTGCTTGCGCTGGCCGTGCACTGGGCGCTGGTCCTCACGCTGGGCCTTCCCTTTGCAGTGCTCTGGAGCATCGCACTGCTTTATGTCACGCTGGGCTTTCGCCAGTTCAGCCACCATTTCACCGGCATCCGCGATGCGCTCGACGAAGGCGACGAGCCGCTCGCGCGTTCGCTGCTCGCCCAGTGGCAACAGGTCGATGCGGCCGACCTGCCGCGCAGCGAGATCGTGCGCCACGTGATCGAGCACTCGGTGATCGCGGCGCATCGGCACGTGTTCGGCGTGCTCGCATGGTTCTCGATCCTCGCGGCCATCGGCCTCGGGCCGGCCGGTGCGGTCTTCTATCGCATGAGCGAGTTCGTCTCGCGCTACTGGGCCCACAAGAACGGCGCCTCGATGCAGCCGTCGAGCATCTGGGTCCAGCAGGCCGCGGCGCGAGCTTGGGAGGTGATCGACTGGCTGCCGGCGCGCATCACCGCGCTGGGCTTCGCGGTGGTCGGCAGCTTCGAGGAAGCGATCGATTGCTGGCGCAACGACGCCCGGCGCTTCCCGAACGGCAACGACGGCGTGATCCTCGCGGCCACCTCGGGGGCGGTCAACGTCAGCCTCGGTGGCGGCACGCTGAGCGTGCTGCCTATCAACGATCCGCTGTCGCGCGCCCAGGCCGGCGACTCCTTCGCCGGCGGCCCGGCGCCCGATGGCGGCAGCACCCCGGGCCGCGAGCCCGAGCCCGGCCACCTGCGCAGCGTGGTCGGCCTGGTGTGGCGTTCGGTCGTGATGTGGATGGTGCTGCTGGCGCTGCTGACGCTCGCCCGACTGCTCGGATGACCCCGGGTTTCTGGAGCCCCCGCATCGCGGCGCTCGAGCCCTATGTGCCGGGCGAACAGCCGCGCATCGCGAACCTCGTCAAGCTCAACACCAACGAGAACCCGTACCCGCCTTCGCCGCGGGCCATCGATGCGATCCAGCGTGCGGCGGAGGCCGGGCTCGAGCGCTATCCGGACCCCGAGTCGACTTTGCTGCGGGAAGCGATCGCCGCCTGCCATGGCCTCGAGAGCAGCCAGGTGTTCGTCGGCAACGGCTCTGACGAGGTGCTGGCACACGCCTTCTTCGCCTTCTTCCAGCAGGACGCGCCGCTGCTCGTCCCCGACATCACCTACAGCTTCTACCGGGTCTACGCGCAGCTCTACGGCATCGCCTGCGAGCTGCAGCCGGTCGACGAGGCGCTGCGCATCGACGCCGAGGCACTGGCCGCGCGCGCCAGGGCGGGCCGCCGTGCCGGCATCGTGGTCGCCAATCCGAACGCGCCGACGGGGATCGGCCTGCCGCTGGCGCAGATCGAGGACTTGCTCGCGGCCTGCCCGGACCGGGTCGTGCTGGTCGATGAGGCGTACGTCGATTTCGGCGGCCAGAGCGCATTGCCGCTGATCGCCCGCCATCCGAACCTGCTGGTGGTGCAGACGTTGTCGAAGTCGCGCTCGCTGGCCGGTTTGCGCGTCGGCTTCGCCTGCGGCCAGCCGCCGCTCATCGATGCGCTGCGGCGCGTCAAGAACAGCTTCAATTCCTACCCGATCGATCGACTCGCCAGCGCTGGCGCCATCGCCGCGCTCGAGGACGACGCCTGGTTCGCGAAGACCCGCGACGCGGTGATCGACACCCGTGAGGGCCTGGCGCTGCAGCTCGAGGACCTGGGTTTCGAGGTGCTGCCGTCGCAGGCCAACTTCCTGTTCGTGCGCCATCCCGGGCACGATGCGGCGGCGCTGGCGGCGGCGCTGCGTTCGCGTGCCGTGCTGGTGCGCCATTTCGCGCAGGCGCGCATCGCGCAGTACCTGCGCATCAGCGTCGGCACGCGCGACCAGTGCGGCGCGCTGGTCGATGCGCTGGGCGAGATCCTGACAGAGCATTAGGCCGGCGCCGGGCCGCCAGCGCGGCGAAGTCCGCGCTTCGCGCAGACGGGCGGCCTGCTGACTCCCCCTCGGGGGGGCAGCGACCCACACGCAGTGGGGGAGCGTGGGGGCAGGCCGGCGCCGGGCCGCCCCAAGGCGGCCTGCGGCCCCCTCGGGGGGCAGCGACCCACACGCAGTGGGGGAGCGTGGGGGCAGGCCGGCGCCGGGCCGCCCCAAGGCGGCCTGCGGCCCCCTCGGGGGGGCAGCGACCCACACGCAGTGGGGGAGCGTGGGGGCCAGTTCAGTACCGCGTTTCGCTCAGCTCGGCGAACAACTCGCCGTAGATCCGGTAGCGCGAAGCGCTGATCGCGCCTTCGTGCGAAGGCGACGCCACCTGCGCGATGACGCCGCAGCCCGGCTCGTGCAGGTGCGTGCAGTTGTAGAACCTGCAGGCTGTGGCGTGTTCGGCAATGTCGGGCATCAGGTGCGCGAGCTGCATCGGCTCGATATGGTGCAGCCCGAACTCCTGGAAGCCCGGCGAGTCGATCAGCGCCGTGGTCCGCGCCGCGTCCACCCAGTACCAGGTGGTGCTGGTGGTGGTGTGCTTGCCCGAGTTGAGGGCCTGCGAGATCTCTCCAGTCAGCGCGCGGGCGCCCGGCACCAGCAGGTTGATCAAGGTGCTCTTGCCGGCGCCGGAGGGCCCGAGCACGAGGGTGACCTTGCCCGACAGCAGTTCGGTCAGCTCGGCATGGCCAGCGCCGCCTTCCGCCGTCAGCGACATCGGCAGTACGCGATAGCCCATGCGGCGATAAGGCGCGAGCCGTCCCGAGGCCCGTTCGAAGGGCGCGGCCAGATCGCTCTTGTTGAGCGCGATGACCGGCGTGATGCGCTCGGCGCCGGCCGCGATCAGGGCGCGGGTCAGCTGGGTTTCGGAGAACTCGGGCTCGGCCGCGATCAGGATCAGCACCTGGTCCAGGTTGGCCGCGAAGGACTTGGTGCGGATCTCGTCCTGGCGGTAGAACAGGTTCTTGCGCGGCAGCACCTTCTCGATCGTGCCCTCGTCCTCGCTGGCCTGCCATTGCACACGATCGCCGACCAGGGCCTGGCTCTTCTTGCCGCGCGGATGGCAGATCAGGCGTTCGCCCTCTGGCGTCTCGACCAGGCAGTGGCGTCCGTGGCCGGCGACCACCAGTCCGTCGCGCAAGGCAGCGCCGCTGCTGCCGCCGCGCTGCTGCTTAGCCAAGGGTGCGATCCATGCGGTCAGGGCCCAAGCAGTGCGTCGGCCTGGGCCGCGCACTCGAAGTCGGTCGCGGTGAGGCCGCCGACGTCGTGCGTGTTGAAGCGCACGACGCAACGGTTGTAGTGCACCGACAGGTCGGGATGGTGGTCCTGCCTGTGCGCCACCAGCGCCAGCGCGTTCACGAAGGCGATGGTCTCGAAGTAGTTGGCGAAGCCGAAGCTCTTCTCGATCGCGACATTCGGGCCGTCGCCCGTCAGCTTCCAGCCCTCGAGCCGGGCCAGCCCGGCCACGATCTCGGTGGCGCTCAGCGCCCGGCGGGCGGCCTCGGTCTTCCAGTCCTTGATTTTCAGCATGCTGCTCATGGTCTGATCCTGGTTACTCTTGCGCGTCACGTGACCCGCAACGCTTCAACCCGGCGCAGCCCAATGCCAGGGATACCGCGGAACCGGCTTTGCCGGGCCGCTGGTATCGCCCCCTTAAGGGGGAGGCGCCGCAGGCGCATCGGGGGTGTTTCCTTCATACCGTCATCCGCGCCAAGCGCTCGGAGGCCGGCGGATGCGAATAGTAGAACTTCACGAAGACCGGGTCGGGCGTCAGCGTCGAGGCGTTGTCCTGGTAGAGCTTGAGCAGGGCGGCCGACAGGTCGGCGCCGCTGGTCTGCGCGACCGCATAGGCGTCGGCCTCGAACTCGTGCTTGCGCGACACCAGCACCGGCAGCGGCGCCACGAAGAAGCCGAACACCGGCATCGCCAGCATGAAGAGCAGGACCGCGAGCGCGTCGTTGGGCGCCGCCAGGTTGGGCTGCACGCCCAGGCCGGTGTAGAACCAGGTGTGGGCCGACAGCCAGCCCAGCAGCGCGAAGCCGGCCAGGCTCAGCGCGAACATGGCCGCCATGCGTTTCATCACGTGCTTGTGGCGGAAATGGCCCAGCTCGTGCGCGAGCACGGCCTCGACCTCGCCGGCACTGAGCTGGCGCAGCAGCGTGTCGTAGAAGACCACGCGCTTGCTGGCGCCGAAGCCCGTGAAGTAGGCATTGGCATGCGCGCTGCGCTTGCTGCCGTCCATCACGAACAGGCCCTTGGCCGCGAAGCCGCAGCGCTGCATCAGCGCGTTGACGCGCGCCTTGAGGGTTGCGTCGTCGAGCGGCTTGAACTTGTTGAAGATCGGCGCGATGAAGGTCGGATAGACCAGCATCAGCAGCAGGTTGAAGCCCATCCATACGGCCCACGCCCACAGCCACCACAGCTTGCCGGCGGCGCCCATGAGCCAGAGGATCAGCGCCGCGATCGGCAGCCCGATCAGCGCGCCCAGCAGCAGGCCCTTGGCGGCGTCCGCGAGCCACAGCCGCCAGGTCATCTTGTTGAATCCGAAGCGCTCCTCGAGCCTGAAGGTCTGCCACAGCGTGAAGGGCAGCTCGGCGAGGCCGCCGATCAGCGCGAAGGCGGCCAGCAGCGCGAGCTGCTGCCACATGCCGCTGCCCATCGCGTCCAGCAGCACCCGGTTCAGCAGGTCGAGGCCGCCGAACAGGGTCCAGGCGAGCAGCAGGGCCGCGCTCCAGGCCGTCTCGAGCAGGCCGAAGCGGGTTTTCGCGACGGTGTAGTCGGCGGCTTTCTGGTGTGCCGCGAGCGTGATGGCCTGCTGAAAAGGCGCCGGCACGGCATCGCGATGGCGCGCGACATGGCGCACCTGGCGGCTGGCGAGCCAGAACTTCACGGCCAGGCCCGCGACCAGCGCGAGCGCGAAGGCCATCGTGAGAATGAGGGAGGCGGGCAGGGCAGAGGACATGGCGGCTGAGTTTAGCCCCCGCCCACCGGCCGCCAACCCGGGTCGGCCTGTCGGCCTGCTGCCAGCAGGGGCGTCCGGCGCCGGTCCGGGCGCGGGGCCATCGACGACAATCGCCCGATGCCTGAAACCATCGAATCGACCGCCCCCGCCACGCTCAAGAAGAGCGACCAGAACCTCGTCTGGCTCGACTGCGAGATGAGCGGCCTCGACCCCGAGAAAGAGCGCCTGCTCGAGATCGCGGTGGTCGTCACCGGCCCCGACCTCACGCCCTGCATCGATGGCCCGGTGCTGGTGATCCACCAGAGCGACGAAGTGCTCGATGCGATGGATGCCTGGAACAAGGGCACGCACGGGCGCAGCGGGCTGATCGAGAAGGTCAAGGCCTCGACGCTGGACGAGGCCACGGCCGAGCAGCAACTGATCCAGTTCATCTCGCGCTACATCCCGAAGAGCGGCTCGCCGATGTGCGGCAACACCATCGGCCAGGACCGGCGCTTCCTGGTCAAGTACATGCCCAAGCTGGAAGCGTACTTCCACTACCGGAACCTGGACGTCAGCACCCTGAAGGAACTCGCCAAGCGCTGGAAGCCGGCGGCCTACAACGCCTTCAAGAAGCAGCAGGCCCACACGGCGCTGGCCGATGTGCACGAGTCGATCGAAGAGCTCGCGCATTACCGGGAGACCTTCCTGCGGCTTCAGGATTGAGGTTCAGGATTAAGGATTAGGTAAAAACCCGAGTCCATGCGATAATCGAAAACTTCGCTGAGAGAGCCTTTTCAGCGTTTTCTTGCATCTCCCTATCTTGCACATCGCGCCCGAGTCATTGAGTGACTGAATCACGGGCCGCAGCCCCGACGAGAGTCGAAGGCTGAACGTCGTTGGATGGTTGATGTTTTTCACCACCCGACGGGGCGCCGCTTACGGCAGCGCTCGCGTTTGAGATTGAATAAATGACCGACGCTTTTGAAGCGCAGGGCGAGTTCGCGCCTGTGCAATCCGATGATTTCGCTGTTTCCGCCGTGATCAGCGAGTCGCTTTCCGTTTCCAACGATGCACCCGAGCTCGAGGCTCTGGACGCGGTCGAGACCACCGCCGAGCCGAAGCTGCCGAACGGCTTCATCAAGCTGGGCCTGGCGCCCGAGCTGATCGCCGCGGTCGAAGACCTGGGCTTCACCCAGCCGACCACCGTGCAAGAGCAGGTGATCCCGCGCGCCATGACCGCCAGCGGCGGTGCCGACGGCGCCACCCGCTTCGTCGACCTGATGGTGTCGAGCCAGACCGGCAGCGGCAAGACCGCGGCCTTCCTGCTGCCCGTGCTGCACACCCTGCTGCAGCGCCAGGCCGAAGCCGAGGCGGCAAGCAAGGCCGAGTTCCAGCGCCTGGCCGCCGAAGCCGCCGCCCGCGGCGAAGCGCCGCCGAAGAAGGCCAAGCGCAAGGACCCGACCAACTCGCGCCACTTCAAGGCCGCCACGCCCGGCGCCCTGATCCTGTGCCCGACGCGTGAACTCGCGCAGCAGGTGGCGCACGACGCCATCGACCTGGTCAAGCATTGCCGCGGCCTGCGCATCGCCAACGTGGTGGGCGGCATGCCCTACCAGCTGCAGATCGCCAAGCTGCAGAACGCCGACCTCGTGGTCGCCACGCCGGGCCGCCTGCTCGACCTGCAGCGCTCGATGCAGATCAAGCTCGACCAGGTCAAGTTCCTGGTGGTCGACGAAGCCGACCGCATGCTCGACCTCGGCTTCTCGGACGACCTGGCCGAAGTCAACCAGCTGACGATCGAACGCCAGCAGACCATGATGTTCAGCGCCACCTTCGCGCCGCGCATCCAGCAACTGGCCCAGCGCGTGATGCGCGAGCCGCAGCGCGTGACCATCGACAGCCCGCAGGAAAAGCACGCCAACATCAAGCAGAGCCTGTTCTGGGCCGACAACATGCAGCACAAGCGCAAGTTGCTCGACCACTGGCTGCGCGACACGACCATCAACCAGGCGATCGTGTTCGCCAGCACGCAAGTCGAGTGCGACGGCCTCGCCAACGACCTGCAGCAAGACGGCTTCAGCGCCGTGGCGCTGCACGGCGCCCTGAGCCAGGGCCTGCGCAATCGCCGCCTGATGGCGCTGCGCCAGGGCCAGGTGCAGATCCTGGTGGCGACCGACGTGGCCGCGCGCGGCATCGACGTGCCGACCATCACGCACGTCTTCAACTTCGGCCTGCCGATGAAGGCCGAGGACTACACCCACCGCATCGGCCGTACCGGCCGTGCCGGCCGCGACGGCCTGGCGATCACCTTCGCCGAGCAGCGTGACCGCCGCCGGATCTTCGACATCGAGGGCTACACCCGCCAGCAGTTCAAGTCCGAGGTGATCCCCGGCCTCGAGCCGCAGCAGCGCGCGCCGCAATCGCGTGCGCCGCAGGGCGACTTCCGTGGCCGTGACAGCCGCGACAACCATTCGCGCGACCGCAAGTTCGGTGGCGGCGGTGGCCATCGCGGCGGCAACACGGGCGGTTTCGGTGGCGGCGGCAGCAACTACGCCGGTGCCAGCGGTTTCAACGACCGCAATGCACGCGGCCCGGGCGCCGGTGCGCCGCGCGGCTTCCAGAATGCGGGCAACGCCGGTTTCGGCGGCGGCCGCGATGAAGGCGGCGGCGGCTACGGTCGCAAGCCGGGCTGGGGCGACAGCGCTCCGCGCGGCGGTTTCGACAATGCCCCGCGCGGCGGCTTCGGCGGCGGCGCCGGTCGCGGCGGTGAAGGCTTCGCGCCGCGCGGCCATGCCGGCGGCGGCAAGGTGTTCGTGCCGCGCGACGCGCAAAAGCCGCGTGGGTTCAAGCCGACGCGCTGAGCTTGAGCGGTCGCGAGGCCGCATGTTGCTCTGAACGAAGCCCGCACTTGTGCGGGCTTTGTCGTTTCTGGCTGGCCCCGTCCGTCAAAGCGGCAGCTGCGTGGTCGACAGGACCTGTTTCAGCACCATGAACGTCCGGATCTGCCGCACGCCCGGCAGGTACAGCAGCTGCTCCGCGTGGAGGCGGTTGTAGCTGTCGTTGTCGCGCGTGCGCACGAGCATGAAGTAGTCGAATTCGCCTGTCACCACGTGGCATTCGAGGCAACCCGACACCTTCTGCACGGCCTTCTCGAAGTCGGCGAACGACTCGGGCGTGGAGCGATCGAGCACCACGCCGATCATCACCAGCGTGCCGCAGTCCAGCGCGGCCGGGTCGAGCAGCGCGACCACGCCCTTGATCAGCCCCATCGACTTGAGCCGCTCGACGCGCCGCAGGCAGGCCGGCGCGCTGAGGTTGACCTTGGCGGCCAGCGCCACGTTCGACACCGAGGCGTCGCGCTGCAGCGCGCGCAGGATCGCGCGGTCGGTGCGATCGAGCTCATTCTTGGTTGGCAATTTTGTTGCGTTCATTGAGAAAAATGCAAAATAAAAATAATGATTTGCCAGCAATGACGAAGGTTTGGCGCAAGAAATCACTCTACTTCGCAACCATCGAAATGTCGATTCTCTCTACGATTCCGTTCATGTCTTGAACCAGGAGCCGTTGCCATGAACCTCGCCCAATTCCCTCGCTACCCGCTCACCTTCGGCCCCACGCCGATCCAGCCGCTCAAGCGGCTCAGTGCCCATCTGGGCGGCAAGGTCGAGCTGTTTGCCAAGCGGGAGGACTGCAACAGCGGCCTCGCGTTCGGCGGCAACAAGACCCGCAAGCTCGAGTACCTGATCCCCGAGGCGCTCGAGGGCGGCTACGACACGCTGGTGTCGATCGGCGGCATCCAGTCGAACCAGACGCGCCAGGTGGCGGCGGTGGCGGCACACCTCGGCCTCAAGTGCGTGCTGGTGCAGGAGAACTGGGTCAACTATTCCGATGCGGTGTACGACCGGGTCGGCAACATCGAGATGTCGCGCATCCTGGGCGCCGACGTGCGGCTCGACGCGGCAGGATTCGACATCGGCATCCGCAAGAGCTGGGAAGACGCGCTGGAGAGCGTGCGCCGGGCCGGCGGCAAGCCGTTCCCGATCCCCGCCGGCTGCTCCGAACACCCGAAGGGCGGGCTCGGCTTCGTGGCCTTCGCCGAAGAGGTGCGCCAACAGGAGGCGGAACTCGGCTTCAGGTTCGACTACATCGTGACCTGCGCGGTCACCGGCAGCACGCAGGCCGGCATGGTGGTCGGCTTCGCGGCCGACGGGCGAGCCGACCGCGTGATCGGGATCGACGCGTCGGCCAAGCCGCAGCAGACCTTCGACCAGATCCTGCGCATCGCGAAGCACACGGCGGCGCTGGTCGATCTCGGGCGTGACATCAGCGACAGGGACGTGGTGCTCGACACCCGCTTCGGCGGCCCCGAATACGGGCTGCCGAACGACGGCACGCTCGAGGCCATCCGCCTCAGTGCGCGGCTCGAGGCCATGCTGACCGACCCGGTGTACGAGGGCAAGTCGATGCACGGGATGATCGAGAAGGTGCGGCTCGGCGAGTTCCCGGCCGGCTCCAAGGTGCTCTACGCGCACCTGGGCGGCGTGCCGGCGCTCAACGCCTACAGCTTCATCTTTCGCAACGGCTGAGCGAGGCGCAGACAGCACTGCCGGTCGGTGCGATGGATCGGGAACCGGGGTGCAACTGCTCGCCGCCGTCCCATCAGTGGAAACGCGAACATGCCTTGCTTTTAGTTGACACATGAACAGATGAAAAGTAATGTATTAAAGCCCCATCCACTTCCAACCTCGACTGCAACCCATGAAAATCGCAATCCTCGGCGGCGGCCACGGCGCCTATGCCGCCGCCGCCGACCTGTCCGAAGCCGGCCATGAAGTGCGTCTGTGGCGCCGCGACGCCGCTGCGCTGGCACCGGTGGTGCAGGCCGCATCGATCACGCTGAAGGATGCGCAGGGCAGCCGCGACGTGAAGATCGCCCTGGCCACGGCCGATATCGGCGCGGCGCTGCGCGATGCCGAGCTGATCGTCATCCCGACGCCGGCGATCGCCCAGGAGGACATCGCCCGCGCGATGGCGCCGCACCTGGTCGACGGCCAGGTGGTGTTCCTGCCCCCGGGCACCTTCGGCAGCTACGTGATGGCGCGCCGGGTGGCCGAGGCCGGCAGCCGCGCCGACGTCGCCTGGGCCGAGACCGGCACGCTGCCCTATCTGGCGCGCAAGCACGGCGAGCGCGAGGTGAACGTGACGATCCGCGCCGTCCGCCTGCCGACCGGCGTCTATCCGGCGCGCAAGGAAGCCCAGGCCATCGAGGTGATCCGCAAGGCCTATCCCGCGGTGCACGGCTGCGGCGATGCCCTCTCCGGCGCACTGATGAATGCCGGCCCGGTGATCCATCCGCCGCTGATGGTGATGAACGCCGCGCCGCTGCAGCATTTCGAGCGCTGGGACATCCACAACGAAGGCACGCAGCGCGCGGTGCGCGACGTGACCGACCGGCTCGACCAGGAGCGCATCGCGGTGCGCGAGGCGCTGGGCCAGGGCGCGCCGCACTATCCGCTGGCCGACCACTACAACAACGACCAGTGGATGTACGGCGACGCCCACAAGCAACTGGTGAAGTCGGGCGACTGGCGCGAGAACATCGACCTGTACACGCACCGCTACATCACCGAGGACACCGAGCTCGGGCTGGCCTTCCTGGCCTCGGCCGCGCGCTTTGCCGGCGTCGATGCGCCGATCGCGCACGGCTTGCTGGCCATCGTCGGCGGCTTCCTCGGCCGCGACCTGCGCCGGGGCCCGCGCACGCTGGAGACGCTGGGACTCTCGGGCCTGACGCCGGCTCAGCTCAAACAGAGACTGCACGATGGCAAATGAGAGGCCCCCACGCTCGTCACTTCGTGTGCTCGCTGCCCCCCGAGGGGGCGCAGACCGCCTTGGGGCGGCCCGGCACCGGTCCGACCTGCCTCGTTTCGCGGCCGTCGGCGCGGGCCGGATGGGCCGCGGCATTGCGATCGCCTTCGCCTATGCGGGCCATCGGATCTCGCTGGTCGACCTGCGCCCACGCAGCGACGAGGCCTGGCAGAAGCTGCGCGGCGAGGCCGAGGCCGAGATCGAAGCCAGCCTCGCGGGGCTGGCCCAGCTCGGCGTGATCGACGCGGCGCAGGTCGCTGCGATCGCGGCGCGGGTCGAGTTCGTGCCTGCGGCAGGCGCACCGGCCGCGCTGGCCGCGGCGGAGCTGCTGTTCGAAGGCGTGCCCGAGACGTTGGAGGCCAAGCGCGAGGCCTTCGAGGCGCTCAACCGGCATTGCCGCGACGACGCGATCCTCACGTCGACCACCAGCAGCATCCTCGTGACGCAGCTGGCGGCGCTGGTGCGCCGGCCCGAGCGCTTCCTCAACATGCACTGGCTCAACCCGGCCTATGTGATCCCGGTGGTCGAACTGAGTTGCCATCCCGGCACCGACCCGGGCGTGCTCGCGCGCACCAAGGCGTTGATGGAGGCGATCGGTAAGCTGCCGGTGGTCTGCGGCGCCACGCCCGGCTACATCGTGCCGCGGCTGCAGGCGCTGGTGATGAACGAGGCGGCCCGCATGATCGAGGAGGGCGCCGCCACCGCGGAAGAGATCGACAAGGCCACGCGCTATGGCCTGGGCCTGCGCTTCGCGGCGCTCGGCGTGGTCGAGTTCATCGACTTCGGGGGCTGCGACATCCTGCATCACGCGAGCCGCGAGATGTCGGCCTCGATCGACAAGGCGCGCTACACCGCGCCGGCCATCGTGGACCGGATGGTGCAGGAGGGGCGGCTGGGGCTGAAGAGCGGCAGCGGCTTCTACGCCTATGAAGGGCGCGACGTCGGCGCCTATCGCCGCGACGTGCTGTCGCGCACGCTCGGCATGCTCAAGCACGCGGGTCTCTGGCAACCGCCCGCCGCAGAGACGCTGGAATGACCCTCCGGCGCGCCTTCGCCGACCTGTCTGTGGGGCAGGTGCACTACGCCGAATGCGGCGCCATCCAGGCGCCGCCGGTGCTGCTGCTGCACCAGTCGCCGCGCAGCTGGACCGAGTACCGCGAGGTGCTGCCGCTGCTCGGCCAGCGGTATCGCGCGATCGCCATGGACACCGCCGGCTTCGGCGACTCGGCCGCGGGCGACGGGCCGGCCAGCATCGAAGGCTGGGCCCGCGTCGCCGTCGAGCTGCTCGATGCGCTGCAGATCGAACGCGCGGACGTCGTGGGCCACCACACGGGGGGCGTGATCGCGGTCGAGATCGCGGCCAGTTTCCCGCAGCGGGTGCGCGGCCTGGTGCTGTCGTCCACCCCGTTCACCGACTTGAACTTCCGGCGCGCGCGCGCCAGGCGGCCGCCGATCGACGAAGTCGCGCCCAGCGGCGACGGCTCCCATCTCGCCGCGCTGTGGCAGCGGCGCCAGGGCTTCTACCCGGCCGGTCGGCCGGAGCTGCTGGAAGCCTTCGTGCGCGATGCGCTGCGCGCCAGCGGCAGCCCCGAAGACGGCCATCGCGCGGTCGCGGCCTACCGGATGGAGGACTGCATCCATCGCGTGCTGCAGCCGACGCTGATCCTGCGCGCCACCGAGGACCCCTTCGCCTCGCCGCATGCGGCCGAACTGCAGCGCGAGCTGGCGCATGCGCGCACCGTCGACATCGCGGGCGGCATGGTGCCGCTGCCCGACCAGCTGCCGGAGGCCTTCGCGGCCGCGGTGCTCGAATTCCTGGAGACGCTGGCATGAAGGCGGTGCGCGTGCATGCCTTCGACGCGCCGCCCACTGTGCAGGAGCTGCCCGAGCCGCAGCTGCGCCCGGGCCGCACGATCGTGCGCATGGAGGCCGCCACCGTCGGCCATATCGACCGCACGGTCTGGCGAGGCAGCTTCCTGAAACACCCGCCCTTTCCCTATACGCCGGGCGTCGAGGCCGCGGGCGTCGTGGTCGCGAGCGCCAGCCTGGCTCCGGGGCAGCGCGTGTGGCTGCGCGGCAGCGGCCTGGGCACGCTGACCGACGGCACCTGGTGCGAGCAGATCGATGCGCCCGACGAGGCGCTCGGCCTGCTGCCGGATGCGGTGCCCGCGACCCTCGGCTCGGCGTTCTTCTCGCCCTGCACCTCGGCCTGGGTCGCGCTGCACGAAGTCGCCCGCGTGCGTGCCGGCGAGCGCGTGCTGGTGACGGGCGCCACCGGTGCGGTCGGCTCGCTGGTGGTGCAGCTCGCGCTCGATGCCGGTGCCGAAGTGACGGCGGTGGTGAGCCTCGCGGCGCAGGCGCCGTCGATCCCGGCCGCGGCGACGGTGCTGGTGCTGGGGGACGACCCGTTCGCGGCGTTGGCATCCGCGTCCGCGGACCTGCTGGTCGACACCGTCGGCGGATCGGTGCTTGCGGCCGCACTGATGCAGGTGCAGGCCGGCGGTCGCGCAGTGCTGGTCGGCTATACCGCGGGCCACACACTGGCGCTGGACCTCGCGCATTTCCTGCAGCGCGACGTGGCGCTGCTGCCGCTCAACATGTTCCGACGCGAAGCCGCCGGCCGCGCGGCGGCGCCGGAGCTGCTGGCGCGGCTGGCCGACGGCAGGCTGCGGCTGGAAGTGCAGCCCTTTGCACTGGAAGAGGCCGCGGCCGCCATGGACTGGATCGGCCAGCGCGGCCATCGCGGCCGCGCGGTGCTGGTGCCTCGTCGCTGAGGCGCGTTCACCTCACTCGTCGTCTTCTGCCGCCTCGCCCGGCGCACGCGCGTGCAGCTCGATGATGTGGCGCAGCGTGCTCTTGAGTTCCTCGGCGCGCTGCAGCCCGAAGGGCTCGAGCACGCGCAGCTCGTGCTCGCGCGCCAGATCCATCAGGTGCTCGACCGCCTGCGTGCCCTGGGGCGTGATGCGCACCAGAGTGACACGCCGATCACTTTCATGGGGCAGGCGCTCGATCTGGCCCCGGGCTTCCATCCGGTCCAGCAGCCGCGTCACGGTCGGCTGCTTGGTCACCGTGACCTGGGCCAGCTGGCCGATGCTGATCGCCGCACCGCCGGCCAGCGAGGCCATCACGCGCCATTCGGACACCGAAAAACCATGCTGGCGCGCGACCCGATGGAACTCGGACGAGATCAGCTGGCTCGCCTGCGCCAGCAGCGCGGGCAGGTAGTCGTCGACGAAGCGGCGGCTGGGCGCTGCCGCCTTTTCACTGAACGGCCCCGGACCCGTCGCGGGCACGATGCTTGCTTGTCTAGGGTTATTCATGATTGTGAATACATTCAGTTGTCAACATTATAGAGACCGCGATGTCGAGGTCGACGCGCAAGTCCCACGCATGAAGGAACACCATGGCAGAGCGATCGTTCGTCGAAGAGGTGAAGAAGCTGCGGCTCGCCAACGGCGACGTATTCCGCGGTGAAGGCATTCTTGCAGTCACCAAGGCGTTGCTGGAGTCAGGAGTTTCCTATGTCGCCGGCTACCAGGGCGCGCCGATCTCGCACCTGATGGACGTGCTGGCCGACGCGCAGGACATCCTGGCCGAGCACGGCATCCGGTTCGAGAACAGCGCCAGCGAGGCCACCGCCGCCGCGACGCTGGCGGCCTCGGTCAACTACCCGCTGCGCGGCGCCGTGACCTTCAAGGCGACGGTCGGCACCAACGTGGCCTCCGACGCGCTGGCCAACCTGGCCTCGGGCGGGGTGACCGGCGGCGCGCTGATCATCGTCGGCGAGGACTACGGCGAGGGCTCGTCGATCATGCAGGAGCGCAGCCACGCCTTCGCGATGAAGTCGCAGATCTGGCTGCTCGACCCGCGGCCCAACCTGCCCTCGATCGTCGAGGCCGTGAAGCAGGGCTTCGAGTTGTCCGAGGCCAGCCACACGCCGGTGATGCTGCAGCTGCGCATCCGCGCCTGCCACGTGCACGGGCACTTCGTCGCCGGCGACAACCAGCGCGCCAGCTTCACGCTGCAGGACGCGCTCGAGAACCCGCAGCGCGACGTCGGCCGCATCGTGCTGCCGCCGGCCAGCTTCGTGCACGAGCAGGAGAAGGTGCGCGACCGCTGGCCCGCCGCCGTGAAGTTCATCGAGGACCGCCGGCTCAACGAATTCTTCGCCGAGGGCGCCGACGACATCGGCATCATCGTGCAGGGCGGCAGCTACAACACGATGGTGCGCGCGCTCGAGCGCCTGGACCTGGCCGACGTCTACGGCAACTCCAAGGTGCCGCTCTACGTCATGAACGTGGCCTACCCGGTGATCGAGAGCGAGGTGCTGCGCTTTTGCGAGGGCAAGCGCGCGGTGCTGATCGTGGAAGAAGGCCAGCCCAACTTCGTCGAGCAGAACCTGGCGACCATCCTGCGCCAGGCCGGCTCGGCCACCGCGCTGCACGGCAAGGACATGCTGCCGGTGGCCGGCGAATACACGGCGGCCGAGCTGCTCAAGGGCGCGCGCACCTTCGGCGAACGCTACGGCCGGCTGCAGCCGCTGCCGCCGCCGGTGCGCAAGGTGATCCCGCTCACCGAAGTGGCTGCCCTCGGGGTCGATGGCGCGCCCGAGCCCTCGCTGCCGCTCGGCGACAGCGTCCACGCGCGTCCGCCGGGCTTTTGCACCGGCTGCCCCGAGCGCCCGATCTTCAGCGCCATGAAGCTGGTCGAGCGCGAGCTCGGCGCGCACCACGTGAGCGCCGACATCGGCTGCCACCTGTTCTCGATCCTGCCGCCCTTCAACATCGGCAACACCACGATGGGCTACGGGCTCGGCGGCGCGGGCGCCTCGGCGCTCAACGCGCCGGCAGGCAAGCGGGCGATCTCGGTGATGGGCGACGGCGGCTTCTGGCACAACGGCCTCACCAGCGGCGTCGCCAACGCGGTCTTCAACCGCAGCGACAACCTGACGATCGTGGTCGACAACAACTACACCTCGGCCACCGGCGGCCAGGACATCCTGTCGTCGAACGCCGTGAACGCGACGCGCAGCACCGGCCACGAGATCGAGCGCGCGGTGCGCGGCGTCGGCGTGAAGTGGGTGAAGACGCTGCGCCGCACCTACGACGTCGCCGGCATGCGCGATGCGCTGAAGGACGCGCTGACGACGAAGGAAAAAGGCCCGAAGGTGCTGATCGCGCAATCGGAGTGCATGCTGAACCGCCAGCGGCGCGAGAAGCCGCTGGTGCGCCGCGCGATCGCCGAGGGCAGGCGCTCGGTGCGCGAGAAGTTCGGCGTCGATTCCGACACCTGCACCGGCGACCATTCGTGCATCCGGCTCTCGGGCTGCCCGTCGCTGTCGATCAAGCCCAACCCCGATCCGCTGCGCACCGACCCGGTCGCGACCGTGCTCGACAGCTGTGTCGGCTGCGGCGTCTGCGGCGAGGTCTCGCATGCCGCGGTGCTGTGCCCTTCCTTCTACAAGGCGCAGATCGTCAGCAATCCGACCCGCTGGGACCGGCTGCGCGAGAGCCTTCGCACGCGGGTGATCGGCTGGCTGCAAAAGGGCGAGGCCAAGCGCCGCGCGGCCTATGCCTTCTGAACGGACAACGATGCGCGCACAACCCATAAAGATCGCGATCCTCGCCATGGGCGGCGAGGGTGGTGGCGTCCTCGCCGACTGGATCGTCGACATGGGCGAAGCCAACGGCTACCTGGCGCAGACCACCTCGGTGCCGGGCGTGGCCCAGCGCACCGGCGCCACCATCTACTACGTCGAGCTCTACCCCGAGGCGCAGGCCGAGGCCGACGGCGGCCAGCCGGTGCTGGCGCTGATGCCGCTGCCGGGCGACGTCGACGTGGTGCTGGCCTCGGAGCTGATGGAAGCCGGCCGCGCGGTGCAGCGCGGCCTCGTCACGCGCGAGCGCACCACGCTGGTCGCATCGACGCACCGGGTCTATTCGATCGCCGAGAAAAGCGCTTTGGGCGACGGCCGGGTCGACAGCGCCGAATTGCTCAAGCATGCCGAGCGCGCCGCCAAGCGCTTCATCCGTTTCGACATGGCACAGGCCGCCGAGGCCTCGGGCAGCGTGATCAGCGCGGTGCTGTTCGGCGCGCTCGCGGGCGCCGGCGTGCTGCCGTTCAGCCGGGCCCAGTTCGAAGCCACGATCGAGCGCGGCGGGGTCGGCGTCAAGCCCAGCCTCAAGGCTTTCGGCGAGGCCTTCTCGCGAGCCCAGGGTGCGCCGGAGACGGGCGCCGCGGTGGCCGCCGACGTGCCCTCCGTGCCTCAGCCGCGCCATCCGGGGGTGCGGGCGCTGGTGGAGCGCGTGCAGCAGGACTTCGCCGCGCCGGCGCAGAACTTCCTGCTCGAAGGCGTGCGCCGCCTGATCGACTACCAGGACCTGGACTATGCGGGGCTCTATCTCGACCGCATGGCCGCGCTCGCCCGCCTGCCCGTCGATGACGACGGCCGGCTGCTGAAGGAAATCGCGCGCTGCCTGGCGCTTTGGATGTCCTACGAAGACACGGCGCGCGTCGCGGCGCTCAAGACGCGCGCGACGCGCTTCGAGCGGGTGCGCGGCGAGGCCCGGGTGCAGGACGGCCAGGTGCTGGCGATCAACGAATACATGCACCCGCGCCTGCAGGAGATCTGCGAGACGCTGCCGGCCGGCATCGGCCGCTGGCTGATGGACTCGCGGCTGCCGCGCCGGATGGTCGAGCATTTCACGCAGAAGGGCCGCGTGGTCCAGACCAGCTCGCTGCGCGGCTACCTGATGCTGCGCACGGTGGCGGCCTGCAAGCGCTGGCGCCGCTCGACCCTGCGCTATGCCGAGGAGAACCGGCGCATCGAGGACTGGCTCGCGCGCATCGCGGAGATCGCGCCGCGCCATCCCCAGCTGGCGATCGAGATCGCGCAGTGCCAGCGGCTGGTCAAGGGCTACAGCGACACCCACGAACGCGGGGTGCGCAACTACGACACCGTGATGGCGGCCGTGCAGCGCGCGGGCGCGCGACTCGCACCGGCCACCGTGCGCGAGCTGCGCGATGCGGCGCTCGCCGACGAACACGGCCACAAGCTGCAAGCCGTGCTGGTGCAGCACGCGCTCGCCTGACCACGGAAACCTGCCATGTCCGCCCAGCCCCTGACCCTCCAACTGCGCGTCGCCGAGGCGCGCGAACTGAACCCGCTGATCAAGACCTTCAGGTTGCGATCGGACGATGGCGGCGCGCTGCCCGGCTTCGCCGCCGGCGCCCACATCCGCGTGCGGGTCGAACTGCCCGACGGCGCGCACGACTGGCGCCACTACTCGCTGATCAACTTCGCCGTCGACGCCAAGGCCACGGACGCACCCACCGACTACGTGATCGCGGTGCGCAAGGAGGCCGAGGGGCGGGGCGGCTCGCGCTTCATGCACGAGCGCCTGCGCGAAGGCGACCTGGTCACGATCGAGGCGCCCAAGAACGATTTCCCGCTCCACACCGGCCCGGGCGGCACCGTGCTGCTGGCCGGCGGCATCGGCGTGACGCCGCTCGCGAGCATGGCGACGCGCCGCCGCGCCGAGGGCCTGCCGGTGCGCATGCACTACGCCGGCCGCAGCCCGGAGCTGATGGCCTTCGTGCCCGAGTTGCAGGCGCTGCTCGGCGACGAACTGCGCCTGCATGCCGATGTCGAGCAGGGCGGCCCGTTCGACATCGGCGCGATGCTGGACGGCATTCCCGCCGGCGACCGGCTCTACGTGTGCGGCCCCAAGCTGATGCTCGATGCCGTGCTGGCGCAGACACAGGCCCGCGGCTGGACCCACGACCGCGTGCACTTCGAGCTCTTCACCACGCCGGTGGTGGAGGAGGGCGACCATGCCTTCGAGGTCGAGCTGGCCCAGTCGGGCCAGCGCTTCACGGTGCCGGCCGACCAGAGCATCCTCGACTGCCTGATCGAGCACGGCTGCGACCCGATGTTCGACTGCAAGCGCGGCGAGTGCGGCGTCTGCGCGACGCCCGTGATGGCCGGCGAGATCGACCATCGCGACTATGTGTTGACCGCGCGCGAAAAGGCGCAAGGCAACGTCATGCAGATCTGCATCTCGCGCGCCAAGGGGCCGCGGCTGGTGCTGGACATATGAACACCCCCGAAGCGCCTGCGACGCCCCGAGTCGCTGCCAGAGGCAGCGGCTCTTCGGGTCCGTCCAAGTCTGCGCCGGCAGACTTGGAGCCGCGGACCTCAGCCCCTCAAGGGGGCGATACCAGCGGCCCGGCGAAGCCGGTTCCGCGGTATCCCTGGCTTTTGCGGCGCCGGATTCATGCGTCGCGAGAAATCGATAGCGTGCTGAAAAACTGAACTGGAGAGGACCATGAGCAAGTACCGAGGCAACCCCGAGGCGGTGCGCTCGCTGGTGCAGCCCGACCGCGTGCACCGCGACCTCTACACCAGCGCCGAGCTGTTCGAGCTCGAGCAGGAGCACTTCTTCGCCAACACCTGGAACTACGCGGGCCACGAGAGCCAGATCCCGAAGTCCGGCGACTACCTCCACACCGAGCTCGCGGGCCGTCCGCTGATCATCGTGCGCCACACCGACGGCTCGGTGCGCGCGATGATGAACCGCTGCGCGCACAAGGGCTCGCGCCTGGTGACCGCGCCGTGCGGCAACACCGGCAAGTTCTTTCGCTGCCCCTACCACGCCTGGACCTTCAAGACCGACGGCTCGCTGCTGTCGATCCCGCTCAAGAACGGCTACGAAGGCACGCAGCTGCACGAATGCGAATCGGCCAAGGGACTGACCACGATCCGCAATGTGCGCAGCCATCGCGGCTTCATCTTCATCAAGATCAACGACGTCGGACCCGACTTCGAGGAATTCTTCGGCGACTCGCTGAGCTCGATCGACAACATGGCCGACCGCTCGCCCGAGGGCGAACTCGAGATCGCCGGCGGCTGCCTGCGCTTCGTGCACCAGTGCAACTGGAAGATGTTCGTCGAGAACCTCAACGACACCATGCATCCGATGGTGGCGCACGAATCCTCCGCCGGCACCGCCAAGAGCATGTGGGCCGGCAAGCCCGAGGACGAGCCCAAGCCGATGGCGATCGAGCAGTTCGTGCCCTTCATGTCGGACTACAAGTTCTTCGAGGACATGGGCGTTCGCACCTACGACAACGGCCACAGCTTCACGGGCGTGCACTTCAGCATCCACAGCAAGTACAAGGCGATTCCCGCGTACGACGACGCGATGAAGGCCCGCTACGGCGAGGAGCGCACCGCGCAGATCCTCGGCATGGCGCGGCACAACACCGTGTACTACCCCAACCTCACGATCAAGGGCGCCATCCAGGCGATCCGCGTGGTGCGGCCGATCGCGGTCGACAAGACGCTGGTCGAGAGCTGGACCTTCCGCCTCAAGGGCGCGCCGCCCGAGCTGCTGCAGCGCACGACCATGTACAACCGGCTGATCAACTCGCCGTTCTCGGTGGTCGGCCATGACGACCTGCAGGCCTACCGCGGCATCCAGGCCGGGCTGCATGCGAGCGGCAACGAATGGGTGAGCCTGCATCGCAACTTCGACCCTTCGGAAACCAAGGGCGGCGAGATCACCACGGTCGGCACCAGCGAGCTGCCGATGCGCAACCAGTACCGCGCCTGGGCCCGCTATATGACGGAGACGATGTGATGGCATCCGAAGTGACCCGCCAGGACCTGATCGACTTCGTGGTGAACGAGGCGCGCCTGCTCGATGCCAGGCGCTACGAGGAATGGAACGCGCTCTTCACCGACGACGCCTTCTACTGGGTGCCGCTGGTGCCCGACCAGGAGGACGGCCTCAACCACACCTCGCACATGTACGAGGACAAGTTGCTGCGCGAGCTGCGCATCGAGCGGCTCAAGAGCCCGCGTGCCTTCTCGCAGCTGCCGCCCAGCCGTTGCCACCACCTGCTGCAGACGCCGACGGTCGAGGCCTTCGATCTCGAGGGCAAGCGCTTCGTGGTGCGCAGCGAGTTTCACTACACGGAGTCGCAGGGCGACGAACTGCAGTTCTACGTCGGCACCTTCTTCCACCACCTGACGCTGCAGGATGGCGCGCTGCGCATGACGCTGAAACGCGTGAACCTGCTCAACTGCGACGCGGCGCTGCCCGCGGTGCAGCTGTTCATCTAGGGACGCCATGCCTCACGCCACCGTCCACGACGCCTTCCGTGCGAGCGCCCGGCGCACGCCCGACGCCGAGTTCCTGTTCACCGAGGCGGTCACCGCCGCGGCCTACGGCATGGCGCCGGGTGCGATTCACTGGGGCGAAGCCGCCGCACGGGTGGAGCGCCTGCGCACTGCCTTCGCCGACGCCGGCTACGGGCACGGCCACCGCGTCGGCCTGCTGCTCGAAAACCGCCCGGAGTTTCTCCTTCACTGGTTTGCGCTCAACGCACTGGGCGTGAGCGTGGTGCCGATCAACGCCGACATGCGTTCGGCCGAACTGAGCTACCTGATCGGCCACAGCGAGATCGGCCTGGCGGTGACGCTGCCTCACCGCGCGGCCGACCTGCGGGCTGCGGCCGAAACCGCGGGCCGGCCTTTCGAGACGATGGGCCCCGAGGAGTTCGACGCCGTGCCGCGGTCGAAGATGCCGCCGCCGCGTGCCGCCGAGCCGATCGGCCTCGCGACCGAATGCGCGCTGCTCTACACGTCAGGCACCACGGGGCGCCCCAAGGGCTGCATGCTGGGCAACGAGTACTTCCTGCGCGCGGGCCAGTGGTACGCGGAGCTCGGCGACCTCTGCCCGGTCCGGCCCGATGCCGAACGCATCATCACGCCGCTGCCGCTCAACCATGTGAACGCGATGGCGTTCTCGACCATGGTGGTGCTGGTCGCGGGCGGCTGCCTGGTGCAGCTCGACCGCTTCCATCCCAAGACCTGGCTCCAGAGCGCGCGCGAGAGCCGCGCCACCATCGCGCACTACCTCGGCGTGATGCCGGCGATGCTGCTGTCGGCGCCCGCATCGGCGTCGGACCGCGAGCACGCCATCCGCTGGGGCTTCGGCGCCGGCGTCGACCGCAAGAACCATGCGCCGTTCGAGGCGCGCTTCGGTTTTCCGCTGGTCGAGGCCTGGGCCATGACCGAGACCGGTGCCGCCGCCTGCGTGATGGCCAACCACGAGCCGCGGCACGTCGGCACCAGCTGCTTCGGCCGCCGCGAGGATTTCGTCGAGATCCGCCTGGTGGACGACGAAGGCCGCGAGGTCGCCGACGGCACGCCGGGCGAACTGCTGGTGCGAGCCAGCGGTGCCGATCCGAAGCGCTATTTCTTCTCCGGCTACCTGAAGGATGCGGACGCCACGCGCGAGGCCTGGGCCGACGGCTGGTTCCATACGGGCGACATGGTGCGCCGCGATGCCGGGGGCAACTTCTACTTCGTCGACCGCAAGAAGAACGTGATCCGGCGCAGCGGCGAGAACATCTCGGCGGTGGAGGTCGAGAGCGTGCTGAACCAGCATCCGGCCGTGAAGACCTCCGCCGTGGCCGCCACGCCCGACGCGGTGCGCGGCGACGAGGTGCTGGCCTGCATCGTCATGCGCGAGGATGCCGATGCCTCCGAGCCGGAGCAGCTTGCGGCCAGCATCGTCGCGCATGCGCTGGCGCAGCTGGCCTACTACAAGGCGCCGGGCTACGTGGCTTTCGTCGATGCGCTGCCGCTCACGGCTTCGCAGAAGATCCAGCGCGGGCAGCTGCGCGAACTCGCGCATGCGTTGCCGGGGCAGGCGCATTGCATCGACACCCGCGCGATGAAGAAGAGGCAGGCATGACGAGAATGTCCTACGAAGGCGTGGCGGTTGCCGTGCCCATCACCGTGCCCTACCAGCGCTATTCGACGCTCGGCGCCCACTGGTTCCTCGGCCAGGCGATGGAAGCGCTGGTCCAGGCCAGCGGCCTGAAGAAGGAACAGATCGACGGCCTCTGCGTCAGCAGCTTCTCGCTGGCGCCCGACACCGCCGTCGGCGTGACGCAGCACCTGGGCCTGTCGCCGCGCTGGCTCGACCACATGCCGACCGGCGGCGCCTCGGGCGTGATGTGCCTGCGGCGCGCGGCGCGCGCGGTGCAGGCCGGCGATGCCGACGTGGTGGCCTGCGTCGCGGCCGACACCAACCATGTGGATTCGTTTCGCCAGACGCTGGGCGCTTTCAGCAACTTCGCGCGCGACGCCACCTATCCCTACGGCTCGGGCGGACCGAATTCGATCTTCGCCTTCATCACCGCGCACTACATGCGCAGCTTCGGCGCCACGCGCGAGGACTTCGGCCGCATCGCGGTCGACCAGCGAAGCAACGCCCTGAAGAATCCGAACGCGATGTTCAAGAAGCCGCTCGGCCTCGACGAGTACATCGCCGCCAGGCCGATCTCGGACCCCATCCATCTGTTCGACTGCGTGATGCCCTGTGCCGGTGCCGAGGCCTTCCTGGTGATGAGCGAGGAGCGCGCGCGCGATCTCGGCCTGCCGCATGCGGTGATCCGCGGCGCGATCGAGCGCCACAACGCCTACTCGGAAGACCCGGTGATGGTGCGCGGCGGCTGGCGTGTCGATCGCGATGACCTCTACGCGCAAGCCGGCGTGCAGCCTGCCGATATTGACTTCGTCCAGACCTACGACGACTACCCGGTGATCGTGATGATGCAGTTCGAGGACCTCGGCTTCTGCGAGAAGGGCGAGGGGTCGGCCTTCGTGCGCTCGCACACCATGACGAACGACGGCAGCTTCCCCAACAACACCAGCGGCGGCCAGCTCTCGGCCGGGCAGGCCGGTGCGGCGGGCGGCTTCCTCGGCATGACGGAGGCGATCCGCCAGCTGACCGACAGCGCCGGGCCGCGCACCGTGCCCGATGCCCGGCTGGGCCTGGTCGCCGGCTTCGGCATGGTGACTTACGACCGCTGCCTGTGTACCGGCGCTGTGATTCTGGGGAGACCTTCATGACCATGCCGCTCATGCGCCCCAAGCGCAAGAACCCGGTGCTGCGCACCCGGCAGATGAACCTGCCGCCGTGGGCGCGCGGCCGTGTCGCCCTCGGCATCACCGCGGCCGCCGCCGAGGGCCGCTTCGAACTGCAGACCTGCGAGGACTGCGGCACGGTGCAGTACCCGCCGCGCGAGGCCTGCCACAAGTGCCTGTCGCCGCACCTGCACTGGCGCGAGCAGGGCGGCGAGGGCGAGCTGCTCAGCAGCACCACGCTGCATCACAGCAACGACCTGTTCTTCCGCGAGCGGCTGCCCTGGCGGCTGGGCCTGGTGCATCTCGATGCCGGCCCGACGCTGATGGTCCACCTGCACGGCGAGGTCGGCGAGGCGCCGTCGCGGGTGCGCGTGGGGGCCCGGCTCGACCGCGCGGGGCAGGCGGTATTGATTGGATTTCCGAACGAAGGGAGCGCCCACATGGCCGACGACAAGATGCTGAGAGAAATGACCAGCGATCCGAAGTTCCGCAAGGTGCTGGTCACCGACGGCAAGACCGAGGTGGGCCAGGCGATCGTGTGCGCGCTGGTCAAGGCCGGCGCCGACATCGTCTGGGTCGGCCATGCCGAGCCCTGGAAGAAGATGGGCGGACTGGACGACATCACGGCGCTGCCGCAGGTCACGCTGGTGCCGCTCGACCTGACCAACGGCCGCTCGGTGACCGAGCTGGCCGGCGAGATCGGCGGCAAGGTCGACATCGTGATCAACAACGCCGAAGTGCATCGCAGCTTCGGCATCGGTGCGCGGCGCGGCACCGATGTCGCGAAGGCCGAGATGGACATCAACTATTTCGGCCTGCTGCGGCTCGCCCAGGAGTTCGGCCCGGCGCTCAAGGGGCGCTCGGCCGACGGCGTGACTGGCGCCACCGCCTGGGTCAACCTGCTGTCGATCTACGCGCTCAGCAACTTTCCGCCGCACGGCACCTTCAGCGCCTCGAAGGCGGCGGCCCATTCGCTCGCGCAATGCCTGCGCGCCGAGATGCGGCCGGCCGGCATCCGTGTGATCAATGTGTTCCCGGGTCCGATCGACGACGAATGGAACCAGCACACGCCGCCGCCCAAGCTGGCGGGCAGCGCGCTGGCCAACGCGATCGTCAAGGCGCTGCGCGATGGTGTGGAGGACGTGTACCCCGGCGATGTGGCCCAGGAGTGGCTGGAGCGCTGGCGCGACAACCCGAAGATCCTAGAGCGCGAGTTGGCCGCGGGCGGCTGAGACCAGGAGCAACACGATGACGACGACAACCGAACTGATGTCCGCCGCCGAGATCCTCGGCGGCCTGGTGAGCGCAATGGCCAGCGGCCGCATCCGCGTGGTCGACCTCACGCAGACCCTGACGCCCGAGTTCCCGCAGATCGCGCTGCCGCCCGAGATGGGCCAGTGCTGGCCCTTCCGGATCGAGGAGGTGTCGAAGTACGACGAGCGCGGGCCGGGCTGGTACTGGAACAATTTCTCCTGCGGCGAGCACACGGGCACCCACTTCGACGCGCCGATCCACTGGATCTCGGGCCGCGACCTGCCGAACAACTCGGTCGACACCATTCCGGTGCAGCACTTCGTGGCGCCGGCCTGCGTGATCGACTGCTCCGAACAGGTCAAGGCCGACGACGACTACCTGCTGAGCATCGCGGACATCGAACGCTACGAGAGCCGCCATGGCCGCATCCCGAAGGGCGCCTGGGCGCTGATGCGCACCGACTGGTCGAAGCGCCAGGACCCCGAGGCCTACCAGAACTTCGACGAGACCGGCCAGCACACGCCGGGCCCGAGCACCGAGGCGGTGCGCTTCCTGGTCGAAGAGCGCGACGTGATCGGCTTCGGCTCCGAGGCCATCGGCACCGATGCCGGCCAGGGCTACCACCTGCGGCCGCCGTATCCGTGCCACTACTACATGCACGGGGCCGGGCGCTACGGCCTGCAGTGCCTCAGCAACCTCGACCTGCTGCCGCCCGCGGGCGCGGTGCTGATCTGCCCGCCGCTGAAGATCGAGAAAGGCAGCGGCAGCCCGCTGCGCGTGCTGGCGTTGGTTGGAGCCTCGGCATGACGGCCCGGGTCGCGGCCGTCACGGGCGGCAGTGCCGGCATCGGAAGAGCCATTTGCGAGGACCTGCTCGCGCAAGGCTACGAAGTCGTCTCGCTCGCGCGCCGTCGCAGTGACGTCGACCACCCGAAGCTGCACAGCATCGAGGTCGACCTTGCCGATCGCGCCGCCACCGCGCAGGCCGCGGCCGAACTGGTGCGGCGCTTCGAGGTGACCACCGTGGTGCACAACGCCGGCGTGATCCGGCCGGCGCTGATCGCCGACGTCAAGCTCGACGACCTCGATGCGCTGGTCGACCTGCACCTGGGCTGCGCGATCCAGCTGGTGCAGGCGGCGCTGCCGGCGATGCGCGCGCAGCGCTTCGGCCGCGTGGTGCTGCTGTCGTCGCGCGCGGCGCTGGGTCTCGCCACGCGCACCAGCTATTCGGCGACCAAGGCCGGCATGCTGGGCATGGCGCGCACCTGGGCACTCGAACTCGCGCCCGAGGGCATCACGGTGAACGTGGTCGCGCCGGGCCCGATCCGCACCGACATGTTCTACGACGTCGTCGAGGCCGGCAGCGACAAGGAGCGTGCGCTCGCGGCCTCGGTGCCGGTCAGGCGGCTCGGCGAATCGGCCGACGTGGCACGGGCCGTGCGTTTCTTTGCCGACCCCGCGAACAGTTTCGTCACGGGGCAGGTGCTGTACGTGTGCGGTGGCACCAGCGTCGGCAGCCTGGCCCTTTGACGCCAAGCAGCCGCCACTCATCGTTCCCACCCTTGTCAGCGCGCCATAGCTTCACTAGCATTCTTGACACTTAAACATTTCATAAATCATGTTTTTGTTCGACGCCCTCGGTTCTTCTTCGTTTGGCTCCAACCTCAGGAGGTTTGCATGAAAGTCTTGACCCGAATCTGCGCACTGGCGGGCCTTGCGGCCGGCCTCAGCGCCCTGACCGCCGCCMGCGCGCKGGCGGCCGACCTCAAGGTGGGTTTCATCACCTCGCTGTCGGGGCCGGTGTCCTCGCTGGGCATTCCGTACGAGAAGGGCATGAAGGCCGCGCTGGCCTACAAGTCGGAGCTCAACGGCCGCAAGATCCAGCTGGTGCAGCTCGACGATGCCTCGGACCCGTCGACCGCCGCACGCAACGCGCGCAAGATGATCGACGAGGACAAGGTCGACGTGATCATCGGCACCGCGGGTTCGCCCGGCGCGCTGGCCATCGCCGCGGTCGCGCGCGAGACCAAGACGCCGCTGATCTCGATCGCCAACGCCAACCTGCCGGGCGACGACGGCGCCTGGATGGTCACCCTGCCGCAGCCGGCGCCGCTGATGGTCAGCGCGGTGGTCGAGCGCATGAAGAAGTCGGGCGTGAAGACGGTTGGCTACATCGGCTTCTCCGACGCCTGGGGCGACCTGGTCTACGACGCGCTCAAGAAGAGCGCCGAGCCGGCCGGCATCCAGGTGGTGTCGAACGAGCGCTATGCGCGCGCCGACACCTCGGTCACCGGCCAGGTGCTGAAGATCGTCGCGCTGAAGCCCGACGCGGTGATCACCGGCACCTCGGGCACGCCCGGCGCCTTGCCCTACCTGGCGCTGGCCGAGCGCGGCTACAAGGGCCAGATCTACGGCATGCACGCATTGATCAATCCCGACTTCGTGCGCGTGGGCGGCACGTCGGTCGAAGGCCTGCTGGCGCCGACCGGCCCGGTGATCGTGGCCGAGCAGCTGCCCGATTCGAACCCAATCCGCAAGGTCTCGATGGACTTCCGCGCGGCCTACCAGAAGGCCAACGGCGCGCCGCCGACCGATGCCTTCTCGGCCTATACCTTCGACGCCTGGCTGCTGTTCCTCGACGCCGCCGCGCGTGCCAAGGGCGAACCCGGCACGCCGGCCTACCGCGTGGCGCTGCGCGACGCGATCGTCAGCACCAAGGAGCTGGCCGGCACGCACAGCGTCTACAACTTCAAGCCCGACGACCGCTATGGCTCCGACGAACGTTCGCGCGTGATCGTCAAGCTCGAAAAAGGCCAGTGGAAACTCGTTCCTTAGCTCGCCCCCAGGTTGGCTCACTTCGTGTAGCCGCCCACCCCCTACCGAGGGCAATACCAGCGGCCCGGCGGAGCCGGTTCCGCGGTATTCCTGGAATGTCCCCTGCATCGGGTGCGGGCAGTTGACCGCATCGCCTCACGGAAGAAATTGATCATGCGCACTCTCATTCGAAGCTTCGCCGTCGGCGCCGTGGCTCTTGCCGCAGCGCAGGCCATGGCCGCCGACCTCAAGGTCGGCTTCATCAGCTCGCTCTCGGGCCCCGTGTCGGCGCTGGGCATTCCCTACGAGAAGGGCATCCGCGCCGCCATCGCCGAGCATCCGGCGCTGGCCGGCCACAAGGTCGAGCTGATCGTGCTCGACGACGCCTCCGACCCGACCACCGCCGGGCGCAATGCCCGCAAGCTGGTGGTCGAGGACAAGGTCGACGTGCTGATCGGCACCTCGGGCGTGCCCGGTGCGATGGCGATCGCGGCCGTGGCGCGCGAACTCAACACGCCGCTGATCTCGCCGACGCCGGTCACCATCCCGGGCCCCGAAGGCGCCTGGACCGTGACCGTGTCGCAGCCTTTCCCGCTGATGGTCGCGGCGGTGGTCGAGCGCATGAAGAAGTCGGGCGTCAAGACGGTGGCCTTCATCGGCTTCTCGGACGCGCTGGGCGACCTGGCCTACGACTCGCTCATGAAGAGCGCCGAAGCCGCCGGCATCAAGGTGGTCGCCAACGAGCGCTATGCGCGCAGCGACTCGTCCGTGGCGGGCCAGGTGCTCAAGATCATCTCGGCGCGGCCGGATGCCGTGTTCGCCGGCAACTCCGGCACGCCCGGTGCGCTGCCGTACCTCGCGCTGGCCGAACGCGGCTACAAGGGCCAGATCTACGGCACCCACGGCCTGATCAATGCCGACTTCGTGCGCGTCGGCGGCGCGTCCATCGAGGGCCTGCAGGTGCCCAGCGGCCCGGTGCTGGTGGCCGACCAGCTGCCCGACAGCAATCCGATCAAGAAGGTCTCGATGGCCTTCCGAAGCGCCTACCAGAAAGCCAACGGTGCGCCGCCGAACGACGCCTTCTCGTCCTACACCTACGACGCCTACCTGCTGCTGGCCGACGCCGCCTCGCGCACCAAGGGCGAGCCCGGCACGCCGGCCTACCGCACGGCGCTGCGCGACGCGATCGTGAGCACCAAGGAGCTGACCGGCACCCACGGCATCTACAACTTCAAGCCCGACAACCGCTACGGTTCCGACCAGCGCGCGGTGGTGATCGTGCGCAGCGAAAAAGGCCAGTGGAAGCTGGTTCCGTAGATGACCACCTATCGCGACCGGCCCGAAGCGATCGCCGCGCTCGTCCAGGACGATCGTGTGCACCGCGATCTCTACCTGAGCGAAGAGCTGTTCGCGCTCGAGCAGGAGCGGTTCTTCGCCAACACCTGGCTCTACGTGGGGCACGCGAGCCAGGTGCCGAACACCGGTGACTTCTGGTCGCTGGATCTCGCGGGCCGGCCGGTGATGATGGTGCGCCAGCCCGACGGCGCGGTGCGCGTGTTCTACAACCGCTGCGCCCACAAGGGCAGCCGGCTGGTCACGGACGAGAGCGGCAACACGGGCAAGTTCTTCCGCTGCCCGTACCACGCGTGGACCTACAAGCTCGACGGCGCGCCGCTCGCGATCCCGCTCAAGAGCGGCTATGAAGGCACGCGCCTGAAGGAATGCGAATCGGGGCAGGGGCTCACGGAGCTCAAGCACGTGGCCGTGTACCGCGACTTCGTGTTCGCGCGGCTGGCCGACCAGGGTCCGGGCTTCGAGGACTATTTCGGCGAAGTGCTGCAGTCGATCGACAACATGGTCGACCGTTCGCCCGAGGGCCGGCTCGCGGTCGGCGGCGGTGTGCTGCGCAACATCATCCATTGCAACTGGAAGATGTACCTCGAGAACATCAACGACACGGTGCATCCGATGTCGACCCACGAGTCGGCCACGCAGGCGGCCGATGCGCTGTGGCAGGGCCGCGAACCCGACGCGCCCAAGCCGATGGCGATGGAGCAGATCCTGCCTTTCGGCTCCGGCTACGACTTCTTCGACCGGATGGGCGGGCGCGTGTTCGCCAACGGCCACAGCGTGCTGGGCGTCAACTTCAGCATCCATTCGAACTACGCGCAGCTGCCCGACTACGAGCAGGCGATGCGCGATGCGCATGGCGCCGAGCGCGCGATCGAGATCCTGCAGCGCTCGCCGCAGAACTCGGTGTTCTTCCCCAGCCTGTCGGTCAAGGGCTCGCCGCAGGCGATCCGCGTGATCCGGCCGCTGGCCGCCGACCGCACGCTGGTCGAGGCCTGGAGCTTCCGTGCCGCCGGCGCACCCGATCTGCTGTTCGAGCGCGCGATGACCTACAACCGGCTGGTCTTCTCGCCGATGTCGGTGGTGGCGCATGACGACGTGCACCTGTTCGAGAGCATGCAGCAGGGCCTGCGCGCCGAGGGCAACGAGTGGGTCAGCCTGCACCGCAACTTCGATCCGTCGGAGCTGCAGCAGTCGACGATCACCACCAACGGCACCAACGAGCTGTTGATGCGCAACCAGTTCCGCGCCTGGAGGAAGTTCATGGCGGACGACGTGGAGACGAGCGCGTGACGACCCCCGAAGACTTCGTGGCCGCCGAGGCCGCCCTGCTCGACGCCGGCCGTTTCGACGACTGGCTGGCGCTGTTCGCCGAGGACGGCCACTACTGGGTGCCGCTGCAAGGCGCGGCGCAGGCCGATCCCTTCTCGCACAACTCGATCGCCTACGAGGACCGGCTGCTGCTGCAACTTCGCATCGAGCGCCTCAAGAACCCGCGCGCGCATTCGCAGCATCCGGCCAGCCATTGCCAGCACGTGCTGCAACTTTCGCGCATCGAACACGAGGACGATGCCGCCGGCGAGGTGTCGCTCAGCACGCCCTTCATCTATGTCGAGGCCCGCGGCGAGCAGCAGCACCTGCTGGCCGGCACCTGCCGCCATCTGCTCCTGCGCACGCCCTCCGGCTGGGCGATCCGGCAGAAGCGCGTCGACCTTCTCCAGGCCGGGCGCGCGCTGCCGGCGATCCAGTTGTTCATCTGAGCGATCCGCTCATCCATTCCACCCACCAGGAGTCCCGACATGAAGAGCTTGATGCAGACCTTGACCCGCAGCGCACTGGCGGCCGCGCTGGGCGCCGGCCTCACGGCAGCGGCGTTCGCGGCCGACCTCAAGGTCGGCCTGAGCGTCTCGCTCTCCGGCCCCAACTCCTCGCTCGGCGTGCCCTACGCCAAGGGCATGCAGGCCGCGCTGGCCTACAAGCCGGAGGTCAACGGCCGCAAGATCCAGCTGATCGTGCTCGACGACGGCTCCGATCCGACCACTGCGGGCCGCAATGCGCGCAAGCTGGTCGAGGAGGACAAGGTCGATGTGCTGATGGGCACCTCGGGCGTGCCGGCCGCGATCGCGATGGCGCAGGTGGGCCGCGACGCCAAGGTGCCGATGATCGGCCTGACCCCGATCCAGCTCGACGCCGCCGAGAACGCCTGGGTGTTCACGGTCGCGCAGCCGACCCAGCTCATGATCGACGCGGTGGTCCAGCGCATGAAGAAGGACGGCGTCAAGACGGTGGGCTACATCGGTTTCTCCGATGCCTGGGGCGACCTGGTCTACAACGCGCTGATGAAGTCGGCGCCCGAGGCCGGCATCAAGGTGCTGGGCAACGAGCGCTATGCGCGCGCCGACGCCTCGGTCACCGGCCAGGTGCTCAAGCTGGTCGCGATGAAGCCCGATGCCGTGATGACCGGCGGCGCCGGCACGCCAGGGGCGCTGCCCTTCCTGGCGCTGACCGAGCGCGGCTTCAAGGGGCCCGTGTACGGGCAGCACGGCCTGATCAACCCCGACTTCGTGCGCGTCGTCGGCGCCTCCGGCCAGAACGCCCTGATGCCCACCGGCCCGGTGATCGTCGCCGAGCAGCTGCCCGACGGCTACCCGACCAAGAAGATCGCCATGGACTTCCGCGCAGCCTTCCAGAAGGTCAACAACGCGCCGACCAGCGACGCCTTCTCGGCCTACTCCTTCGACGGCTGGCTGGTCTTCACCGATGCCGCCGCGCGCGCCAAGGGCGAGCCGGGCACGCCCGAGTTCCGCCTCTCGCTGCGCGACGCCATCGCCAGCACCAAGGAAGTGGTGGGCACGCATGGCGTCTACAACTTCAAGCCGGGCAATCTGTACGGCGTCGACGAGCGCGCCCGCGTGATCGTCAAGCTAGACAACGGCCAATGGAAACTCGCCCCCTGAATGTGGCCCCCACGCTCCCCCACTGCGTGTGGGTCGCTGCCCCCCGAGGGGGAAGTCGCAGGCCGCCCGTCTGCGCGAAGCGCGGACTTCGCCGCGCTGGCGGCCCGGCGGCGGCCTGATCCTCACGCACCTTTTTTTCAATAGCAACTTCAGGACGATCATGCGAAGGGCATTTCAATGACATGGGACGTGGCGCTCATCCTGGGCATCGACGGGCTCGCCAATGGCGCGGTCTATCTGCTCGCAGGGCTCGGGCTGGTGCTGATTTTTTCCGTCACGCGGGTGGTGTTCGTGCCCTTCGGCGACATCGCGGCCTTCGCGGCGCTGACGTTGGCGGCCTTCGAGACCGGCCGCCTGCCGCCGACGATCGGCCTGGTCATGGTGCTGGCCGCGCTGGCAGTGGTGACCGAGGTCGGCAGCCTGCTGCGGCGCGGCGAGGGCCGCAAGGTGCCCAAGGCCATCCTGGCCTGGGGCGTGCTGCCTCTGCTGCCCTGCCTGCTGGCCTGGGCGACCGCACGGCCGGGCATGCCGGCGGCCGTGCAGATCGCGGTCACCGTGCTGCTGGTGGTGCCGATCGCGCCGCTGCTGGCGCGCGTAGTGTTCCAGCCAATCGCGGATGCCTCGGTGCTGGTGCTGCTGATCGTCTCGCTGGCGCTGCACTTCCTGCTGTCGGGCCTCGGCCTGCTGTTCTTCGGCCCTGAGGGTTCGCGCACCCAGCCGCTCGCCGGCGGCAGCATCGCGCTCGGCGACGGCTTCTCCGTGAGCGGGCAGGTGGTGCTGATGGTCGGTGCGGCCATCGTGCTGAGCGGCCTGTTCTTCCTGGTGTTCGAGCGCACGGTGGCGGGCAAGGCGCTGCGCGCCACCGCGGTCAACCGCGTCGGCGCGCGGCTGGTCGGCATCCGGCCGGCGCGCACCGCCTTGCTGGCCTATGGCAGCGCCTCGCTGCTGGCCGGCCTGATCGGGGTGCTGATCGCGCCCGTGACCACCATGTACTACGACTCCGGCTTCATCATCGGCCTCAAGGCCTTCGTGGCCGCGATCATCGGCGGCCTCGTGAGCTACCCGATGACCGCCATCGGCGCGCTCGCGGTGGGCGTGGTCGAGAGCTTCGCCTCGTTCTGGAGCGGCGCGCTGAAGGACGTGATCGTCTTCAGCCTGCTGATCCCGGTGCTGATGCTGCGATCCTTCATGAGCGTGCATTCCGAAGAGGAAGAAGACGAGGTGGACCAATGAACCTCGTTCGGACCCGCAATTTCTGGATCGGCCTCGGCCTCGTCGTCGTCGCGCTGGCCGTCGCGCCCGCGCTCGCCGGCAACTTCACGGTCTCGCTGCTCAACGACATCGGTATCGGCGCGCTGGTCGCGCTCGGCCTGGTGATGCTGACCGGCATCGGCGGCGCCACCTCCTTCGGGCAGGCGGCCTTCGTCGGCATCGCGGCCTATGCGACCGCCTGGCTGACCACCGCCCAAGGCCTGTCGCCGTGGCTCGGGCTGCTGTTCGCGCTGCTGCTGACCGGCCTCTCCGCGCTCGCCATCGGCATGCTCACGCTGCGCCTGGGCGGCCACTTCCTGCCGCTCAGCACCATCGCCTGGGGGCTGTCGATCGCGATGCTGTTCGGCAACGTCGATGCGCTGGGGCGGCACACGGGGCTGTCGAACATCCCGCCGCTGACGATCGGGACCTGGTCGCTGGCCGATCCGCGCGCCATCTACTACCTGATCTGGGCGCTGGTGGGGCTGGCCTTCCTGTTCAGCCACAACCTGCTGCAGTCGCGGCCGGGCCGCGCCATCCGCAGCCTGCGCGGCGGCGCGACCCTGCTTGCCAGCGTGGGCGCGGATGCCTACCGCGTCCGGCTCTCGCTGTTCGTCACGGCCGCGCTGTTCGCGGGCCTCGCGGGCTGGCTCTATGCGCACATGAACCGCTTCGTGAGCCCGTCGCCCTTCGACGTGCGCGCCAGCATCGAGTACCTGCTGATGGCGGTGGCCGGCGGCCTCGGGCAGCTGGCGGGCGCGCTGGTCGGCTCGGCGCTGGTGCTGATCCTCAAGAACGGCCTGCAGGACGTGCTGCCGATGCTCACGCAGCGCGCCGGCCAGCTCGAGGCGGTGGCCTTCGCGACGATCTTCATCCTGCTGCTGCACTTCGCCCGCGGCGGCCTGATGGGCTTCGTGCGGCGCTGGACCCGTGGCCGCTTCGCCGCGGCGCCGTCGCGCGAGCCCGCGGTGCCGGTCGAGCCGCTGCCGCATCGCAGCCTGCCCGACCGTGGTTCGCCGATCCTCTCGGTGACCGGTGCGGTCAAGCGCTTCGGCGGCCTGGTAGCGGTCAACGACGTGAGCTTCGATGTCAAGGCGGGCGAGATCGTCGGCCTGATCGGGCCCAACGGCGCCGGCAAGTCGACCATGTTCAACCTGCTGACCTGCACGCTGCCGATGACGGCGGGCCAGGTGCGCTTCCTGGGCCAGGACATCGCGGGCCTGCCGCAGCGCACGGTGGCGCGGCTCGGGCTGGCGCGCACCTTCCAGCATGTGAAGCTGCGCCCGCACATGAGCCTGCTCGACAACGTCGCGCTCGGTGCCCACTCGCGCACCACCTCGGGCGTGCTCAAGGCCGGCCTGCGGCTGGACCGCACCGAGGAGCGCCAGATCCTGCAGGAAGCGCAGCGCCAGCTCGACCGCATCGGCCTTGGCGACCGCGCCCACGAACTCGCCGGCAGCCTGCCGCTGGGCACGCAGCGCATCCTGGAGATCGCGCGGGCGCTCGCCGCCGATCCGGTGCTGCTGGTGCTCGACGAGCCCGCCGCCGGCCTCAGGCGCAAGGAGAAGATGGCGCTCGGCGACCTGCTGCGCAAGCTGCGCGACGACGGCGTGACCATCCTGATCGTCGAACATGACATGGACTTCGTGATGAAACTGGTGGACCGTCTGGTGGTGATGAACTTCGGCTCCAAGCTGGTCGAGGGCGTGCCCTCGGCGGTGCGCGCGGACGAGCGGGTGCAGGCGGCGTACCTGGGGAGCGTTGTATGACAGCGATGCTGGAAATCGGGGACCTGCACGTTTCGTACGGCCAGGTCGACGCGGTGCGCGGCGTCTCGCTCAACCTGGAACACGGCCAGATCATTTCCGTGATCGGCCCCAACGGCGCCGGCAAGACCACGCTGCTGGCCGCCGCGATGGGCCTGCTGCCGAGCAAGGGCCTTCTGCGCTTCGAAGGCGAGGACCTGCACGGCCTCGACGTCGAGGCGCGCGTGGAGCGAGGGCTGTGCCTGGTGCCCGAGAAGCGCGAGCTCTTCGGCGAGCTCAGCGTGCTCGACAACCTGCAGCTCGGCGCCTTTTCCAGGCGGCTGGGGGGCGCCGCGCTGAAGCGCCAGCTGCAATCGGTCTACGAGCGCTTTCCGCGGCTGGCCGAGCGGCGTGCGCAACGCGCCGATACCTTGTCGGGCGGCGAGCGGCAGATGCTCGCGGTCGGCCGCGCACTGATGTCGGCACCGCGCCTGCTGATGCTCGACGAGCCCAGCCTGGGCCTGGCGCCGCTGATCGTGCGCGACATCCTCATGATCGTGCGCAAGCTGCGCGAGGACGGCGTGTCGATCCTGCTGGTGGAGCAGAACGCGCGCGCCGCGCTCGAGAGTTCCGACCATGGCTACGTGCTCGAGACCGGCGAGATCGCGCTGTCGGGCGCTTCACAGGAACTGGAGAGCGATCCGCGGGTGCAGGCCACCTACCTCGGCGGAGGCACCCACGATGATGAATGAGGTCCGCGCGCTGCCCGCCGCCCTGCGCACGCTGCCCGCGATGCTGCAGCGCCAGTCGGCCTTGTTCGCCCGGCGTCCGCTGCTGCGGGTGGCGGGCCGCGCGTGGTCGCATGCCGATGCAGCCGCAGCCGCCGCGGCGCGCGCCGCGGCCCTGGCGCAATCGGGCGTGGCGCGCGGCGACCGCGTGGCCCTGATGTGCGGCAACCGCATCGAGTTCCTCGAGGCCTTTCTCGGCGCCGGCTGGCTCGGCGCCGTGGCGGTGCCGGTCAACACGGCGTCGATGGGTCCGCAGATCGAGTACTTCCTCGCCAACAGCGAGGCGAAGCTGCTCGTGATCGAGGCGGATTGGCTGGAGCGCCTGCAGACCGCGGACCTCGGCCGAACCGCGCTGCGCGAGATCTGGGTCATCGGCGACGTCCAGGCCGCGTGGCAGCCGCCCGCGGGCATTCGGCTGGTGCCGTATCCGCTCGGCGGCGAGGCGATCGCGCCGGCGGCCGTCCAGCCCGGCGACCCGCTCGCGATCCTCTACACCTCGGGCACCACCGGCCCGGCCAAGGGCGTGATCTGTCCGCACGCCCAGTATTTCTGGTGGGGCGTGAACAGCGCCGAGGTGCTCGGTGTCGGCGCCGACGACGTGCTGTGCACCACGCTGCCGCTGTTCCACATCAATGCGCTCAACACCTTCGCCCAGGCCGCGCTCACGGGCGCCGAGGTGGTGTTCGAATCGCGCTTTTCGGCCTCGGGCTTCTGGCCCTCGATGCGCGCCAGCGGCGCCACCGTGGTCTACCTGCTCGGCGCGATGGTGCCGATCCTTCTGGCCCAGCCCGAAGGGCCGGGCGAGCGGGAGCACCGGGTTCGCACCGGGCTCGGCCCGGGCGTGCCGGCGGCGGCGGCCCAGGCCTTCCTGGCGCGCACCGGCGTGCGGCTGCTCGAAGGCTACGGCTCGACCGAGACCAACTTCGCGATCGCCACCGCCCCCGATTCGCCGCGCGGCGGCGTGATGGGCTGGCTGCGGCCGGGCTTCCAGGCGCGGGTCGCCGACGAGGACGATGCCGAGCTGCCGGCGGGCGAGGCCGGCGAACTGCTGCTGCGCGCCGACGAGCCCCATGCCTTCGCGAGCGGCTACTTCAACATGCCGCAGAAGACCGTCGAGGCCTGGCGCAACCTGTGGTTCCATACCGGCGACCGCGTGCTGCGCGACGCCGACGGCGCCTTCCGCTTCGTCGACCGCATCAAGGACGCGATCCGGCGCCGGGGCGAGAACATCTCCTCCTTCGAGGTCGAGCAGGTGCTGCTGAGCCATCCGTGCGTGGCCGCCTGCGCGGTCTACCCGGTGCACTCCGAACTGGCGGAGGACGAGGTGATGACGGCGCTGGTGGCCCGGCCCGGCAGCCGCATCGATCCCGACGAACTCATGCGCTTTTGCGAGGCGCGGCTGCCTTACTTCGCCGTGCCCCGCTATATCGACCTGCTGGACGACCTGCCGCGCACCGAGAACGGCAAGGTGCAGAAGTACAAGCTGCGCGAGCGCGGCGTGTCGGCCGCCACCTGGGACCGGGGTCCGGCCGCGCGGGCCAGAGGCTGAGCGATGTTCTCCCTCGACGGTCGTACGGCTTTCGTCACCGGCGCAGGGCAGGGCCTCGGGGCCGCTATCGCGCGCGGGCTGGCCGAGGCCGGCGCCAGCGTGGTGCTCGCCGATATCGACGGCCCGGGCGCCGATGCCGTCGCGGCGAGCCTGCGGGACGCCGGCCACGCGGGCGTCTCGATGGCGCTCGACGTGCGCGACGAGGCCGCCTTCGCCCGCTGCTTCGAAGCCGCGGTGCAGCGCCTCGGCGCGGTCGACGTGATGGTCAACAACGCCGCCTTGACACCCACCACCTCGCTCTGGGACATCACGGCCGGCGAGTGGGACGAGGTCATGGCGGTGAACCTGCGCGGCAGCTTCTTCGGCTGCCGCATCGCCGGGCGCCACATGCGCGCGCGAGGCTCGGGACGCATCATCAACCTGAGCTCGATCGCGGGCCAGCAGCCCAGCGCCGCGACCGGTGTTCACTACGCGGCCTCCAAGGCGGGCCTGATCGCGCTGACGCGTTCGTTCGCGCAGGCCCTGGCGGCCGATGGCGTGACGGTCAATGCGATCGCCCCGGCGGCGATCCGCAGCCCGCTGCTCGACGCCATGGACGCCCCGCACCGGCAGGCGCTGCTGCGCGGCATTCCCGTCGGCCGTTTCGGCGAGGCGCAGGAAGTGGCAGCGGCCGTGGTGTACCTCGCTTCGGCGGCAGGGGCCTTTGCGACCGGCACGACGCTCGACCTCAACGGCGGCCGCTCGATGCGCTGAAAAGCACCGGTGGTTAAAATGTTTAGTTGTCAACTATTTATCCAGCCATGAAGAATGCACTGAATGGGCGCCACGCGGTCGTGACCGGCGCCGCACGCGGAATCGGCGCCGAGATCGCGCGCACCCTGGCGACCGAGGGCGCCCGCCTGAGCCTGATCGGCCGCGATCGCGCCGCGCTGGAGCGTGTGCAGAGCGAACTGCCGGGTACGGGACACGCCGTGGCGGTGGCCGATGTCGGCAACGCCGACTCGGTGCGCGCCGCCTTCGAGGCCCTGCGCGCCGCGTCGGGCCCGGTCGCCATCCTGGTCAACAACGCGGGCCAGGCCGAGAGCGCGCCCTTCCTCAAGACCTCGGTCGAGCTCTGGCAGCGCATGCTGGGGGTCAACCTCACGGGCAGCTTCCTGTGCGCCCAGGCCGCGCTGCCCGACATGCTCGAGCTCGGCTGGGGCCGCATCGTCAACATCGCGAGCACCGCGGGCCAGAAAGGCTACGCCTATGTTTCGGCCTACACGGCGGCCAAGCACGGCGTGATCGGCCTCACGCGCTCGCTGGCGCTCGAAGTGGCGCGCAAGGGCATCACCGTGAACGCGGTCTGCCCGGGCTACACCGACACCGACATCCTGCGCGCCAGCGTCGCCAACGTGGTCGGTAAGACCGGCCGCAGCGAGGCCGATGCGCTGGCGGAATTCGCGGTCGTCAATCCGCAGCGCCGCATCGTGCAGCCGGCCGAGGTGGCGGATGCGGTGCGCTGGCTCTGCGGCGAGGGCGCGGCTTCGGTCACCGGCCAGTCGATCTCGGTGTCGGGAGGAGAAGTGACATGATCGACAGCACCAACGACCCCTCGCACGCGGCGCTCAGCGACGCCGAGGAACTGGGCCACGAGGCCCGCGCGGGCAACGACGACCACGCCGTGCTCAAGCTCTGGCTGCGCATGCTGGCCAGCACCACGCAGATCGAGGCCGAGATCCGCAAGCGGCTGCGCGAGCGCTTCGACATCACGCTGGCGCGCTTCGACTACATGGCGCAGCTCTACCGCTACAAGGACGGCCTCAAGATGCGCGTGCTGTCGCGCTACCTGATGGTCACCGGCGGCAACGTGACCGGCCTCACCGACGAGCTGGAGCGAGAAGGCGTGGTCTCGCGCACCGCCAGCCCGGACGACCGCCGGGCCTGGATCGTGAGCCTCACGCCCAAGGGCCGCCGCAGCTTCGAGGCCATGGCCAGCGAGCACGAGCAGTGGATCCTCGAGATGTTCTCGGGGCTCGACATGAAGACGGTGAAGCAGCTGCACAGCCAGCTGGGCCAGCTGCGCGTTCATGTGATGCGCAACGAGGCGGCGGGCGAGGAGTCTTCGTGAGCGAAGCGCTGGGCGGTGCGTTCCGCCGCGAGCGGCTGATCCGCTTCTCCGACTGCGATCCGGCGGGCATCGTCTTCTACCCGCAGTATTTCGTCATGTTCAACGGCCTGGTCGAGGACTGGGTCGACGCGCTGGGCATCGGCTATCAGCGGCTGATCGTGCAGCAGCGCATCGGCCTGCCGACGGTGCGCCTGGAAGCGGACTTCCGCGCCGTGAGCCGCTTCGGCGACCGCGTGACGCTGGCGCTCGCGGTCGAGCGCCTGGGCACGCGCTCGCTGACCCTGGCGCTGCAGTGCGTCGACGCCGAAGACGAGCTTCGCATGCAGATGCGCCAGGTGCTGGTGACGACCTCGCTCGAGAGCCATCGCGCGCTCGAGATTCCCGCGGCGCTGCGCGAGGCGATCGTGCGCGGCGTGCCGGCCAGCGCGGATTGAGGCCCCCGGTCAGGTCGCGACAGGCTCGACGGGGGCTGCCACGTCTTCGGCGCCTGCCGCCTCCGGCTCGGCCTGGCGCCGCAGCACCACCGGTTCGCGCCGCGTCTTGTTGAACAGCAGTTGGGTGACGTCCGGCCGCGCATAGTGGCCGGCCGGGTCGCCGGCCGCCTTGGCCAGCGAGATCATGCCGAGGTCGATGTCGGCCACCACCAGGCCTTCCTCGTCCTCGGCCAGGTTCTTGCCCAGCGGCGATCCATCGGGCCCGTAGATGCGCGCGAAGCCGCCGCCCACCAGCAGCATCTGCTGCTTGCCGGCGTCGGTGCACAGCATCTCGTGCATCGACTTCGAGACCGTGGCGCAGGGCGCGACCACGAAGCACTGGCCCTCGGCCGCATACACCTGGCTGGCCGCGTTGTTGACTTCGGCGCCGAGCGCGTAGGCGGCGCCGCGGTAGAGCGAGAAGCTGGGCCAGGCGCCGCAGTGGATCTGCTCGTTCTGCGCGTACATCGCGTACTTGCTGAGGGGCTGCAGGTGCTCCCAGCACGACAGCGAGCCGATGTTGCCGATCGGCGTCTCGACCACGCTGAGGTCCGATCCGTCGCCTTCGCCGAACACGGTGCGCTCGACATGCGTCGGCTTCAGCTTGCGGCGGGTCTGCAGCGTGTGGCCCTGGTCGTCGATCAGCGCCTGCGCGATGTAGAGGCTGCCCGCGGCCTTCTCGCTGTAGCCGAGCGAGACCCAGATGCGGTGCTTGCGCGCGGCCTCGCGGATGCGGTCGAATTCGGCCGAACCGACCACCAGTGCGTTGTCGTGGTAGCGCTGCACGAACTGCATGCCCCAGGCCGGCGAATCGAGCCAGATCCACCACGGATAGCCGGGCACCCAGGTTTCGGGGAAGGCGATCAGCTGCACGCCCTGGCCGGCCGCCTGCGCCATGAGTTCGATGGTCTTGTCGAGGGTGGCGTCGAGGTCGAGGAAGACGGGCGCGGCCTGCACCGCGGCGACGCGAAGGCGGGGATGGGTGGTGCTGGACATGGTGGGGGACTCCAAAAGTGACGGAAGGAAGCCGCCGCATCCGGGTTAGCGCGGTGGCATGCGGGTTGCTTGAAGCGTAAGTTCGCCGCCTGGAAACGCCTTGTCCGGAATTCGCAGCGTTCTTGATCCAGCGTTGCAGGCCGCACTTCCCCGGAAGGATCCCCATGACCCAACTGCTCAGCACTGCCGTCGTTCCGCGCGAGCAGCGGCTCGCCTACTGGACCGACATGATCTGCAATGTCTATGTCCAGCTCGACTGCGATCCGGTGCCGGGCGACCGCGCCGGCGGCGATTTCGGCGGCAGCATCCGCCAGCACACGCTGCCCAGTCTCGACGTCTCGGTCGTCACTTCCGGGCCGCAGCGGGTGATGCGCACCTCCGGCCACATCGCGCGCTCTTCGGACGATTGCTTCCTGGTCGGCATCCAGGCCCGTGGCCGGGGCGTGGTGCGACAGGACGGTCGCGATGCGCTGCTGTCGGTGGGCGACTTCGTGCTCTACGACAGCACGCGGCCCTACGAACTGCTGTTCGACGACGCCTTCGAGCAGATCGTGCTCAAGCTGCCCGGCGAACGCCTGCGCAGCGAGTTGCGCGACACCCACACGCTGACCGCCACGACGGTGTCCGGCCGGGAGGGCGCCGGCCACCTGCTGCTGGGCATGATCCGCACGCTGCACGAGGACATCGACGCGTTGCAGCCGGCCTCGGCGCTGGCGGTCGCCAACGGCGTGCTCAACATCCTGGTGGCTGGCCTGCAGACGCTGCCGGCCGCGCGCTCGCCGGGCCTGAGCAACCTGACGGCCTTCCACCTCGCGCGCATCAAGCGGCGCATCGACGAGCGGCTGGACGATCCGGCGCTGTCGGTCGGCACGCTGGCGGCCGGTCTTGGCCTCTCGGTGAGCCAGATCCACCGGGTGTTCAAGAGCGAGCCGGTGACGCCGGCGCAGTACATCTGGGAGCGCCGGCTCGAGGCCTGCAGCCGCGACCTGCTGGACCCGCGCGCGGCCGGCCGCACGGTCGGCGAGATCGCCTATGGCCGCGGCTTCAGCGATGCCGCGCACTTCAGCCGGGCGTTCCGCGACCGCTTCGGCTGCTCGCCGCGGGACTGGCGCCAGCGCGTCGCGCATTGATCTTCCGCGGCTGCCGCCACGGCGCGGGTTCCGGCATGATGTGCGGCGCAGCCCCACCGGAGAGAAGAATGGCGCGTGCCGATAGAGCCGAACCCGAGAACGCGAACGAGAGCGAAGACGCGACGCGAGCGCAGGCGCTGGCGAGCGCATTCACCGCCCCGAGGCCGACCGTCGAGGAGCGCATGGCCGCCGGCAAGGCCTTGCGCGAGCGCGTGCCCCGGGCCAGTCACCGCGCCTTCCAGCGCCAGCCGCATGTCGACCCCGTGGCCATCCTGAAGGCGCAGGCGGCCACCCGCTTGCAGGAGCTGGTGCCGGTGCGGCACGCACGCATGCTGCAGTCGCCGTTTGCCTTCCTGCGCGGCTCGGCGGCGGTGATGGCGGCCGACCTGGCCCCGGGCCCGGCCACCGGGCTCCAGGTGCAGGCCTGTGGCGACATGCATGTGGCGAACTTCGGCGTCTTCGCGTCCGCCGAGCGGCAGCTGGTGTTCGCCATCAACGATTTCGACGAGACCCAGCCCGGGCCCTGGGAATGGGACGTCAAGCGGCTGGCGGCCAGCGCCTTCGTGGCGTCGCACCATCTGGGCGGCGACCGGTCCGAGCGCGAGGCCGCGGCGCGCGCCGCGGTGGAAAGCTACCGCAGCCGCATGCGCCGCTACGCGGGCATGGGCGAGCTGGAGACCTGGTACGACACCATCCACAGCGCGCGGCTGATCGACTCGCTGCCGCCCGCCATGCGTCCGAGTGCGGAAGCGGCGCTGGACAAGGCGCGCAAGCGCACCCACATGCAGGTGCTCGACAAGATGACCGACCTGGTGGACGACCAGCACCGGATCGTCGAGCAGCATCCCTTCATCGTGCGTTCGCCCCTGACCTCGATGGGCCGTCCGGTGGGCGAGGCGATCGGCCATTGCCTGGCCCACTACCTCGATTCGCTGGCGCCCGAACGCCGGCTTCTGCTGTCGCGCTACCGGGTGGTCGATGCCGCGCAGAAGGTGGTCGGCGTGGGCAGCGTCGGCACCCGCTGCTGGATGGTCCTGATGCAGGGGCGCGACGAGGACGACCCGCTGTTCCTGCAGCTCAAGGAGGCCCAGCCCTCGGTGCTGGCGGGCTACGCGGGCGGCCCTGTCGCGGCCGACGGACCGGCCAACCATGGCGAGCGTGTCGTCCGGGGGCAGCGTCTGATCCAGGGTTCGCCCGACATCTTCCTGGGCTGGGGCGAGATCGACGGCGTGCACTTCTACATCCGGCAGCTGCGCGACATGAAGGGTGGCATGGACCTGGAGCCGGGCGGGACCACGCCAGGCGGCTTCATTGAATACTGCAGGCTCTGCGGCTGGGCACTGGCGCTGGCGCACGCCAAATCGGGCGATGCGGCGATGATCAGCGGCTACCTCGGCAAGTCGGATGTGTTCGACGATGCGCTGGTGAACTTCGCCGCCGCTTATGCGTTGCAGACCCGGACCGACCACGAGCGCTTTGCTGCGGCGGCGAAGGAGGGGATGGTGGAGGTGGCTGCCGTGTAAATCCTGCAGTCGACGGCTACCCCCACAAGGTTCAGTACGGAACCAGACCTTCGCCTCTCCCAAACCCAAGTTCACGTCTTCCTATGCCCGAACAAGTCCGCATCCGCCCGGCCGTTGAAGGCGACTTCGATGCTTGGCTGCCCCTCTGGGACGGCTACAACTCGTTCTACGGCCGAAGCGGAACGACGGCATTGCCGGTCGACATCACACGGACGACGTGGTCGCGCTTTCACGACGTTGGCGAGCCAATGCATGCGCTGGTGGCTGAAGGCTCATCGGGCCTTCTCGGTCTGGCCCACTTCCTTTTCCATCGAAGCACGACTCAGCTCGGGCCGAGCTGCTACCTGCAGGACCTGTATACGGTTAAAGCCGCCAGGGGGAGGGGCGTCGCACGCGCGCTCATCGAGGAAGTCTATCGGCGGGCGAAGGCGGGCGGTTCCCCGAGGGTGTACTGGCAGACCCAGGAGACCAATGCCACCGCGATGATGCTCTATGACAAGGTTGCCGAGAAATCGGGTTTCATTGTCTATCGAAAGATGCTCTGACGATGGACAGGCCCGGGGAACGTCGAGCCCGGAACATGCGCCCGAGAACGCGCCCTTGCCGCCCTACTCGTAGAACGCGGGCGACAGCTTCTGTCCGTCGCGCTGCGCCTTGTCGTGGTTGATCCAGAGCTGGGCGTCGTCCCTGGCCATGATGTTCGCGATCCGCTGCATCGAGGCGGCAGTCTGCTCCGCGTTGAAGTTGATCGAGGGAACGCGTCTGTGGTCCCAATTGCCCTTGAAGTGGACGGCATCGCCGGAAAGCAGGACTGCGCCGGTTCGGGGTAGCTTCACGACCAGCGATTGGTGCCCCACAGTGTGCCCGGGCGTCGAGATGATGGTGACGCTGCCGTCGCCGAACACGTCGCGGTCGCCTTCGAGTGCGGTCACCGTTGCGCTGGGCCGGGCCCGAAGGGAGCTTCCGTTCGGGGACTCGTATTCGGCTTTTTGCACCAGCAGCATCGAGTTCGGGAACATGTCGACATTGCCGATGTGATCGGGGTGGCCATGAGAAACCGCGACGTACTTGATGTCCGACGGCTTCAAGCCGAGTTCGTCAATCTGCGCCGCGAGCTTCTTCGGCAGGTGCCAGGTGGTCGCGCGCGGATCCGAGGGTCGCAAGCCTTCGGGCATGGCCGCGACTGAGTCGGCGAGGCCCGTGTCCCACAGCAGCCAGCCCTGCGCGTGCTTGATGAGGTAGCAGCTGTCGGCGAATGGCATCGACTTGCCCACATTGACGCCCGGCGACCAGCGCGAGATGTCTCCCGCGACGCCTTCGCCACAGTTCAGGATGTAGAGGCGCTGAACGCCGGACAGCCGCGTTTGTGAAACGATGGGTTGCGCGCACGCCTGCAAGAGGAACAGGGCCGCTGCGAGACTGGCCACCATCAGCCCGAGGCGCCTGATACAGGACATCATGCTGTTCCCTTTCGTTTGACGCGACGAGGAGGGAACGCTTGTAACAGTTCGCCGGCGAAACGGCAACGAAGTGCGCAGAAGGCGGAGTGTGACTCTCCTCCTCCTTGCACGCCCCGCAACGAGTAGACGCGGGGGGAAGTTCCGCCGCATGAGATCGAGAGGTCGTCAAGCGGGCGGCGCCAGCGCCCGCTTGAGGATCTTCCCGGTCGACGTGGTCGGCAGCGCATCCAGTACCGTGATGCGCGACGGCCGCTTGTACGGCGACAGATGCTGCCGCAGATGCGCTTGCAGGGCGTCGGGGTCGAGCGCGGCGCCGGGCTCGAGTTCGACGAAGGCTTCAATCGCCTCGTTGCCATCGGCCTCCGGCACACCCACCACGGCACTCAGGTGCACGCCCGGAAAGCGATTCAACACACCCTCGACCTCGGCCGGGTACACGTTGAAGCCCGAGCGGATGATCATTTCTTTCAGGCGACCGACGACGAACAGCGCACCGTCCGCGTCGAGCTGGCCGAGGTCGCCCGAGGCGTACCAGCCGCCGGGCCGCATCACCTGCGCGGTGGCGGCCGGGTCGCGGAAGTAGCCCAGCATCAGGCCGGCGCCGCGCAGCCAGATCTCGCCGACTTCGCCGGGTGCGGCATCGCGGCCGTCGGCAGCGACGATGCGAGCCTCGCCGCCGTCCACCAGGTAGCCCGCCGAGGTGTCGTCGCGTGCCACGCCGCGCCGGGTCAGGAACACCGAGCCGGCGTATTCCGACAAGCCGTAGCCGTAGTGCAGCGCTTGCCCGAACATCGTCTCGACGCGCTGTTTGAGCGCCAGGTCGAGCGGTGCCGAACCGGTATAGAGGTAGCGCAGCTGCGGGAAGGCCGGCTTCGTGCGCGTCTCTTCCACATACGCCAGCAGCCGTGCGTACATGGTGGGCGGACCTTGCAGGTTCGACACCCTTTCATGCGCCAGCGCCTGCAGCATGTCCGCGGGCGAGAAGCTGCTGCGCAGCACCAGCGAGGCGGCGCCGCTCAGCGAGGCCATCAGCACCGTCCCGAGCCCGAAGATGTGCGTCATCGGCAGGAAGGCGTAGGCGCGGTCGTCGGCCGTGAGCGCACGCGAGGCCGCCGACACGCGGCCGAAGTGCAGCAGGCCGCGGTGCGACACCATCACGCCCTTGGGCGTGCCCGACGTGCCCGAGGTGAAGATGATGGCCGCGGTATCGGCCAGCGCCGCGTCGGGCTCCGGAGTGGCGCCCGCGCGCAGCGGCGAACGCAGCACGCCGGGCAGGGCGCTCGGCACCGCGTGGGCTTGCTGCGCATGCTGCAGTGCCGCGGATGAAACCTCGCTCGTGAAGTAGCTGAGCCGTGCGTCGGCACGCTCGACGATGGCGACGACCTCGCCCGGCGACATGCGCGCGTTGACGCCGCAGGACCAGGCGCCCACCCGGCTGCAGGCCATGATCAGCGCGATGTGCGCGGCGCAGTTCTCGGCCACCAGCAGCACGCGGTCGGTGGGCCGCACGCCGGCGCCGCGCAGGTCTTCGGCGGCGGCGTCGACCATGGCTTGCAGCGCGGCGTACGAGGTGTTGCCGGCGGGCTCGTGCAGGAAGATCGCATCGGGCGTCTGCGCCGCACGCAGCGCCAGCAGTTCGTGGATTCGAGACGGCACCACGCTATTCCGCCTCGATGCCCTTGGACACCGTGGCCCACAGCTTGCGGTCGGATTGCCCCTTCTGGTCGAGCACCGCGGGCGCCCCGGACCAGACCTCGTAGCCCTGGTCGAGCAGCCGCGCCGCCACCGCCTCGCGCGCCAGCACCTTCACGGCCGCCGCGTTGATGCGCGCCACCAGCGCCGGGTCCATGCGAGCCGGCCCATAGAGGCCGAACCAGCCGCCGACGTCGAAGTCGGCAACGCCGGATTCGATCATGGTCGGCACCTCGGGCAGCATGCGGTTGCGCTGGCGCGAGGTGACTGCCAGCGCGCGCACCTTGCCCGATTCGATGAAGGGCCGCGAGGTCGCGATGATGTCGAACATCATCGCGAGCGTGCCGCCCATGACGTCGGACAGCGCCGGCGCGCTGCCCTTGTAGGCCACGTGCGCCATCGGCGCGCCCGTCATCTTCTCGAGCAGCGCGCCGCTCAGGTGGTTGGACGATCCGACGCCGGCGGAGCCGTAGAACACCTTCTGCGGATTGGCCTTGGCGTAGGCCAGCAGCTCGGCCACGGTGCGCACCGGCAGGTCCTTGTTGACCACCAGCACGTTGGTGTAGGCCACCAGCGGCGCGATCGGCGTCAGGTCCTTCATCGGGTCGAAGGCCATCTTGCGCTGCACGTTCGGGTTGATCGTGATCGTCGGGCTGGCGCCGAAGAACAGGGTGGCGCCGTCGGGCGCCGCCTTGGCGACCACATCGCCGCCCATCGACCCGCCCGCGCCGGCCCGGTTCTCCACGATCACCTGCGTGCCCAGCTCCTGCGCCAGCGCAGGCGCGAGCAGGCGCGCGGCGCCGTCGACCGGACCGCCGGGCGTGTAGCCGACCACCAGCTTGACCAGCGTCGGCAGCGGCGCGGGGCCGGCGGTCTGCGCGGGCGCCAGCAAAGGCCACAGCGCCGTGCCGGCCAGCAGCGCCAATGTGCGCCGCCGGGGCGGAGGAGGGGTTGAGAGGTCGATGTTCGATGCGGTCTTCGGCTGGCTCATGGTCTGGTCTCCCTGTGTGTGCTCTTGCTTGCGGAACTCAGCCCGGCAGGTTCAGGACCTGCCGCGCGAGGATGTTGCGCTGGATCTCGTTGGTGCCGCCGTAGATCATGGCGGAGGTCGATCCGATCAACGGCGACAGCGCGTTGAAGGGCTGGCCATCGAGGTCCTGGTCGCCCGCGATGGCGCCTTGCTCTTCGCTGGCCTCGATCAGCAGCGCGCCGATGCGGTGGAAGGTTTCGCTGGCCCAGATCTTGAGCAGCGAGACCGAGGCGGGCAATGGCTTGCCGGCCTTCACGATGTTGGCAAACCCTGTATAGGCGGCGGAAAGATCCGCAACGTCGAGCCTGAGCGCCGTGTAGCGCTGTGCGAACACCGGATCCGCGAACAGCCGCCGCGACTGCGCCAGGCGCGCCAGTTGGCCCAGCGCGTACTGCGCCTGCTTGGGGCTGCCCAGGAAGATGCGCTCGAAGCCCAGCAGCGCCTTGGCGATGGTCCAGCCGCCGTGCAGCTTGCCCACCAGGTTCTCGGCCGGCACCCGCACCTGGTCGAAGAACACCTCGCAGAACTCGGGTTCGCCGGCCAGCGTGTCGATCGGCCGGATGGTGATGCCCGGCGTGCGCAGGTCGCACAGCAGGAAGCTGATGCCTTCCTGCTTCTTGGCCTCGCGGTCGGTGCGCACCAGCAGGAAGATGTGGTTGGCGTCCTGCGCCAGCGTGGTCCAGATCTTCTGGCCGTTGACGATGAAGTGATCGCCCTCGGCATCGCGCGCCTGCAAGGCCTCGGTGCGCAGGCCCGCGAGGTCGGAGCCGGCGTTGGGTTCGGAATAGCCCTGGCACCAGACGTGATCGCCGGCCAGGATGCGCGGCAGGAAGCGCTGCTGCTGCTCGGGCGTGCCGTGCTGGATCAGCAGCGGCCCGATCATCACGATGCCCTGGTCCGGCGCGCGCGCCACGCCGTGCTGCTCGAGCTCCTCGATCCAGGCGATCATCTTGTCGGCCGCGAGGCCCATGCCGCCGTGCGCCTGCGGCCAGGCCGGCGCGACCCAGCCCTGCGCCGACAGCGTGAGATACCACTCGCGCATCTCGCTCCAGCGCGCGCGGTGCGACAGGTAGCGCAGCGCGGCCGGATAGCGCTGCTGCAGGAAGGCGCGCACCATGCGGCGGAACTCGGCCTCCGGCATCGCGCTCCAGTCGGCGCTCTGCGGAAACTCGCCGTGCCAGGCCACGGCTTCGTCGGTGCGCGATCCGGCGTCGGCCAGCGCGGCATAGCGGCGCTGGTGCGCCGTGACATTGCCGAGCCAGGCCGAGAGACGCAGCGTGCGCTTGTAGTAGAGGCTGAGGTCGCACTCTTGCGTGTAGCCGATCGCGCCGTGCAGCTGCACCGCCGAGCGCGAGGCCTGCAGCGCGGCCGCCGTGCAGCGCGCATTGACCCGGCTGGCCTCGGCCTCGAGCCGTTCGATGGCGACGCCGGCCGGATCGCCGGCCAGCGCCAGCACCTCGTCGAGCGTCGCGCGCGCGATCTCGAGGTGGATGAACATGTCGACCGTGCGGTGCTGCAGCGCCTGGAACGCGCCGATCGGCTTGCCGAACTGCGTCCGGGTGCGCAGGTAGGCCAGCGTCTGCTCGAGCATGGCGCGGCCGGTGCCGAGCAGCTCGGCGGCCTGCAGGATCTGGCCCGCGGCGAGCGCATGCCGCAGCGCATCCCGCGCCGCCGGACCCTGCGCCAGCACGGCGCCGGCGGGCAGCGCCACGCGATCGAAGCGCAGCGTGGCGGCCTCGCCGCCGTCCACCAGCGGCACCAGGGTCTCGGTCACGCCGGCGCTGCCGCGCGGCACCCACAGCAGCACGGTGTCGTCGTCGCCGCGGGCCGACACCAGCCAGCCGCTGGCGGCCGCGCCGGGCAGCACCATCTGCTTCTCGCCCTGCAGCAGCACGCCGCCCTGCGGACCGGCTTCGCAGCCGCAGTCGAGCGGCACGTCGCTCAGGTCGCCGGCGCTCTCCTGCCAGGCCAGCGCAGGCAGGCTGCGGCCCGCCACCAGTGCCGACAGCAGTGCTGCGGCTGGCGCGCCGTCGAGGCGGGCCAGCAGCAGGGCGCCAAGGCCGGCCACGGCCAGCAGCGGCTCGGGGGCCACGTGCTCGCCGGCGGCGTGCAGGATCTCTGCCGCGCCCGACAGGTCGAGGGCCATGCCGCCGGCCGATTCGGGCGCCAGCATGCCGGGCCAGCCCAGTGCCGCCAGTTCGGCCCAGCCGGCGGCCGCGGCGCGTGCGCGGTCGCCCGCGGGCTGTGCTTCGGTCAGCGCGCGGCCGCGGCGGATGCTGTCGCTGCGGGTGAAATAGTCCAGCGCCGCTTCGCGGATCGCTGACAGGGAATCGGAGTCCATGGGGGCTTGGGTGAGCAGTGGAGGGCGAGGGCAAGCGTGCCAGAAGAGCCCCGCGAGCGGCATTCGCCTTTGCCAAAGGCAGGGTTCGGCATTGACTGAACCAGGGCGGCCGCGAAGGACTAGATTCGCAGCATTGCCGCTTTGCTGAATGCCTGCCCACCCATGACCAAGATCAAGAAATCCCTGCACACCGAACTCGGCCACAGCACGCCCGACCGGATCACGGTGCGCGGGCGCGACCTGCCGTCCGAGATCCTCGGCCACCTGAACCTCGGCGACATGGCCTTCCTCGAGCTCACCGGCCGCATCCCGACGCCGCAGGAGTCCGTGACCTTCAACGCCATCGTGGTCACGCTGGTCGAGCACGGCATCACGCCGAGCGCGCTGGTCGCGCGCCTGACCTATGCCGGCGCACCGGAAGCGCTGCAGGCCGCGGTGGCGGCCGGCCTCTGCGGGCTCGGCACGGTGTTCGTCGGCAGCACCGAGGGCGCGGCCCGCATGCTGTACGAGGCGATCCCGCCCGGCACCCAGCCGACCCGGCCGCTCGAGGACATGGCGCGCGAGATCGTCGCCGCCTTCCGCGAGCGCAAGGAGATCGTGCCGGGACTGGGCCACCCGCTGCACAAGCCGATCGACCCGCGCACGCCGCGCCTGTTCCAGATCGCGGCCGAGAACGGGCTGTCGGGCCATTACGTGGCGCTGATGCAGGCGGTGCAGGTGGAAGCCGAACGGGTGTCGGGCAAGTCGCTGCCGATCAACGCCACCGGCGCCATCGGCGCGATCGCCTCCGAGTTCGGCTTTCCGTGGCGCATCATCCGCGGCTTCGGCGTGATGGCCCGCGCCATCGGCCTGGTGGGCCACATCCTCGAGGAGATCGACGACCCGATGGGCGTCGAAATCTGGCAGCGGGTCGAGCGCGAGGCCGGCGGTCCGCGACAGGAATGAGCGCGACCCGCTCCATCGAACGAACCCCGCCATGACCGAAGACACCCTGGACATCGACCACCTGCGCAGTTGGATCGGCCGCACCGAGACCCACGACGACCTGATGTCGCCCTGGACCGCGAGCGCGCTCGCGGCGCCCCGGCGCAATGAAGATCAGCCCAGGCCGGCCGGCCGGGCACTGCCCCCGC